>NZ_VNIM01000134.1 GCF_007785815.1 Alterirhizorhabdus solaris | reverse complement strand
GCCCCCGGCTTCGTTCGCTTCTACGTGGAAGGCACCGTGCTGGCGCTGATCCGCGGCGCGCAGGGGCCGGCGCAGGCGGGGCGGCGATCGATCCGGCCGGGGCCAGCGCCACGGCGGCGGCAATCATCAGGATACGCATGGCATTCCATTCCGCGCAGGCGCGCTCCGGGGGTCGTGGCGTCATCCTTGCCACGCGGGGAGTGTCCCGTTCAAGCACGGCCACGCCTTAACGAACAGACAGACAAAGCAATTGCGTCGCTGCGGGCGCCGCGATAGAAACTGGCCGCGACCTGACGAAAAAGCCCAAAAATGGTCGATCGAGTTTTTAGGAGATGACCCGCCAGTCATCGTCAACGCAGGCTTGCGGATCGGAGGGAGTGTCTTCCTGAATGTCATACGCTGACCAACCTACGATGAGCCCGCGCAAGGCCGTGGCCATAGGCCTCGTGGTCCTGTTGCACGCTCTTCTCGGCTACGCCTTCATAACGGGCCTGGCTTACAATGTGGTTAAGAAGATCGCTTCGGATACCAAGGTATTCGACGTGGCCGAGGAGCCGCCACCCCCTGAGGAGGTGCCGCCACCGCCGCCGCCGCCCCGGCCTTCGCAGGCATCCGCCGCAACCCCCCGCGGTGATGTCAGCAGCTGGGTTACGACCGAGGACTATCCTTCCCGCGCCCTGCGTGAAGGAACCGAGGGCGTCACCGCCGTCGCCTGGGACGTGGATGCATCGGGCCGTGTCGTGAATTGCCGCGTCACCGCGTCGAGCGGTTCGTCCGAGCTGGACGACGCCGCGTGCAAGAACATCACGCGTCGTGGCCGTTACAAGCCCGCGCTCGACAGTAACGGTGCCGCGATCGCCTCGACCTCCGGCTACAATCGCCGGGTTCGCTGGCAGATCCCGAAGGACTGATCTCCGTGAGGCCGGTGTCGCCATGGGGCGCGCCGGCCCGTCATGACCGCATCGAATAGAAGAGGACTTCTCCAAATGGCTACCCCCGCAGCACCGGCCGGCGACAACCCGTATGGCCTCATGGCCGCTCTCGAGCAGGGCGGCACGATCGCCTGGGCCGTGTTCCTCATCCTCGTGGTGATGTCCGCCGCCTCCTGGTACATCATGTTCACCAAGCTGATCGAGCAGCAGAAGATCCTCAATCAGGCGAAGCGCGCCCGCACCCAGTTCTGGGGCACGCCAACGCTGAAGGAAGGCGCCGCCAAGCTCGAGAAGAACTCGGCCTATCGCCAGATCGTCGACGACGGCCTGCGCGCGCAGGACGAGCACACCAAGCTGCTCGACCCGGTCGACCAGCATGACTGGCTGCTCACCTCGCTTGGCCGCAGCCAGGCGGTGGTCAACTCCAAGCTCGGCAACGGTCTGGCCGTGCTCGCCACCGTCGGTTCGACCTCGCCGTTCGTCGGCCTGTTCGGCACCGTGATCGGCATCTATCGCGCGCTCATCAAGATCGGTTCGGCCGGTCAGGCATCGATCGACGCCGTCGCCGGCCCGGTCGGCGAGGCGCTCATCATGACCGCGCTCGGCCTGGCCGTGGCGGTTCCCGCGGTGCTCGGCTACAACTGGCTGATCCGTCGCAACAAGGTGGTCGCCGAGCAGCTCTCGTCCTTCTCGAACGACCTGCATGGCTACATGGTCTCGGGCGGCGCGCTGAAGCCGGTTTCGCTCGGCCGCGGCGCCGCGCCGACCCCGCCGCTGAAGACCGGTTCGGCCGCGATCGCGCCGAACCAGAAGGCCTGATCCGTCGAGGCCGGGGGTGCCCATGCGGCATCCCCGGCACCGGACCGGCACTAGTGAAGCAGGATAGGATCTGAACCCATGGCCATGAGTGCGGGGCCCGCCGAAGACAATTCTCCCATGTCGGACATCAACACGACGCCGCTCGTCGACGTCATGCTGGTGCTGCTCATCATCTTCCTCATCACGGTCCCTGTCGTCATCCAGACGGTTCCGATGGAAATCCCGAAGGTCGCGTTCGAGCCGACCACGACGAAGCCCGAGAACGTCTCGCTGTCGATCAAGGGCGGCGCCGACGGTTCGTGCGAGGTGTATTGGGGCCTTACCCGGGTCAGCTCGCAGGAGTTGCTGGACCGCGCCGTGGTCAAGCTCAAGGCCGAGATCGATCGTCAGGGCGGCGTCAACGCACCCGGCCTGGAACTGCCCGAGGCGCACATCCGCGGCGACGTGAAGACGCCGTACCGGTGCATCGGCGGTGCGGTCTACACGATGCAGCGTGCCGGTTTCTCCCGCGTGGGCTTCATCTCGAACCCGCCGCCGGGCTATCAGACGGCCCGTCTGTAATACCGCGCCACTGACCGACCGCTTACAGGAGTAACCACCATGGCCATGGCAGCAAGCACCACCGAAGGTGAGCCGATGATGGACATCAACACGACGCCGTTGATCGACGTCATGTTGGTGCTGCTCATCATGTTCATCATCACGATCCCGGTGCAGACCCACGCGGTGAAGCTGGATCTGCCGGTGAACGACAACAGCCAGAACCAGCCGCCGCCGGTCGATCCGGTGAAAAACAAGGTGACGATCGATCCGGCCGGCACCGTGTTCTGGAACGGCTCGCCCGTCACCCTGCCGGTGCTGAAGCAGTATCTGGATCTGACCCAGTCGATGAACCCGGTGCCGGAATTGCATCTGCAGCCGGACCCGCAGGCTCGCTACGAGGTGGTGGACAACGTCCTTGCCGTCACCAAGCGGGCGCAGGTCGAGAAGATGGGTTTCGTCGGGAACGAGCAGTTCTCGAACTTCTGACTGTCGCTCAACGATGAAAACGGCGCCGGTAGCGATACCGGCGCCGTTTTCACGTCTGGCAGGGATGATTATGGATCGTCTTTGCCGGCGAATACAGGCTCGTCAAGAAAGCGGATAACTAGGAGCTGGGTGAGACAGGCGTCGTAGGGGCCAAGCGCCTCCCGGATCGCAACTTAGACCTCATAACACGCGAGCTTGATGCCGGGAGAGTAAGCGGGCCGGTCAGGATGCCCGTGGCACGCGTGCGAGCGTGAATTATCTCGACCGTGAGTACCCGTGTCCTGTTGCTGTTGTCACGGACCTAGAGCTTTTGGCGGCGGGGCCGACTGACGTACCGCGAAGTCTAGAACGCGCATGTCATCCGGGACGCGAACCAGCGAGCGCCCTGTGAAGAGCGGGTCGTGCCAACAGGCCGATCGCTGTCACCACCTCTCACGAATAAGGCATGTCCGGCAGCGACCCCGCCACCCTCGATCGCGCCGGGGGCAACACCTGACCGATGACTGGACCGACCCCCAACCGGGCGGTGGACTGGCCAGAGGGCACGCCGGCGCTGGGACAGGTTCAGCCCGCAAGATGCCGCTCAGCCGAAGCGGTTGCGGTGTTCGTCGGCGCGGCCGCTGGCCAGCAAGGCGGCCTGCTCGCGCCATTCCTCGCGCGCGACCGTACCCGGTTCGGCACCGAGGTGGTTTTCAAGCGAGGCCGTCTCGGTGTCGCTCAGCCGGCTGATATCGACGAAGCGGTGAAGCCCGGCCTCGTTCAGCCGACTCTCGCCCGAACGGCCGATACCGTGGATCAGCGAGAGATCGTCGCGATCGGCAGGCGTCGTTGCGCCGAGGGTGCCCATGTTGCCAGCACCCGTCGCGGCACCGGCGCCCATCGCGGTGCCAACGCCGGCAACCGGGCTGTTGCCGACCGACGAGGCCGCCTCTGCCGCCGCCGCCCGACGCTCCAGTTCGGCGATCCGGGTGCGGGCCACGTTGTCGCGCTCGCCCTGCGTGTTCTCAAGAGCGATGCGGGCGCTGCGTTCCGTCTCATACTTGCGCCGCCAAGCACCGCCTCCGGAACGGGACAGCAGGCCGAGCAGCCAGCCGAGGACGAGGACGAGCGCATAGAGCGCGAGTTGATTGACGGCCATCGCGGTTCACTCCTGTTACGGAGCCACAACGGTGGCCGCCCGGCCGCGTTCCTACTTGATGAAGTTATCCGAGATCGAGCAGGCCGCCGGGCCGAGGATGACGACGAACAGCACCGGCAGGATGAAGCAGATCAGCGGCACCGTCATGATCGCGGGCAGTCGCGCGGCTTTTTCCTCGGCGCGCATCATCCGTTCGTTGCGGAATTCAGCGGAGAGCACGCGCAGTGCGGAGGCGAGCGGGGTGCCGTACTTCTCGGTCTGGATCATCGTCGTCACCACACCGCGCACCGAATCGAGATCGACGCGCTGGGCAAGGTTCTCGAACGCGGAGCGACGATCGGTGAGGAAGCCCAGCTCGATCGCGGTCAGGCCGAACTCGTCGCCAAGCTCGGGATAGGCGCGGCCCAACTCGCGCGCGACGCGATGGAACGAGGCGTCGACCGTCAGACCCGCCTCGGCGCAGATCACCAGCAGGTCGAGCGCGTCGGGCAGGCCCTTGCGGATCGCGGCGGATCTCTTGTCCACCATGTTCTTGAGCAGGATGTCGGGCAGCTTGTAGCTGAAGATCAGCGATCCGGCGACGAGGCCGAACTTCTTGATCGGCGTCCAGTCCGCGAACCAGCCGAGCACATAGACGCCGACCACCATCGTGCCGCCCAGCACGATCGGCAGCACCATGCGGCCGAAGATGACCGCCAGCGCCCAGTCCTTCGAGCGGATGCCGGCCTGCGCCAGCCGGATCTGCGCCTGCTTCAGCTGCGAATCCTGCAACACTCGCAGCGATTGCAGGAACGAACGGAGGAAGTCCGCCGCCTCGGTGCTCTGGCCGAGTTTGGTGCGGCGCTTGTTGGTGGAGGCGGTGATGCCGGCCTTCAACTGCTCGCGCCGGTCGTTCAGCGCCTTGACGCGCTTGGCCATCGGGTTGCGCACGGTGGTCGCCGCATAGATCGCCACGAACAGCGCGGCCACGGCCAGCGCCATGAACAGGGTGGCGGCGCTGAATATGTCGACGCCGAGGACTTTGGGGCCGGCTCCGGTCATCGCCTGTTCCTCAAATCTCGAAGTTGATCATCTGGCGCATCACGAACGCGCCGATCCCCATCCACACCAGCCCGCCCAGGCCGGTCATCATCAGCCGCTCGTCGCGGAAGAACCCCATCATGTAATCGGGGTTGATCCACAGGATCGAGCCGAACACCATGAACGGCAGCACGCCGATGATGTAGGCCGACGCCTTGGATTCGGACGACATCGCCTTGATCTTCAGCTTCATCTGCGCACGCTTGCGCAGCACGTCAGCAAGGTTGGAGAGCGTCTCGGCCAGGTTGCCGCCGGTTTCGCGCTGGATGGCCAGCGTGATGACGAAGAATTGGAATTCGGGCGTGCCAAGCCGGTCGGCGGTCTCCTGCAAGGCCGCCTCCATCGTGCGGCCGATCTTCATCTTGTCGACCACGGTGCGGAACTCGACGCCGACCGGGCCGGGCACCTCGCTCGCCACCACGCCCATCGTCTCGGAGATGGGGAGACCCGATCGCAGGCCGCGCACCAGCAGCTCGATCGCATCGGGGAACTTCGAGGTGAAGCTGGCGACGCGTTTCTTGATGAGGTGGCCGATCACCATGTGCGGCAGGCCGACGCCGATGAAGATGCCGCCCAACAGCGCGAGCATGAGCGGGGCGCCCTTGAACGCGGCGAGGATGGCGACGAACAGCGCCAGCCCCAGGTTCACCAGCATATACTGGCCGAGCGTCCATTCCTTGCCGGTCATCTCGATGCGCTTGCGCAGCACCGTGGGGTTGGGCAGCATGCGGGTGATCGCGAGATCGAAGCTGGTCTGCTGATGCGCGGTGATCCGCCGCATCTGCATGGCCACCACCGCATCCTCGACATGGCGGCCCTTCAGCGCATCCAGCCGGCGAGATTGCGCCTTGTTGGTGGAGGGGCCGGTGAAGGCGAGCACGCCCATCGCCAGCATGCCGAAGATGGCGGCGGTCAGCAGCAGGAAGGGCATCGTCCCGGTCATATTCGGCTCCCGATCCGGCCTCAGCCCGCCTTGGGCTTGCGGCCGGGCAGGCGGGCGCGGAAATCGCCCAGCTTGCCCATCAGCGAGCGGGTGCCGCCGGCGGCGGGGCCGGCGCCGCTTTCCACGCTGGCGATCAGCCGCGCGGCGAGGCCGCCGAGCAGCGGGCCGATCTTGCCGGCGCGCGCCACCTCGGCCAGCGGCTTGCCGAGCTTTGCCGCCTGCGCCGCCATCTTCTGGTCGAGCGGGACGACCAGATCGACCTTGCGCTCGATCGACGTCTCGAAATCCTTCTGGCTTATCTCGGCGAGGCCGGGCGCCGGCACGCGGTTGGCGACGACCATCACCGTCGTCTGTGGTGCATTCGCCTTCAGCCACGAGAGGATGCGGATCGCATCGCGCGTGGCGGCGAGCGTGAACTCGATCACGACCACCGCCGTCTGCACGTCGTTGAGCAGGTGCGGGTGCTGGATCAGCATGGTGCGTGGCAGGTCGATCACGGTGCACTCGAACGACGCCTTCATCTCCTCCTGCAACTGGAAGAAGGCAGCGCCATCGGAGGTGAGCGGCTGGTTGATCGGCGCCTCGGCGGAGAGCACCGCGAGCCGCTCGTTCGCCTTCACCATCGCGCGCTCAATGAACAGGCCGTCGATGCGGCTGGGGTTCTCGATCGCATCGGTCAGCCCGCGCCCCGGCTCCAGATCGAGCGCCAGCGCGCCGGTGCCGAAATGCACGTCCAGATCGAGCAGCGCGGTGGAGCGATTGCCCTTGTCGCCGAACAGCCATGCGATCGAGGAGGCGATCGAGGAGGCACCGACACCGCCGCGCACGCCGATGACGGCGGTGGTCAGATGCGGCCGCTCGACCGCGGCCTCGCTGATGCGCGGGCCGGCGATCGTCATCTGGGCGTGCGCCAGCGCATCGCGCAGCTGGTCGGCGCTGAACGGCTTCAGCAGGTAATCCTGGATGCCGCTCGCCACCAGATCGCGGTAGAGGCGCACGTCGTTCACCTGGCCGGCGGCGATCACCACCGTGCCCGGCTCGCACACCTCGGCCAGCGCGTTGATATCGTTCAGCGGATCGCCGCTTTCGGAAAGGTCGACGAACAGGATGTTCGGGCTGGCGGCGATCGACAGCGTCTGCACCGCGTTGCGCAGGCCGCCCCGGCCGATGCGTTCCTGCGGCCAGCCGAGTTCGGAGATGACCGGGCGCAGCACCTCGGCCGTGCCCTCGTCGCAGACGAAGGCGGCGAACGGCTCGCGCACGGCGGCGCCGCGGGGGTTGAACGGCGCGTTCATCACTGACCCCCCTTGGTCGATTCGACGCGCAGCCCCTGCGTGGACGTGCTGGGCGCATCGCGATAGGCGCGGATCGCCTTGGTGACGGAGCGCGGATCGTTGGTCTCGACAGCGGCGCCGCGCACCAGATCCTCCGGGTTGGCGACCATCGCGGCGAGATTGGAGTTCGTCGCGCAGCCGTAGTTCGACATCGAGGACTGCGCGAGTTCGGGCTGGGCGGAGCGGCGCCAGTTCGGGCAGTCGGGCACGGCGGCGGTGCTGCGGCTGACGACGAGCCGCACCATGCCCGGCGCGATCTCGCCGGCCGTCACCGGCGTGGAGTCGCTCAGCAACAGGCCGTGGCGGGCAAGGACGGTGGCGACCGCATCGCGCACGCCCTCGTCGCCGGAGCGGGCGGGATCGTCCACCGCCACGCGGTCGCCGTAGCCGAGGTGCATCGCCTCGAACCAGGCATCGATCCGGTCGGCCTCGGCTGCGGTGCCGTTGCGCAGCGCATCGGCCGACACGTCCAGCACGTAATCGGTACGGCTGACGACGGGCTGGTTGACCGATTCCAGCCCGCGATTGACCGGGCCGCAGCCGCCGAGCGCGAGCGCCATTCCCAGCGCCGGGCCTGCAAGGGCGAGAGTAACGAGGCGTCGCATGAGGTTGCTCTCCTGGATCACGATCAGAGCGAGAAGCCGGGGGCGGCGGCGCCGTCCGCCTTGGCCTTGCCGCCGCCGCGCGGGGCGGGCGGCACCGTGGCGGTGACGGGCGGGGCGAGCGTGGGCTTAGGCCGCTGCCCGCCGGACTTGCCGCTGAAGCTCTGCCCGCCGAGGATGCGCTCCACGTCGGTCGGCGCCTTGTAGCCGTCGGTCGGCAGAACGATCTGGTTCGCGTTGACCGGACGTACCAGATACGGCGTCACGACGATCACCAGCTCGGTTTCGTTGCGGCGGAAGCTGTTCGAGCGGAACAGCGCGCCGAGGATCGGCAGGTCGCCGAGGAAGGGCGCCTTGTCGGTCGCGTTGGTGGTGTTGTTGCGCAGCAGCCCGCCGATCATGAACGCCTGGCCGGAGCCGAGTTCGATCGTGGTTTCCGCCCGGCGGGTGGTGAAGCCGGGGATGCTGAAGCCGTTCAGCGTGACGGCGCCCGCCGACGAAAGCTCCGACACTTCGGGCCGGACCCGCATCGAGATGCGGCCATCGGCCAGCACCGTGGGGGTGAAGGCGAGGCTGACGCCATATTGCTTGTACTCCACCGAGACGGTACCGAGCGCCTGGCTGATCGGGATCGGCACCTCGCCACCGGCGAGGAAGCTGGCCGTCTCGCCCGACAGTGCGGTGAGGTTCGGTTCGGCCAGCGTGGTGACGAGGCCGTCCTGTTCGGCCAGATCGATGGCCGAGGCGATATCCACGCCGAACAGCTTGCCGGCGAGGCCGAGGTTGGTGGCGCCCGCACCCTGCCCGAGATTGCGCAAGTCGAACACGGTGCCCGGCTTGGCGGGGTTGATGAACTGGCCGGTGCCGGGGTTGAACGGCAGGCTGATCGATCCGGCAGGCAGGCCGAAGATCGAGGAGGCATCGAGGTTGGGGAAGACGGACAGGTCGGTATTGCCGATCGAGCCGATCCCGCGCCCCTGCGCGATGCCGAACAGGAAGCCGCCGGTTGTGTCGCGGCTCAAAAGGTTGACGCCGACCTGCTTGGCCAGTTCCCGGCTCACCTCGGCGATCTTGACGTGCAGGTTAACCTGCAACGGCGTGGCGGTCTTCAGCCGGCTGACGACCTGCGTCTCCTTGCCGACGAACGCCTGCACCAGCGCCTGCGCCTCCTCCACGTCGCCGGGGGAGGCGACGGTGCCGGTGAGCAGCACGAGGCCGTTCATCGGGGTGGCGGTGATCGAGGCTTCCGGCATCGCCAGCTGCAGCATCGAGCCGACCGAGCCGTAGTTGGCGCCGACGCGAATGTTGGCGGAGAACACCGTCTGCCCGGCCTTGTTGGTGGCATAGACGGTCGTCTCGCCGGCCGCCTTGGCGAACACGTAGAGCTGGGTGGAGGAGCGCACCTGCACGTCGGCCACCTTGTCGTCGGCGACGAACAGGTCGCTCATCGGGGTGGCGAGGCGCACCACCTGCCCGCGGCCGACCGAGAGCGTCACCGTCTCGGCGGGCTGCGCACTCATGGGCGCGGGCGGGGCGGGGGCTGTGTCTTATACACATCCCCAAACCCACCAGCCATCTCAGGGTTCGGCATGTCGTCGTCTGCTTGAAAAACAAAATCAGCCG
>NZ_VNIM01000133.1 GCF_007785815.1 Alterirhizorhabdus solaris | reverse complement strand
AAAAAGGGGCCGAGGTGGGGCAGCCGGCCGAGCGCGACCAGCCGCTCCACCGACAACGGCCAGTGCAGCGCCTGCCCCTGCGGCAGATAGGCGATGCGCCGTGCCAGTTCGGCCGGTTTGAGCGTGGCGACATCCGCCCCGTCCAGCAGCACGCGGCCCTGCGACGGCGGGACCAGCCCCAGCAGCGCGCGCGCCAGCGTCGATTTGCCCGCGCCGTTCGGCCCGATCACCCCGACCAGCCCGCCGCCGGAAAGCGTGGCGCTCACCCCGTCCACCACGGTGCGCCCGCCGAGCCGGGCGGAGAGGGTTTCGATCGCCAGAGTCGTCACAGGCATCACCACAGACGCCGCTCCCGCGCGAGCAGGTGGAGGAACACCGGCACGCCGAGAAACGCCGTCAGCACGCCCAGCTTCAGCGGGGTGGACGAGGGGATCGCGCGCACCGCGATATCCGCCAGCAGCAGCAGCAGCGCCCCGCCGAGCGCGGAGGGGAGCAGCGAGGCGGAGGGGCTGCGATCGGTGAGGGGGCGCACCAGATGCGGCACGATCAGTCCGACGAAGCCGATCGTCCCCGACACCGCCACCGCCCCGCCGATGCCGATCGCCAGCCCGAACAGCAGCCGCCATCGCACCGCGCGAAGATCGACGCCCAGCGTGCGGGCGCTGTCCTCGCCCAGGCTCAGCGCATCGAGCGCGCGGCCGTCGCGCAGCAGCAGTGCCAGCCCGACGGCGACGCACGGCGCGGCGATCCACAGGTCCTTCGTCGAGGCATTCTCCAGCGAGCCGAGCAGCCAGCTCATGATCTCGGAGGCGGCAAACGGATTGGGCGCGAGGTTGAGCGCGAGGCTGATGCCCGCGCCCGCCAGCGACGAAATCGCGACGCCGGCGAGGATCAGCGCCAGCGGCCCTTCGCTGCGCGCCGACAGGCGAAGCAGCGGCAGCAGGGCCGCCAGCGCGCCCGCCACGGCGAATAGCGGCAGCACCCAGCCGTGGCCATCCGCCAGCCCATAATACAGCGCCACCACCGCGCCGAGCGAGGCCATGCCTGACACGCCGAGCACCGACGGCTCGGCCAGCGGGTTGCGCAGATAGCCCTGCAAACTCGCGCCGCCGCCGCCCAGCATCGCCCCCACCAGCAGCGCCAGCAGGGTGCGCGGCAGGCGGAATTCCAGCACGATCGCGCGCACCATCGGATCGCCGTGCGGGCCGAGCGCGGCCAGCAGCCGGCCGGGCGCGATGGGGGCGGGGCCGACGAGCAGCGACGCGCCCGTGCCGACCAGCAGCACCACCACCATCGCGGGGATGAGCCAGTGTGTCGCGCGGACAGCGGCGGGGGGAGCGGGCGACACGGCGGACCTCGTTTCGGATCGGTCTTGGCCCGTCACGATTGTGTCCCGGGCGGGTTGCCGCCATGCCGTAGCCGTACCATCCGCCCGAAGAAAGCCTCTCCCCGATGCCCGCGCGCCGCCTGTTCGCCCTGCTGTGCCTGATCCCGCTGCTGGGGGCCGCGCCGCCGCCGGTCCGGCCGACCCGTATCGTCTCGCTCAACATGTGCGCGGATCAGTTGCTGATCGCGCTGGCCGACCCGGGCCAGATCGCCGCGCTGACCGAATGGGCGCGCGACCCCGGCCTGTCCTATTTTGCCGACCGGGCCAAGGGGCTGCCCTTCACCCACCGCACCGCCGAAGAGGTGTTCGCGTTGAAGCCGGACCTGATCGTCGGCGCGCCGTTCCGCACCAAGGCGGTGCTGGCGCGGCTGAAGGGGCAGGGGGCGACGATGCTGGAACTGCCCGCCAAGGACGGGTTCGACGGCATCGTCGCGACGGTGCGCGCGATCGCGGATGCCACCGGCCACCCCGACCGCGGCGAGCGGCTGATCGCCACCATGCGCCACGATCTCGCCGCGATCGGCCCGCCACCGGGGCGCGGGCGGGTGGCGGCCTATTATCAGCGCGGCGGCTACCTCACCGGCACCGGCACGCTGGTGGACGAGGCGTTCCGTCGCGTCGGTCTGGTCAACCTGTCCGGCAGGCTGGGCAAGCCGGCGCTTTCCACGCTGTCGCTGGAGGAGCTGGCGCTGGCCCGCCCCGATTTCGTCGTGATGGACAGCGGCACTCGTCGCGTGCGCGATCGCGGCACGGCGCAGCTTCACCATCCGCTGCTGGAGCGCGCAGTGCCGGCCACGCACAGGCTCTATATCCCGCAGGCGCTCACGGTGTGCGGCGGGGCGGGCTTCCCCAAGGCCGTGGCGCTGCTCGCCGCGCAGGGGCGCGCGGCGGATCATGCGACGAGGTGAAAGAAGGTGCCGGTGACTTGGCCGGCGCGGCTGCCGGCGGGCGGCATCGGGTTACCCTCGCCGTCGGTCATGTTCGCCAGCGGCTCGCCCCCGGCCGAGACGATCGTGGCGTGGTGATATTCGTGGCCGACGCTGGTGGACCCGGCGGCCGCGAACGGCATCGCCCGCCGCCACGTGGCGTAGCGATAACCGAGGTGCAGCTTGCGCGCGGCGAAGCTGGTGACGACGGGCAGCAGCCCCGCCATCGCGTGGGCCGTACCGTCCGCAACGATCAGCGCCTCGCCCAGCGCCATGTAGCCGCCGCACTCGCCGTGGACCGGGCGCGTTTGGGCGAAGCGGCGCAGGCCGGCGAGGAAGCGCGCATTCGCCGCGAGCGGGCCGGCGTGCAGTTCGGGATAGCCGCCGGGTAGCCAGCAGGCATCGCACTCGTCGGGCGGGGCGTCGTCGGCCAGCGGAGAGAAGAAGGCGATCGTCGCGCCGGCCGCGTGCCATGCCTCGATCAGGTGCGGGTAGAGGAAGGCGAACGCGTCGTCCCGCGCCACCGCGATACGCTGTCCGGGCGGGCGGAGCGTTTGGCCACCCGACGCCGCTACGTGGGTGGGGCGTGCGCTTGCTCGGATCGCGTCGAGATCGCAGGTGTCGGCCAGCAGCGTCGCCATCCGGTCGATCCGGTCGGAAATCGCCTCGCTCTCGCACGCCTGCACCAGCCCGAGGTGGCGCGAGGGCAGCGCCATGCACGGATCGCGCGGGATCAGCCCGAACAGCGGCAGGCCCAGCCCGGCGAACCCGGCCGCCACCATCCGCCCGTGGCGCGGGCTGGCGACGCGGTTGACGATCACCCCGGCGACCGGCGGCCCGCCCGGGAAGGTGGCGAGGCCGTGCGCGACGGCGGCCAGCGATTGCGCCGCCCCGCCCGCATCCAGCACCAGCAGCACCGGCCAGCCGAGCGCATGCGCCACCTCCGCGCTGGCCCCGGTGGTCGCGCCGGGGCGGGCGACGCCGTCGAACAGGCCCATCGCGCCCTCCGCCACGATCAGGTCCGCCGCTATCCCCGCCCGCACCGCGAGCGCGGCGAGCATCGCCGGGGGCATGGCGAAACTGTCGAGGTTCAGCGCCGGCCGGCCGGTGGCGACGGCATGGAAGGCGGGGTCGATATAGTCCGGCCCGGTCTTGGCGCCGGCGACGCGCAGGCCGCGTCGGGCCAGCGCGCGTTGCAGTGCGATCGTCACCACCGTCTTGCCGCTGCCCGATCGCGGCGCGGCGACGAGCAGGCCGTCGGCGAGCGGTCGATCGGCGAGCGGAGGCTCAGCGATCGACGACATGCAGCGCCTCCCGCGCCTGCCAGCCGCGCCGTTGCAGTTCGGGCTCGATCGCGGGGTCGGCGGGCAGGCCGAGGCACAGCAGCCCTACCAGCGCCCACTGCGCCGGCACGTCGAGCATCGCGGCGACGGCCGCCGGATCGAGGATCGAGACCCAGCCCAGCCCGATCCCCTGCGCCCGCGCGGCCAGCCACAGCGTGTGAACCGCCATCACCGTGGAATAGACCAGCGCCTCCGGCATCGTCGCGCGCCCCAGACCGTGGCCGGTGGACGGCGCCTCGTCGGAGAAAACGGCAAGGATCAAGGGCGCCTCGCGCAGCCCGTGCAGTTTCAAACCCTTGTAAAGCGGCCCGCGCGCATCGTCGTAGGCCGCCCCTGCCACGGTGACGGCGGCGTCGACATGCGCCGCCAGCATCTCGCGCAGGGCGGGGGAGCGGACGCGGACAATCCGCCACGGCTGCGCGTTGCCGACCGAGGGGGCGAGCGCCATCGTCTCCAGCAGCGCCGCCACCGTTTCGTCGGGCAGCGGATCGGTGCGGAAATGGCGCACGTCGCGGCGCCAGGCGAACAACGTCGCCAGTTGCGCGCGGAATGCGTCGTCGAACAGGGGCGGGGTGCTCAATATTCGATGCCGGGCTGCGCCTTCACGCCGGAGCGGAACGGGTGCTTCACCATCGTCATCTCGGTCACGAGGTCCGCCGCCTCGATCAGCGCCTCCGGTGCGTTGCGGCCGGTGACGATCACATGCTTGTCCGCCGGTTTGGCCGTCAGCACCGCCATCACCTCGTCCAGCGGCAGGTAATCGTAGCGCAGCACGATGTTCAGTTCGTCGGCCAGCACCATGCGGTAGGCGGGGTCGGCGATCATCCGCTTCACCTCCTCCCACGCCTCGCGCGCCACGGCGATGTCGCGCGCGCGATCCTGCGTGTCCCAGGTGAAGCCCTCGCCCATCGCCTTGAATTCGATCACGTCGGGGAAGGCATCGAACACCTTCTTCTCGCCCGTCTCCCACGCGCCCTTCACGAACTGGACGACGCCCACCTTCATCCCGTGGCCGATCGCGCGCGTCACCATGCCCAGCGCGGCGCTGGTCTTGCCCTTGCCCTTGCCGGTGTGGACGATCAGCAGGCCTTTTTCCTGCGTCTTGTTCGCCATGATCTTCTCATGCGCGGCCTGTTTCTTCTGCATCTTCTCGTTGTGGCGCTCGTCGGTCATGGTCATGTCGCTGACTCCTGAAGTTCGGCGAGCAGAACGCCCGCGCTGTTCGATTTCGGTTTCCACAAGCGACGGTCGAGCGCTTCGGCCAGCCGTGCGGCGGTCTCGCGCAGGGCGGCCGGGTTCACCTCGGCCATGAAGGCGCGCACCGTCTCGTCCTCGATGAAGGCGGCGTGGACGGCGTCGAAGTGATGGTCGCGCACCGCGTGGGTGGTGGCGGCGAAGGCGAAAAGATAATCGACCGTCGCCGCGATCTCGAACGCACCCTTGTAGCCGTGGCGCATCATCCCGGCGATCCACTTGGGGTTCACCACGCGGGCGCGCACCACGCGACCGATCTCGTCCTCCAGCGTGCGGACGACCGGCTTTTCCGGGCGGCTCAGATCGTTGTGGTACGAAACGGGTTTGCGCCCCGCCAGATGCTCCACGGCGGCGGCGATCCCGCCCTCGAACTGGTAGTAATCGTCGCTGTCGAGCAGGTCGTGCTCGCGATTGTCCTGATTCTGCACCACCGCGTCGATGCCCGAGAGGCGCGCGGCGAACAGATCCTGCCCGGCCTCGCCCTCGATCCCGCCGCCATAGGCATAGCCGCCCCATTGCAGATAGACCCCGGCCAGATCGGCTCGATCGTGCCACAGTTTCTCGTCGATCATCGCCTGTAGTCCGGCCCCGTAGGCGCCCGGCTTCGATCCGAACACGCGCACGCCCGCGCGTCGCGCCGCCCCGGCCGCCGTCTCGCCGCGATCGATCAGCCCGGCCGTCTCGGCGCGGTGGCGGGCGGCGGCGGGGTTGTCGGCTTCCGGTTCGTCCAGCGCCATCACCATGCGCGCGGCGGAATCGATCAGGTCGATCTGCTCGGGGAAGGCATCGCGGAAGAAGCCCGAGACGCGGAACGTCACGTCCACGCGCGGGCGGCCGAGTTCGGTGACGGACATGAGCTCGAACCCCGTCACCCGGCCGGACGACCAGTCCCATCGGGGGCGCGCGCCCATCAGCGCCAGCGCCTGTGCGATGTCGTCGCCTCCGGTCCGCATGTTGGCGGTGCCCCAGGCCGACAGCGCGATGCTGGCGGGGTAATCGCCCTCGCGCTGGAGATAATCCTCCACCAGCAATTGTGCCGAGCGGAAGCCGAGATCCCACGCCGTCGCGGTCGGCACCGCGCGGGTATCGACCGAGTAGAAGTTGCGCCCGGTCGGCAGCACGTCCGGCCGCCCGCGGGTGGGCGCGCCGGACGGGCCGGGCGCCACGAAGCGCCCGTCCAGTCCGGCCAGCAGCGCCGCCGCCTCCGCCGGCCCACAGGCGGCGACGCGGGGGCTAAGCGAAGCGGCGATCTCCGCCATCACCACATCGCTGCACGGGCCGAGCGGGGCAGGGGCAGCCAGCCGGCCGAGCGCGAGCAACTCCAGCCGCTCGATCGTGTCGCCCAGCGTGCGCCACGGATCGTCCGAGAGCGGGGCGAGCACGGCGGGGCGCGGTCCGTCGTAGGCATCGCCCATCCGGCAATCGAGCGGATCGAAGCCGAGCGCGAGATCGTCCGCCATCGCCCGCAGCAGCGATGCCTGCCCCGGCCGGTCGTGCCCGCGCGGGGTGCGGGCCAGCGCCAGCAGCAGTTCGTCGCGCAGGGTGGCTTCGGGCGACCGGGTGAAGACATGCAGGCCGTGGCGGATCTGCATCTCCTTCAGCTCGCACAGATAGTTGTCGAGCGTGGCGAGCGCGTCGTTGCCGTCGCCGGTCATCCCGGCGTCCACGTCCAGCCCGGCGCCGCGCGCCAGATCGAGGATGTCGCCGCGCAGCCGCTCCGGCCGGCGCGGGTCCATGCCGGCGGCGAGATAATATTCGTCCACCAGCGTTTCGAGCTGGCGCAACGGACCATAGCTCTCGGCGCGGGCGAGCGGCGGGGTGAGGTGATCGATGATCGTCGCGCCGATCCGCCGCTTGGCCTGCGTGCCCTCGCCCGGATCGTTGACGATGAACGGGTAGAGTTGCGGCACCGGCCCGGCGCACACCTCCGGGAAGCAGGTTTCGTCCAGCGACAGCGCCTTGCCGGGCAGCCATTCGAGGTTGCCGTGCTTGCCGACATGAACCACCGCCTGCGCCGCGAACACATGATTGAGCCACAGGTGGAACGCGAGGTAACCGTGTGGCGGCGGCAGCGCCGGATCGTGGAAGCTGGTCTTGGGATCGATGTTGTAACCGCGCGCCGGCTGCACCGCGATCACCAGATTGCCGAAGTGGTGGGCGGGCAAATGGAACGCGCCGCCTCGCACGAACGGGTCGTCCTCCGGCGCACCCCAGCGGCCTTCGATCTCCGCGCGGGCGGCGGCGGGGATGGTGTCCAGCAGACGGTGGTAATCGGCGAGCGACAACATCGCGTCGCTCGCGCCGCGACCGGCGTTGGTGACGCCGCCCAGCAGGTGCGCCATCAGCGCCGCCCCCTCGCGTGGGGCATCGCCCACGGCATAGCCGGCGTCGGCCAGCAACAAGACGATCGCGGCGGTGCTGGCCGGCGTATCCAGCCCCACCCCGTTGCCGATCCGCCCGTCGCGGTTGGGGGAGTTGGCCAGCACCAGCGCCACGTGCCGCTCCCCCGGCGGGGTCTGTCGCAGCCGCGCCCAGCCGGCCGCCAGCGCCGCCACGAAGCGCAGACGCCCGGCCGCCACGCGCGGCACCACGATGTCGCACTGGGTGCGCGGATCGAAGCGCGCCGCCGCCTTGAACGCGATCGCCCGGGTGAACAGCCGCCCGTCCACCTCGGGCAGCGCGACGTGCATCGCCAGGTCACGCGGGCCGAGGCCGCGGGCGCTCGCTGCCCAGGCGCTTTCCTCGATGCCGGCGAACAGGGTCTGCAGGATGGGGCAGTCGGCGCGTTCCAGCACGCCGGCCTTGCGATCCTCGCCGGGGGAGGAGGCGGCGAAGGCGGTGGCGTTGAGGATCACGTCGGGCCGGGTCGCGTCGATCACGCCGGCCAGCACCTCGGTGGCGAACGGCTCGCGTAAGGAACGGACGTGGACGGCCACCACGTTCAGCCCCGTCGCCTCCAACGCCGCGACGGTCGCATCCACCGCCTCCAGCGTGCCGGCGATCAGCAGCGCGCGGTAGAACACGAACAGCGCCACCGGCCGCCCGGCTATCCAGCGCGCGCGCACCTCGTCCAGCGTCGGCCGCTCGCTGCCGGGCCGGTGCAGGCCGGCATCTGGGACAGGCACCGGCTCGTCGGGCGTGCCGGCATCGCCGCCGATCAGCCGCGTGGCGGTCCGCAGGAACGAGATCGCGTTGCCGACGCCGCCCTGCCGCAGGTAGGCGGACAGCCGATCGCGCATATCCGCCGGCACGGTGGAGGCGCGATCGAGGTCGGGATCCTTCTCGCACCCGTCGGCGAGCGCGGCGAAGGCGATGCCGCGTTCGCGCGCCACCCGCGCGATCTCGTCGATGCCATAGGGCCAGTAACCCTTGCCGCCGAGCAGCACGACGCAGACGAAACGCGCGCCGGCG
This sequence comes from Alterirhizorhabdus solaris, assembly GCF_007785815.1. GTDB lineage: Bacteria > Pseudomonadota > Alphaproteobacteria > Sphingomonadales > Sphingomonadaceae > Alterirhizorhabdus > Alterirhizorhabdus solaris. Next base: position 1,285 of record NZ_VNIM01000133.1, on the reverse strand, counting down.
ATCACCTTTTCCACGTACAGATCGACCGAATAGGGGTGCTTCAGCCGCAGCAGGTTCGCCAGCCGCACGCCGGGCGCGGCGTCGCCCAACAGGTCGGCGGCGCGGGCGAAGCAGGCAAGGTCGCTGTCCGCCACCGTCAGCAGCACGATGTCGCCCGGCGTCTGGCCGAGGTCGATCGCCTCGTCGCCGCTGTCGATCGTGCCGGGGGTGGCGGACAGGATGTGCATCAGGCGGCGGCCACCGGCTCGGACGCGACGAACTCGGCGGCCAGCGCGGCGCGGATCGCGGCCTCGTCCAGCCCGGTCTGGCCGATCACCACCAGTTGCGAGCGGCGCGCCTCGCCGCCCCACGGCCGGTCGAAATAATGCTCGATGCGTGGGCCGACCGCCTGCACCATCAGCCGCGCCGGCCGGCCGCGCACCGCCACCGGCCCCTTGATCCGCAGTATGTCGTGCGCCTCGATCACCCGCGCCAGCGTGGCGAGCAGGGCGGCGGGCCGCTCGATCTCACCCGCCTCGATCACGAAGCTGGCGAAGTCGTCATGGTCGTGGTCTTCCTCCGCGTCGTGGTGCGAGGGGCGGGCGGCCAGATCGTCCTCGGCCGCTGCCGTGATGCCCAGCAGCGCGCCGATATCGACTGCGCCGTGGGCGGCGCGCACGATGCCGACGCCGGCGCGGGTGGCCGCGGCAATGCGGGTCTCGATGTCGGCCAGCGTGTCGGCATCGACCAGATCGGCCTTGTTCAGCACCACCATGTCGGCGCAGGCGAGCTGGTCCTCGAACAGCTCCTCCAGCGGGCTGTCGTGATCCAGCGACGGGTCCGCCGCGCGCGCCGCCGCCAGCGCCTCCTCGTCGCTGGCGAAGCGGCCGGCGGCGACCGCATCGGCATCGATCAGCGCGATCACGCCGTCCACCGTGGCGCGGGTGCGGATCTCGGGCCAGCCGAACGCCTTCACCAGCGGCTTGGGCAGCGCCAGCCCCGAGGATTCGATGATGATATGCTCGGGCGGGTTCGGCCGGTCGAGCAGCGCGGTGATCGTCGGCAGGAAATCGTCGGCCACGGTGCAGCAGATGCAGCCGTTGGCCAGCTCGACGATATTTTCTTCCGGGCAATCGGCATCGTTGCAGCCGCGCACCAGATCGCGATCGACGCCGACCGAGCCGAATTCGTTGATGATGAGCGCGAGGCGGCGGCCGTTGGCGTTCTTCAGCAGGTGTCGGATCATGGTCGTCTTGCCGGCGCCGAGGAAGCCGGTGATGACGGTGGTGGGGATACGGGACATCGG
>NZ_VNIM01000132.1 GCF_007785815.1 Alterirhizorhabdus solaris | reverse complement strand
TTCAAGAACCGCCGCCTGGTCCGCGACTATGAGCAGCTCACCGCCGTCGCCGAAACCCTCATCACCATCGCCGCCTCCGCCACTCTGCTACGTCGATGGACGTGAGGAGACGGCCTTTTCAAACGCACTCTTAGGCAAGTTACAATTCCGTTGTCACCTGCTTTTATTATGGGCGCAAATGGTAGAACCGTCCAGTTGGTGGCAAGGGAAATTTGCAGTCATAAGGAGTCATACCATCTCATGTTTATACATGCGGACACAGGTGGCAGGGCCGTAGAAGCAGATATCGCCTCGCGGCGGGAGGCATACGTTGATGAAGCACAAACGATATGCGGATTGAAACGTGATCGCCTTGTACTTCTATCGCCGCGGCACGAGACGGAGGCATGGGCGTTAGCCGATCCTCAAGCGGTATGTGCTGCCCTTGGCTTCTCAGGACGCATTGAGGATTTGCAACTCCCCGTTGACGCTGCTGCGGCCGAGAAGCTTGCGGATCCCAAGGCAGCATTGGCGTCAGTCGCGAACCAGACACATCGTCGTCGTTCTAAACGCGCCGGCAGCGAGCTTTTGACCGTCATCGCGCAAGAGCAACGGATTGCTCTATTGCGATCCTCCCTCTCGTTTCAACAGTTCGAGTCGGCGCTACGCGCGGCTCTGATCTCTTTGGGTTGCCTCAAGCGGCCAGCCTAAAGTGGGACCTGCGACGGCGCGCCGCTCATCATGATCTGTTATCTATCGCCAAGTTCGCCCCACGTAGGACCCACGTGCGCACCACGCGAACGCCCGTTCGCCTTGGTTTAAACCGCTACCCTTCTAAAGGACTGGTGCCGCTTACAGGACTCGAACCTGTGACCCCCGCATTACGAATGCGATGCTCTACCAACTGAGCTAAAGCGGCAGCGATGCGGCGCTCTATCAGCGGGGCGGCGGTTGCACAAGCGGGCTTTGGCGGTCGGCGCACGATCACGTTTACCGGAAGGAAACCATGACCGGCGCATGAGTCGGATACAGCGCCCGCAATCCGGGGGCAGGGCTGGGGCAAGATCATGGATACTGTGCGTTCGATCGACAGCGACGAGACGGATCGCGATTATCCCGCCGCCGAGGAGCCGACGATGGACGCGCCGCCATCGATCGGCACGGACGAGCGGCGGATGCACGTGCGGGCCTATAATTACTGGGTTTCGCTGCTGCACGGCCGCTCCTACCCCGCGATCGCCGATCTCGATCCGGCGACCGTGCCCGATTTCGGCCCGCACGGCGTCGTGCTCGATTTCGCGGAAGGCGCGGGCGATCCGGCGATCCCGTTCGTCGGTGCCGCGCTGCGCGAGGAAGGCGGGCACGACCAGCCGATCCGCCACGTCTCCGACGTACCGAGCGGGTCGCTTCTGTCGCGGCTCACCGATCATATCGACGAGATCATCGCCAACCACGCGCCGATCGGGTTCGAGGCGGAGTTCGTCAACCAGCGCGGCCGCAACATGATGTATCGCGGCATCCTGATGCCGTTCTCTGCCGACGAGCAGGCGATCGACGCGATCTACGGCGTTATCAACTGGAAGGAGGCGCCGGAGGAGTCGCTCGCCCGTGCACTTTCGGCCGAGGTGACGCAGGCGCTGGCCATGCCGCCGCTGGCCATGCCCGTCGCCAGCCCGGTGTGGGCGGACGGGCCGAATGCCGCGCCACAGGCCGGGGGCGATCATCCGCAGCGGTTCGACGACGAAGGCAACCCGATCGGCCACGACGGCAACGGCGCGCGAGCACGTCTGCGCCTCGCCCCGGCGCGCGTGACGGTCGATATGCCCGGCGATCCGGTGCAGGGCGACCATGACGGCCTGGTCCTGCTGGTCGCCCGGCGGGACGCGGACGGGCGGCTCGGCATCCTGGCGCCCGTCGATGATCCGGCGCTGCTGGATCGCGCGCTGCGCCATCTCGGCAACTGATCCGGCCGGCGGCAGCGCCGCCTCCCCCGCCGCGTGAGTGCTTCGGCAGACGAGCGGCCCGGTGAACGCGCGCGGCTCCCATGGGCATCGGCGCGATGCGTTTCCCCATCGCCGGGGCGACATGGCAGTTCGTGCCGTGATCGCCCCGTTGCCCGCCACGTCCGCCCGCCGTCGCTCGGGAGACGTGCCTTGCCCGTGTCACGGGGCGGGCGCATAAGCCGGCCATTCGAGGCGCGGCCGACGGAGACCGCACCCTGTATGCGGAGCGGAACGAATGACGTCGACGAAGAAGATGCCTGCCGGTGGCCCCGCCGCCGGCAAACGGAACGACGCGCATGAGACGACGCCGGGCGACGCCGGTCCGCTGACGGCCGCCATCGCCGAGGCGCTGGTCGCCCGCGCGCTGCCGGGGGAAACAGACGGCCTCAACGATGCCAGCCGTCGCGAGGCGGCCGCCTTCGTGGCCGATGTGGCCGCGCACCGCCCCGCCGGCCAGCCCGCGCTGCGCATCGAATCGATCTCCGCCGACGATCCGCGCCGGCGGATGCGGCTGGCGGTGGTCAACGACGACATGCCGTTCCTCGTCGACTCGATCGCCGGCGCCATCGCCGCGCACGGTCTGGACATCCATCGCCTGCTCCACCCGATCGTGCCGGTGCGGCGCGACGGCGAGGGCGCGCTGACCAACATCCTGCCGCCCGATGCGAGCGGCGAGCGCCGCGAGTCGATGATCTACATGGAGATCGAGCGCGCCGACGCAAAGGCGCGCCGCGCGCTGGACGACGACCTGCGCGCGGTGCTGGCCGACGTGCGCGCCGTCGTGAGCGACTGGCCCGCGTTGCAGGCCGCATTGCGCGAGGATGCCGAGACGCTGGCGGATGGCGAGGGCGCGGCGCTGCTGCGCTGGTTCGTCGATCGCCACCTCACCCTGCTCGGTCACCGGGTCGAGACGCCCGAGGGCCGCCGGCGCGGGGCGCTCGGCCTGCTGGCCGGCAGCCGCACGCCCATCTGGGACGAGGCGGCGCGCGATGCCGCGATCGCCCACTTCGCCGCCGGGGGCGAGGCGCCGCTGCTGCTCAAGGCCGATTGCCTTGCCACCGTCCACCGCAACGCGCCGACCGACCTGATCGTGGTGCCGTGGCGGCGCGAGGGCAAGCCGCTGGGCGTGTCGGTCCATGCCGGGCTGTGGACCAGCGCGTCGCTGGCCGCACCGTCGGAGCGGGTGCCCGTGCTGCGCGCGCGCCTGCGCGCGATCGAGGAGAAGTTCGAGTTCGACCCGCAGGGCCACGCCGGCAAGGCGCTGCGCCATGCGCTGTCTGCCCTGCCGCACGATGTGCTGATCGGGCTCAGGTCCGATGCGCTGGAGGGGCTGGCGCTGACCGCGATGTCGCTGGCCGATCGTCCGCGGCCCAAGCTTGTGCTGGTGGCGGGGGCGCTCAACCGCCACCTGTTCGCCTTCGTATGGCTGCCGCGCGACGAACTGACCACCGGCCGCCGCGTGGCGATCGGCGAGATGATCGGGCAGGCGGCGGGCGGCATGGTTTCCAGCGTGGCGATCGAGATGGGAGAGGGCGGCCTCGCGCTGATCCGCTACATCCTCGATCTGCCGGCGGGCGCGAAGATCCCCGACGCCGCCCCGCTCGACGAGCGTATCGAGGCGATGGTGCGCGGCTGGGCGCCCGCGGTGGAGGAACTGCTCGCCGCGCGGGTGGGCGCGGGCGCTGCGGCGCGGCTGGTGCTGGCCTACGGGCAGGCGTTCCCGCTCGCCTACCGTAACCGCTACACGCCCGACGAAGCGGGGATGGACATGATGCGCCTGCGCGGCCTCGCCGGCCCGGCGCAGCGCGGCGCGCGGCTGTACCGGAGCGACGCGGACGGCCCGCGCCAGCTTCGCCTCAAGACCTATCGGCTGGGCGATTTCATCCCGCTGTCCGATGCGGTGCCGGTGCTGGAGAATTTCGGCTTCCGCGTGCTGGAGGAGAACCCCAGCCCGCTCGACGGCGGCACGATCGGCTACATCCACGATCTGCTGCTGGAGGTGGACGAGACGATCGACGTGGAGTCGCTGATGGCGCGTGCCGGCATCGCCGAGGAAGCGATCGCCGCCGTGCTGGAAGGGCGCGCCGAGAACGACGCGTTCAACCAGCTGGTGATCGCGGTGGGCCTCGATCCGCGATCGGTGGTGCTGTTCCGCGCGTGGTTCCGCTACCTGCGCCAGACCGGGCTCGCCTACGGCCTCGACACGGTGGCGGCCGCGCTGCGCCGCGCGCCACTGGTGGCACGCCGCATCATCGACCTGTTCGGCGCCCTGCACGATCCGTCGCACAACGGCGAGGCGCTGGTGCTGGCGGCGGAGGACGCGATCGACGCCGCGCTCGCCAAGGTAGCGGGGATCGACGACGACCGCATACTGCGCCGCATCCGCAGCGTGGTGGCGGCGACGCTGCGCACCAACGCCTTCACCCCCGCGGCCGACGAGGCGCTGGCCTTCAAGCTGGACAGCAAGGCGATCCCCGGCCTGCCCGCCCCGCTGCCGTGGCGCGAGATCTGGATCTATTCGCCGCGCGTGGAAGGCATCCACCTGCGCGGCGGGCCGATCGCGCGCGGCGGCCTGCGCTGGTCGGACCGGCGCGACGACTTCCGCACCGAGATCCTCGGGCTGATGAAGGCGCAGGTGGTGAAGAACGCCGTGATCGTGCCGACCGGCGCGAAGGGCGGCTTCTACCCCAAGCAGCTGCCGATCCCCACCAACCGCGATGCGTGGCTGGCCGAGGGCACCGAAAGCTACCGTATCTTCATCCGCGCGCTGCTGTCCGTCACCGACAACATCGTCGAGGACAAGGTGGTCCATCCCGACACGCTGGTGATCCGCGACGGCGAGGACCCCTATTTCGTCGTGGCGGCGGACAAGGGCACCGCCGCTTTCTCCGATGTGGCCAATGCCATCGCGCTGGAACGCGGCTTCTGGCTGGGCGATGCCTTCGCCAGCGGCGGGTCGCAGGGCTACGATCACAAGGCGATGGGCATCACCGCCAAGGGTGCGTGGATCTCGGTGCAGCGCCACTTCCTCGAACGGGGAGTGGACGTGCAGGCCGATCCGGTCACGGTCGTGGGCTGCGGCGACATGTCGGGCGACGTGTTCGGCAACGGCATGCTGCTGTCCAAGACGCTGCGGCTCGTCGCCGTGTTCGATCACCGCCACATCTTCTTCGACCCCGCGCCCGATCCGGCGGCAAGCTGGGCGGAGCGCGCGCGACTGTTCGACCTGCCCCGCTCGTCGTGGGCGGATTATGACGCGACGCTGATCTCGGAAGGCGGCGGCGTCTTCCCGCGGACGCAGAAGCAGATCCCGCTGTCCGAACCGATGGCAAAGCTGCTCGGCATCGCGGCCGGCAGCCACGACCCGGCCACGCTGATCGCCGCGATCCTGAAGGCGCCGGTCGACCTGCTGTGGTTCGGCGGCATCGGCACCTATGTAAAGGCGCGCGACGAGAGCAATTCGGAGGTGGGCGATCCGGCCAACGATGCCAACCGCGTCGACGGCGAGGATTTGCGCGTCAAGGTGATCGGCGAGGGTGCGAATCTCGGCGTCACGCAGGCCGGGCGCATCGCGTTCGCCGAAACGGGCGGGCGGATCAACACCGACTTCATCGACAATTCGGCCGGCGTCGACTGCTCGGACAACGAGGTCAACATCAAGATCCCGCTCAACCGCGAGATGATCGAGGGCCGGCTCGGCTTCGACGATCGCAACGCGCTGCTGGTCGAGATGACCGACGATGTCGCGGCGCTCGTGCTGGAGGACAACCGCCTGCAGACGCTGGCCCTGTCGCTGGCCGAGCATGGCGGCACCGGCGCGCTGCCGGCGCAGGTGCGCGTGCTGGAGATGATGGAGACCGCCGGGCGGATCGACCGCGTGGTGGAAGGGCTGGAGACGAGCGACGAGCTGCTCCGTCGCGCGCAGGACGGGCGCGGCCTCACCCGCCCGGAACTGGCGATCCTGCTGTCATACGGCAAGCTTTCGTTGCAGGCCGCGATCGAGCAGACCGATCTGGCCGACGACCCCACCCTCACCCCCCTGCTCCACGCCGCTTTCCCGAAGGCGATGCGCGAGCGGTTCGGCGAGGCGATCGACCGCCACCGGCTGCGCGGCGAGATCATCGCGACCAAGATGGCCAACCGCGTCGTCAACCGGCTGGGCGTGGTGATCCCGTTCGAGCTGGCCGAGGAGGAGGGCGTGTCGCTGGCGCATGTGGCCGGCACCTATTTCGCGGCCGATGCGATCTTCGGGCTGGAAGAGATCTGGACGCGGATCGAGGATGCGACGATCGCCGAGGAGGCGCGGCTGACGCTGATGCAGACGGCCGCCGACAGCGTGCGGCTGCATGTCGCCGACCTTCTGCGTGTCGCCGGGCCGGAGATGAACGCCGGCCAGATCGCGGCCGAACTGGGCGACGGCGTGCGCCGGCTGGATGCGGCGGCCGAGGGGCTGCTGCGGCAGGAGGCGGCCGCCCATGCCGAGGCGCTGCGCACCCGCCTGGCCGACACCGGCGCGGACTCGGCGCTGGTGGACCGCATCGTGCGGCTCGACGAGCTGGACGGCGCGGTCGGCACGGCAGCACTCGCGCGGCGGCTGGGGGTGGACGAGATAACCGCCACCCACGCCTATGTCCGGCTGGGCGAGGCGCTGGGGCTTGACTGGGCGAAGGTCGCCGCCGTCCGGTTCGACTCCGCCGATCCATGGGAGCGACTGCTGACCGCCGGGCTGGCGCGCGATTTCGAGCAGTTGCGGCTCGACTTCGTCGGTCAGGCCGGTGGCAAGGACCCGCTCGGCGCGGTGGAGGCGTGGCTGACGGCGCATGCCCCCGGCGTGGCGCGGTTCCGCGCGCTGGTCGATCGCGCACGGGTGGCGCCCGCCACCACGGCGCCGATGCTCGCGCAGATCGCCGGGCAGGCACGGATGCTGCTCACGCGATAACGACATTCCGACTTGCGAGTGATTATCATCCGCGTTATGCGGCGCCTGTCTCCGGGGGGAAGTACGGCGCCGCATGTCCAAGACGCGTTCCAATGCGAAACCCGATCGTCAGCGTCGCAACTTCTGGCTCCGGCAGCTTCACCAGTGGCACTGGATGAGCTCGGCGCTGAGCCTGATCGGGCTGTTGCTGTTCACCATCACGGGCATCACGCTCAACCACGCCGGTGAGATCGACGCGACGCCGACGGTGACGACGGCCAAGGCCGCGCTGCCGGCCGGGCTGCTGCCCGCCATCCGCCCGGACGACGGGCCCGACACGAAAAAACCGCTGCCCGCCCCCGTCGCCGCGTTCGTCGGCAAGGCGCTGGGCGTGCCGGCGGGCGGCGTGGCGGAATGGTCGGCGGACGAAATCTATCTGCCCCTGCCCCGCCCGGGCGGCGACGGCTGGGTGTCGCTGAACCGCGAGACCGGCGCGATCGATTCCGGGAATACCGATCGCGGCTGGATCAGCTGGCTGAACGATCTGCACAAGGGCCGCGATGCCGGGCCGGTGTGGAAATGGTTCATCGACATCTTCGCCGGCGCCTGCCTCGTGTTCGCGATCACCGGGCTGTTCCTGCTCCATCTCCACTCGGTCCGGCGGCCATCCACCTGGCCCATCGTGGGCGTCGGCCTGCTGATCCCCGTCGTCCTCGCTTTCCATTTCATCCGCTGAAAGGCCATCATGAAGCGCAGTCACAGCCTCGTCCTCACCGCCCCGGTGATCGCCGGCCTCGCCGGGCCGGCCGCCGCCGCCGGGATCGACCTCACCGTCACCATCCCGCAGCTGAAGGTGGCCGAATATCACAAGCCCTATGTCGCGATCTGGCTTGAGCAGCCGGGGCAGGCGGCGGTGCGCAACCTGGCGCTCTGGTACGACGCCGACAATCGCGAGGACAAGGGCACCAAGTGGCTGCACGACCTGCGCCAGTGGTGGCGCAAGAGCGGGCGCACGCTGAAGTTCCCGCTCGACGGCATCACCGGCCCCACCCGCGCGCCCGGTGCGCAGGCGATCTCCTTCTCCACGGCCAGGGGGCCGCTCGCCGGCCTCGCGCCGGGCAAGTACGAACTGGTGGTGGAGGCCGCGCGCGAGGTGGGCGGCCGCGAGGTCGTGCGCCTGCCGTTCAGCTGGCCGGTCAAGTCGCCGCAGGTGGTGAAGGCCGCCGGCACCGGCGAACTCGGCACCGTCACCGCCACGATCAAGCCCTGAAGGAGCGCCTAGATGAAGCCCCTCTCCCGCCTTGCCCTCGCCGTGGCCGCCATCGGCCTGATCCCCGCCGCCGCCTCCGCGCACCGCGCATGGCTGCTGCCCTCGTCCACCACCGTCTCGGGTGAGGATGGCTGGGTGACGGTGGACGCCGCCATCTCCAACGACCTGTTCTACTTCGATCACCAGCCCGTCCGCCTCGGCGGCATCAAGGTGACGGCGCCGGACGGCGCCGAGGTGAAGATCGAGAACGGCAGCACCGGCAAGTTCCGCAGCACCTTCGACGTGCATCTGCTCCAGAAGGGCACGTACAGGATCGCCAACGCCGGTGGTCCGGGTGGTCCGGGTGGTCCGGGTGGTCCGGGTGGTCCGGGTGGTCCGGGTGGTCCGGGTGGTCCGGGTGGTCCGGGTGCGAACGCCGGGCCCGATGGTCTGGGTGCGCCCGGCGGCCCGGGCGGTCCCGGCGCGAACGCCGGCCCGATGGGCGGCGGCGGCCCCGGTGGCGGCGGCATCATGGGCAGCTACAAGCTGAACGGCGAGCAGAAGCGGCTGCCGCGCGGGCTGACGGCGGCGCAGCTGGCCGCCGCGATCCCGCCGGGTGCCACGGACGTGCAGATCACCGAGAGCATGAGCCGCAACGAAACCTTCGTCACCGCCGGGGAGCCGACCACCACGGTGCTGAAGCCCACCGGCAAGGGGCTCGAGTTCGCCCCCGTCACCCACCCCAACGATCTCGTCGTGGGTGAGCCGGCGCGCTTCGCCTTCCTCGTCGATGGCAAGCCCGTTGCCGGCATGAAGGTGGCGGTGGTGCCGGGCGGCATCCGCTATCGCAATCAGGTGAACGAGATCGATCTCGTGACCGACGCGAAGGGCGAGGTGACGATCAACTGGCCGACCCCCGGCTTCTACTGGTTGAACGCGACCACCACCGACAAGAAGGTGTCGGTGCCGCAGGCCACCGAACGACGGCTGGGCTACACCACCACGCTCGAAGTGTTGAACCCCTGAGCGGACCCACCGACGCGCGCGATGCGCGCGTCGCGATCCCGACCACGCTCTCCGCCGCCGCGATCACTCCCGACCTGAACGGGAACGATCGCGGCGCGATCGTGCATGGTCTCGGCGGGGCGACGATGGGGACGACTTGGTCGATCCGCTTCGCCGGCCCGCCCGGCTTCGATCCCGCGCCGCTGGAGGCCGCGATCGTCGCCGAACTCGCCACGATCATCGCCGAGATGAGCAACTGGGAGGCGACATCGGCGGTCGGCCGGTTCAACGCCGCCCCCGCCGGGCGCTGGCTTCCGCTGCCGCCGGCGCTGTTCCATGTCGTGCAGGCGGGCCTCCCCCTCGTCCCCGCGCCCCCCGCGCCCCCCCTCGCCAACATGGGACGAGCCGGCGGCGGCGCGAGGCCGCGCCCGCCGGGGGGGGGCGTGTAAGCGGCGGGCGGCCAGGCCGCGCCCCCCACTCTCCTCTCCGGCGGAGAAGCTGGGCGCTTGGTCGCCGGCGGCGGCCCCCCCCGCCGCGGGGGGGGAGTCGGGGG
>NZ_VNIM01000131.1 GCF_007785815.1 Alterirhizorhabdus solaris | reverse complement strand
GGATAGGGAGGGATGCGTCGCGTTCCCCTCCCACGCCTTGTTCCGTTTTGCGGGATCGGTCGTTCGTCCGATCATCCCGGCCCTGTGCCGGGGGCCACCCGCGAACGGCGCTTTTTTCAGGGGGCGCGAGCGGTGCGCTCGTCCATCGGTGGACACCGGCACAGGGCCGGGGTGACGGTCATCGTGGCCAGCCTTCTCCTGTCCGCCTGCGTCGGCGGGTCGGGGCGCAAGCCGCCGCCGCGTTCGGGCAAGCGCCCCGTCGCGACCGCCCCCCGTGTCGAGGATCCGCGCGTCCTGCGCCAGTGCCTCGCCGACCTCGGCCGGCAGGGTGCCAGCTTCCAGAGCCTGCCGGACCGGGTGATGGCCGGCGGCTGCTCCACCGTGGGCACGGTGAAGCTGGTGAAGATCGGCATCCCCACCGCCAATCTGGGCGCGATGAAGTGCCGGCTGGCCGAACGCTTCGTCGCGTGGACCAACGAGGCGCTGCAGAACGCGTCGATGGCGTGGCTCGATTCGCGCGTGGCGAAGATCGAGAGCATGGGCACCTACGCCTGCCGGCCGATCAACAACCGGGCGGGCAATCGCCTGTCCGAGCATGGCAGCGCCAACGCGGTCGATATCGGCGGCTTCGTGCTGGAGAACGGCCGGCGCATCACCGTGAAGGCGGACTGGAACGGGCCGGACGAGAACGCCCGCAACTTCCTGCGCGCGGTCCACAAGGCAGCGTGCCGGCGCTTCTCGGTGGTGCTGGGGCCGGATGCCAACGCGCTGCATCACGATCACCTGCATTTCGACATGGGGCGCGGGCCTTATTGCCGCTGAGCGGATTGCCGTTGAACCGTCACGAACGCTCGCTACGTACGGGCATGACCGATCCCGATCTCCCCGACCGCGTGTTTCAGCCGGCCAAGGCCGATGCCGCCAGTGCCCGCGCCGCCACCCTCAGCCCGCAGACGGGCGACCCGGCCTACCGCCTGGCCTTTCAGGACATGGATTTCCTGCTGCGCGAAGACCTGCGCCCGGTGCGCTTCCAGCTGGAGCTGCTGAAGCCCGAGCTGCTGCTCAACGAGGCGCGCATCCGCTCCACCTTCGTGTTCTACGGCTCGGCCCGCATCCCCGCGCCGGATCGGGCGGACCTGCTGGTCGATGCCGCCGTTACCGACACCCAGCGCACGATCGCCGAACGGTTGCGCGACAAGGCGCGCTACTACGCCGAGGCGCGCGCGCTGGCGGCGCTGGCGAGCGGCACGCCGCTCGACGATGCGGGGTGGCGGCAATTCGTCGTCTGCTCGGGCGGTGGCCCCTCGATCATGGAGGCGGCGAATCGCGGCGCGGCGGACGCGGGGGCCGAATCGATCGGCCTCAACATCGTGCTGGGCCACGAACAGGCACCCAATGAGTATGTCACGCCGGCGCTGTCGTTCCAGTTCCACTATTTCGCGCTGCGCAAGATGCACTTCCTTCTGCGGGCGCGGGCGGTGGCGGTGTTCCCCGGCGGCTTCGGCACGTTCGACGAGTTGTTCGAGCTGCTGACGCTGGTGCAGACCGGCAAGATGGCGGCGCTGCCGATCGTCCTGTTCGGCCGCGACTTCTGGACGCGGGTGATCGATTTCGACGCGCTGATGATGGAAGGCGTGATTTCGCCCACCGATCTCGACCTGATCCACTTCGCCGAGACGGCCGAGGAGGCGTGGGCCCACGTGCGCGATTACTGGGCGCACGACGCGGGGTAGGGGCGCTTCGACGCTCTTGGGCGGGCGGCCTGTCTGACAAGCTGGCCTCGTTTCGGGCGAAGTCGAAACCAAAGCGACCCTTTTAGCGTCGTTCTCCGGCTTTTCTGGGGCAGGCGGCTTTGTTCGCCCGGTTCCAATGCCTAGCGTAGCGTTTTGCGCGCTTCCAAGTAGCCGGGCACGCTGGCGTTATACCGCACGACGGGGCATTCAGCCTCGATAGGTGAAGGGCCGCCACCGTCCTCGCAGCCGCCGGTCCGGCAGCCTTGTTGATCTCTGAGGCCGCGCAGAAGCCCGGCTTGTCCGTTTCCATACCCCGAACGATGTCGAGGGGCCGGCCATTCACAGGACGATCGGCGTCCCGACTTCGTTCGGTACGATCCGCACTCGGCTGGATCATACCCAAAGCCGGGCGAGGGCTTGCCGCCCCGGCCATCCCCTCAGGACGAGGGATCGGTTCACGCCGTCCGACCCTAATGCCCGCCCTCGATCCACGGGATCGCCACGGCCCGTAGCGTCTCTGCCAGCGCCGCTTCCAGATCGAGCGATTCCCATCCGCGCATGGGATTCAGGTGTGCGACGAGTTCGGGCAGCAGTCGCTGGCCGAAGCGGCGGGCGGGGCCGCTCGCCTTGTAACCGGCCTTGTGCTGATCGAACCGCCAGTCGGGGTCGCGTGCCGTCTGGCCGACGTACAGGCCCCACGGCTGGCGGCGGGCAGGATCGTGCAGCAGGATGACGTAGACCGAATGTTTCGCTCCGGCCGCGCCGCGCGTCGTGGCGCGCAGGGTGCGGGCGGCGGCGAGCGCGCGGGGCAGCCAGTCGGGTACCTCCAACGGAGATGGGGGCGGGGTCATCCGCCGTTCCGTGCGGCCCGCATGGTGCGCCGGCGGGGCCCATACGAAAACGGCCGGGGTTTCCCCCGGCCGCCTGTGTCGGTCGTCGCTGGTGCGCGAAGGCCGATCAGTGCTTTTCCTGCTTCGCCGTGCCGGACGTCGCCGGGGCCGCATCGCCCGCGATGTTGCCCTTCGGGCTGGCGGCGGCCTGTGCCTCGGTCTGCACGGGCACGTCCTTGCCCTTGGCCGCCTCGGTCGAGCCGGTGTTGGCGGTCGGCGCGCCCGTGGCGTTGGCGGGGCCACCCTCGGCCGGTGCGCCGTCCGCAGCGGGTGTGCCCGCGGCGGCTGGCGCGGCGCCGGCGGCGGGTGCAGCCGGCATCGGCAGCGGCGAATCGCTCTGCTGGTTCAGATAGGCGATCACGTTCGCCCGGTCTTCCGGCTTGGAGAGGCCTGCGAAGGTCATCTTGGTGCCGGGGGCGAACTTCTTCGGGCTGGTCAGCCATTCGTTCAGGTTGCCCCACGCCCAGGTGCCGCCCTTGCTGGACAGTGCATCGGAGAAGGGGAAGCCGTTCGCGCCCTTGCCGATACTCTCGCCCAGCACGCCCCACAGGTTCGGGCCGAGCGCGTTGGCGCCACCCTTGTCCGCATTGTGGCAGGCCGCGCACTTCTTGAAGACGTCGGCGCCCTTGGCCGGGTCCGCGCTGGCGAGATAGAATTCGATCGGCTGGGCCGGGGCGGCGGCGTCACCGCCGGCCTCTTCCTCGACGCCCTCGACGACATAGCCCATCTTCTCGGGCCGTTCGGCGTGGAAATACTCGCCCGAAACGATCGAGAGACCCAATGCGGCGATGCCACCGGCCAAAGCCCAGCCGGCAATCGTGTTCGTGCGGTCGTCCATGCCCCTCGCAACCTCCTCGCTCGCGCTACCCTGATTGCGCCAAGCGCGATCCCTTTAGATTCGCGGGGCGCTTACCGCAAGCGCGCTTGCGGCGCCGCCCACACCCGCCTAATCGCTCGGCGCGATCATGGAAAGCTATCCCGCCCCCGCCCGCGCGCTCGTCGCCACGATGACAGAGGCAGCAGCGCTGGCGCCGGAACGCGCCGTCGCCTTCCAGGGCGCGCCCGGCGCGAACTCGCACATCGCCGTCAGCGAGGCGTTCCCGAACGCGCTGCCGCTGCCCTGCTTCAGCTTCGAGGACGCGATCGATGCGGTGCGCGAGCAGCGGGCCGACTGCGCGATGATCCCGATCGAGAACTCGCTGCACGGCCGCGTGGCGGACATGCACTTCCTGCTGCCGGAATCCGGGCTGGTCATCACCGGCGAGCATTTCCTGCCGATCCGCTACGCGCTGATGGTGATCGACCCGGCCGTGCCGATCACCGAGGTGATGAGCCATCCGCAGGCGCTGGGCCAGTGCCGCCAGTGGCTGCGCGCGCGCGGGCTGCGACCGATCTCCTACCCCGACACGGCCGGCGCCGCCGCGCTGGTGGCCGAGCGCGGCGATCCGCAGACGGCGGCGATCGCGCCGCTCGCCTCGGCGCATTATTACGGCCTGCACACGCTGGCCGAGGGGCTGGAGGACGAGGCGCACAACATGACCCGCTTCGTGGTGCTGGCGCTGGAACAGCCGCAGCGCGCACCCGCCGCCCGGATGATGACGACGCTGATCTTCGCGGTGAAGAACATCCCCGCCGCGCTCTACAAGGCGATGGGCGGCTTCGCGACGAACGGCGTGAACATGACGAAGCTGGAAAGCTACCAGCGCGGCGACAGCTTCGCCGCGACCGAGTTCTACGCCGATATCGAGGGCGACCCGGAGGATCCGCGCGTGCGCCGGTCGCTGGAGGAACTGGCGTTCCACACCAAGTGGGTCCGTATCCTCGGCACCTACCCGCAGGCGCGCGAACGCAAGCTGGGGTGATCGCTCAGGCGCCCGCCAGCCATCGCTCAAGCAGGGTGTAGGCGATCGCATAGCGCGGCGGGGCGATGAACGGCGCGGCGGCATCCCCGGCAATCGACAGGGCCACATCGGCCCGCGTCACCCACATCGCGTCCTCCAGCTCGTTGGTGTCGAGCGTGATCGCGTCCGAGTCGACGCGGGCGATGCAGGCCATCATCAGCGACGACGGGAACGGCCACGGCTGGCTCGTGACATAGCGCACGGCGGTGGCGCGAACGCCGGCCTCCTCCATCAGCTCGCGGGCGACCGCCTCCTCCAGCGATTCGCCGACTTCGAGGAAACCCGCCAGCGCCGAATAGCGCCCGGCGGGGAAGCGTGGCTGGCGGCCCAGCAGGATGCGCCGATCGCCATCCGCCTCATGCTCGGCCAGCATGATGACGACGGGGTCGGTGCGTGGGTAGTGCTCGGCGCCGCAGCCGGGGCAGCGCCGCGCCCAGCCGGCGCGCATCGTCTCGGTGGGCACGCCGCAGTTGGCGCAGAAACCGTGGCGTGCATGCCAGTCGACCAGGCTGCGCGCGGCGGCATAGGTGCCCGCCTCGCCGGCCGGCAGCGAATCGAGCAGGCGGAAGATGGCGTTGTGCCCGGAACCGCGCGCGCCCTGCCCGAGCGCCACGAAACGGGGCGTGCCGTCGATCAGGCCCAGCAGCGCCAGCTCGGCATCGGCCGGCGCCTCGCCGAGCGGCACCCACGCCAGTGCGCCGGCGTCGTTCGTCACGGGATCCAGCCCGTCCAGGCGCAGCAGCCGCGCGCGCGGGTCGGCGCGGTGGGTGGCATAAGCGGCGGGGTTCTCGCGCTCGTTGTCCAGCCGGTCCAGCGGGGATCCGGTGAAGCCGGGGGGCGTGTCGGTCATGCGGATACTCCGGCGGGATAGGATGGGGCGGGGTCAGGCGCGAAGGTGGCGCGGGCGAGGGTGGCGGCCTTGGCGAACAGGGTGGGCAGGCCGGCCTCCCCGATGTGCGCGACCGGCCACCACTCGCCCGCCACATCCACGGTCGCGGTGCCACCGACGACCGCGAGGTCCAGCGCGAAATGGGTGAAGACATGCGCGACATGGCCGAGCGAAACCCAGTCCGTCGCCACCGGTGCGTCCGTAAGGCCGGGATCGTCCGCCTGCCATGGCCCGCTCGGCAGCGCGCGCATCCCGCCGAGCAACCCCCTTTCCGGGCGACGGTGGAGCAAGACGTGGCCGTCGCGTTCCAGCCAGAAGGCGGTGCCATGCCGTTGCGGCCGCGCGCGCTTGGCCGTCTTGAGCGGGAGGCGGGCGGGGTCGCCGGTCCTCACCGCCGCGCATCGCTCGCGCAAGGGGCAGATCGCGCAGGCCGGATTGCGCGGGGTGCAGATCGTCGCGCCCAGATCCATCATCGCCTGTGCGAAATCGCCCGCGCGGGTGGCCGGGGTCAGCGACTCGGTGGCGACGGCGATTTCCGGGCGGGAGGCGGGCAGCGGCGTTTCGATCGCGAACAGGCGCGAGACGACGCGCTCGACATTGCCGTCCACCACCACCGCGCGACGGCCGAAGGCGATCGCGGCGACGGCGGCGGCGGTATAGGCGCCGATGCCGGGCAGCGCGCGCAACCCCGCTTCCGTATCGGGGAAACGCCCGCCCGCCGCCGCCACCGCGCGCGCGCAGGCCAGCAGGTTGCGGGCGCGAGCGTAATAGCCCAGCCCCGCCCATGCCGACATCACCTCCTCGTCGGCGGCGGCGGCCAGCGCCTGCACCGTGGGCCAGCGCTCGGTAAAGCGGGCGAAGTAGGCGCGTACCGTCGCCACCGTGGTCTGCTGGAGCATCACCTCGGAAAGCCACACGCGATACGGATCGGCGGCGGGCATCCCCGGGGGGCTGCGCCACGGCAGCGTACGCGCGCTGCGATCATACCATGCGAGAAGCGCCTCGGCGGCATCGACGAACATGGGGGCGCTATGGCATGGGGCGGTGGATGACGAAACGAAAACAGACGGCGCCGGAACCACGGCGGGGCGGGGCGGCGCGGCCGGTGGGGCAGATGCTGCCCGATGTCGGGCGCGCCTCGTTCCGCCGCTTCGGCTTCGTCCAGTCCTCGGTGGTAAGCCGCTGGCCCGAGATCGTGGGCGAACGCTATGCCGGCGTCTCCACGCCCGACTCGATCCGCTTCCCTTATGGCAAGCGAGAAGACGGCGTGCTGACGCTCGTGGTGGACGGCGCCCACGCCCCGATGATGCAGCATGTCGCCCCGGCCATCGTGGAGCGGGTGAACCGTTTCTTCGGCTATCCGGCGGTCGCCCGCGTCGCCTTCCGCCAGTCCGCCGCCGCGGCGCCGCCACCGGCACGACGCGCGCCGCCGTCGCTGCGGCCGGTGCCGGCGGAACTGGGTGACAGCCTGCGGGACATCGCCGACCCGGAACTGCGCGCCTGCCTCGCCTCGCTGGCCGGCGCGCTGGGGGCCAGCACCGGCATGCCCGTCGTCGGCCTGCCCGTCATCGGCACGGCCGAGCGGGAGACCGCGCTGTGAAGGCGCTCGCCATTCTCGCCGTGCTGCTCGCCACGCCCGGCGTGGCGGCCACCCCGGCACGCCCCGCCGCCGTCGCGCACGACTGGTCTGCCACCGTCACCCGCGCGCCGGGCGGCGCCTATGTGCTGGGCAATCCGACGGCGCGGGTGCGGGTGGTCGAATATGCCTCGCTTACCTGCTCGCACTGCGCCGCCTTCGCTGCCGAGGGCCTGCCGGCGCTGCGGGCCGATACCATCCGGCGCGGGCTGGTGAGCCTGGAGCTGCGCCACGCCGTGCGCGACCGGGCGGACCTTGCCGCCTCGCTGATCGCGCGCTGCGCCGGGCCGAAGGGCTATTTCGGCCGGGTGGAAAAGATCTTCGCCGCGCAGGCGCAATGGCTGCCGCGCGCCGCCGCGCTCGACGTGGACGACGCCGACACCCCCGCCGCACGGCAGGCGGCGCTGCTCGCCACCGCCAGCGGTGCCGGCCTGCCCGCCATCGTCGGCCTTTCGCCTGCCGCCGCCGCCGCCTGCATCGGCAACCGCGCCGAGCAGGGCGCGCTGGCCGCGATGACCGCCGAGGCCTGGGGCACGCGCAAGATTACCGGCACGCCCACCTTCCTCATCAACGATCGCGCGGTGGAAGGGGCGAGCTGGATGACCCTATCCCCCCAGATCGCCGCCGCGCTGCGCTGAAGCCTTTCCCGCCCGCCTTACAGGAGCCCCTGAGTATGCGTTTCGATCCTCGCTGGGCGCTCGCCGCCATCGCGCTCACCGTCGCCGGCTGCGACAAGAAACCCGCCGAAGCGCCCGCCGCCGGTGGCACGGGCAACACCGCCGCTGCCGCCGGTCAGACGCCCGCCGGGCAGGACTGGACGCAGACCGTCACCCTTACCCCCGAGGGCGGTTTCCGCATGGGCAACCCGGATGCGCCGGTGAAGCTGGTCGAATATGCCTCGCTCACCTGCCCGCACTGCGCCGCCTTCGCCAAGGAGGGCGCCGGCGCGCTCCAGGCCGATTATGTCCGCGCCGGCAAGGTGAGCTGGGAATATCGCACCTTCGTGCTGAACTCGATCGACGTCGCCGCCTCGCTGCTGGCGCGCTGCCAGGGGCCGGCACCATTCTTCAAGCTGGTCGAGCAGGTGTATGCCAATCAGGAAAGCTGGGTCGGCAACTTCCAGAACCTGAGCGACGCGGACCAGAAGCGCATCGCCGCGCTGCCCGAGGATCAGCAATTCGCCGCGCTCGCCAAGGCCGGCGGGCTTGACACCTTCTTCGGCTCGCGCGGGTTGCCCGCCGGCAAGGCGCAGGCATGCCTGACCGACAAGGACGGGCTGGCGAAGGTGATCGCCATCCGCGAGATGGGCACCAATCAGGACAAGATCACCGGCACCCCCAGCTTCCTCGTCAACGGCACGCTGGCCGAGGGCGCGTTCGACTGGGCGAGCCTGAAGCAGAAGCTCGACGCCGCGCTGGCCGGCTGATCCGGCCGGGCCGGGGGGCGGGCGCCCATGCGCATCCGCAGGCTGAAGCTCTCCGGCTTCAAGAGCTTCGTCGAACCGGCGGAACTGCATGTCGAGCCAGGGCTGACCGGCATCGTCGGGCCGAACGGCTGCGGCAAGTCGAACCTGCTGGAGGCGATCCGCTGGGTGATGGGCGAAAGCTCCGCCCGGTCGCTGCGCGGTGGCGGCATGGAGGACGTGATCTTCGCCGGCACCGCCAGCCGGCCGCCGCGCGCCTTTGCCGAGGTGACGATCCTTGTCGATGCGGCCATCCCCGGCGAGGCGGACCTGCAGGAAACCGAGGTGGTCCGGCGGATCGAGCGCGGTGCCGGCTCCGCCTACCGGATCAACGGGCGGGACGTGCGGGCCAGGGACGTGGGCCTGCTGTTCGCCGATGCGGCCACCGGCGCGCATTCCCCCGCGCTCGTCAGCCAGGGGCGGATCGCGGCGGTGATCGCGGCCAGGCCGGCGGAGCGGCGGATGATGCTGGAGGAGGCGGCCGGCATCGCCGGGCTGCACGTGCGGCGCAAGGATGCCGAACAGAAGCTGCGCGCCACCGAGGCCAATCTGGTGCGGCTGGACGAACTGATCGCCGACATGGAGACGCGGCTGGCGACGCTGCGCCGGCAGGCCAGAGCCGCCGAGAAGTACCGCGCGCTTTCCACCGCGATCAGGATGGCCGAGGCGAAGCTGGTCTTCGCCCGCTGGCGCGAGGCCGCCGCCGCCGCCGAGGCCGCCGAGGTGGAGGCCGCCCGCGCCACGCAACTGGTGGAAGCGGCCGCCGGCGCGCAGCGCGACGCCGCCACGCGGCAGCATGAGACCGCCGCCGGTCTCGCCCGTTGTCGCACCGCTGCCGAACAGACACGCGAGGCCGCCGCGCAGGCCGGCCATGCGTTGACCGAGATGCGGGCGAAGCGGGCGGCGCTCGGCCGGCGGATCGACGAGCTGACCGCACAGCGCAGGACACTGGCGACCGACCGCGCCCGGGAGGACAGCCTCGCGCTCGATGCGGCGGCAGCGCTCACGGGGCTGGGCGAGGAGGATCGGGCGCTGACGGCCCGGCTCGCCACCGCCGGGGCGGAAAGCGGCAGGGCGGCCGCGCGGGTGGCGGCGGCGGAGGGCGAGGCGCGCGACGCGGAGGTGGCGCTTGCCCGCGCGCAGGCCGGGCAGGCCGCCGAACTGGCTGAGCAGCGCGTGGCGCAGGCCGCCGTCACCGCCGCGCGCTGCTCAGC
>NZ_VNIM01000130.1 GCF_007785815.1 Alterirhizorhabdus solaris | reverse complement strand
GGCTAGGGGGCCGCCAAGCCGGTGGGGTCGGGCTGGCGGCCCCCTAGCCTGGCCCTCGGCGCGGGCGCCATCATCATCATCCTCGCGGTCGCCGGCGTGCTGCTGGTGCTGGCGGCGTGGCGGCTGCCGCCGTTCGACAGCGCGATCGAGACGACCGAGAACGCCTTCGTGCGCGGGCAGACGACCGTCATCAGCCCACAGGTGAGCGGCTACGTCACGCAGGTGCTGGTGCAGGATTACGATACCGTCGTGGCCGGGCAGCCGCTCGTGCGGATCGACGACCGGATCTACCGCCAGCGGGTGGCACAGGCGCAGGCCGCGCTCGCCGGGCAGAACGCCACGCTCGCCAACAGCGCGCAGAGCGCCCGCTCGCGCGCCGCCGGGCTGGGCGCGCAGGAGGCGGCGGTCGCCAATGCCCAGGCGCAGCTGCTGCGGGCACAGGCCGACATGCGCCGCGTCGAGGATCTGGTGACGGACGGCTCCGTCTCGCTGCGCGAGCGCGACCAGACGCGCGCCGCGCTGCGCCAGGCGGAGGCCGGCGTGGCGCAGGCGAAGGCCGCCGCCGAGATCGCCCGGCAGGACGTGCGCTCCGTCACCGTCGGGCGCGGCGGGCTGGAAGCGGCGGTGGCCGGCGGCGACGCGGCGCTGCGGTTGGCCGGGATCGACCTGGCCAACACCGTGATCCGCGCGCCGGAGCGCGGCCGGCTGAGCGATGTCGGCGTGCGCGTGGGGCAATATGTCACCGCCGGCACGCAGCTGATGTTCCTCGTGCCGCCGCGCATCTGGATCATCGCCAACTACAAGGAGGCGCAGACCGCACGGATGCGACCGGGCCAGCCGGTGACGTTCACCGTCGATGCGCTCGCCAACGCGCGGCTGCGCGGCCATGTCGAGCGCCTGTCGCCGGCCGCCGGATCGGAGTTCGCGGTGCTCAAGCCCGACAATGCCACCGGCAACTTCACCAAGGTGGCGCAGCGCATCGCGGTGCGGATCTCGGTCGATCCGGGGCAGCCGCTGGCGGCAAGGCTCAGCCCCGGCATGTCGGTGCAGCCGCGCGTCGATACCCGCGACGCGGGCGACCGGTGAGGCACGCGGTTGCCTGCGCGGCGCTGCTGGGGCTGATCGGCGGCACGCTGGCCGGGTGCATCGGCCCGCGCCCCGACGCGCCGCCCGCCAGCGCGGTCGTTCCGCCCGCCGGCTGGCGCACGGCGGTGGCGCGCGGCGCCCCGGTGGGGACCGGCTGGTGGCGGGCGTTCGGCGACCCTGCCCTCGACGCGCTGGTGACGCGCGCGCTGGCCAACAACCTCGATCTCGCCGTCGCGGTGACGCGGGTGGAGGAGGCGCGCGCGCAGGCGCGGCTGGCCGAAGCGCAACTCTTCCCATCGGTCGACGGCGTCGCGGCGGGCAGCGAGGCGCGCGCGCTCAGCCCGTTCGGCATCCCGACGCGCAGCACCACCGGCCAGCCCGCGATCAACATCAGCTACGATACCGACCTGTTCGGCCGCCTGCGCAACGCCAGCGCCGCCGCCCGCGCCGCCCTGCTGGCGACCGCCGCCTCACGCGATACCGTGGCGCTGGCGATCGCCGCGACCACCGCCAGCAGCTACATCAACCTGCGCGCGCTGGATGCCCGGCTGGAGACGGCGGTGGCGACGCTGGGTGCCCGCGCCGAGGCGCTGCGCATCGCCCGCCGCCGGTCCGATACCGGCTACACCTCCCGGCTGGAACTGCGACAGGCCGAGGGCGAATATCGCGCGACCGAGCAGCTCGTGCCGCAGGCGCGGCTGGCGGTGACGCGCGCGGAGAATGCGCTGGCCGTGCTGCTGGGCGAAGCCCCCGGCCCGATCGCGCGGGGGCTGCCGCTGGAGCGGCTGACCCCGCCGGCGGTGCCCGACGGCCTGCCCGCCGACCTGCTGCGCCGCCGCCCCGACCTGTTCTCGGCCGAGCAGCAGCTGGTCGCCGCCGATCGCTCGCTGGACAGTGCGCGCGCCGCCTTCCTGCCCAGCGTGCGGCTGACCGGGTCCGCCGGGCTGGTGCTGTCGAGCGCGCTGCCCGATCCGGTGACGATCTGGTCGCTCGGCGGCAGCGTGCTGGCCCCGCTGTTCGATGCCGGCCGGCTGCGCGCGCAGGCGGATGCGGCGACGGCGCGGCGCGATCAGGCGGCGTTCGCCTATCGCCGCACCGCGCTCACCGCGTTCCGCGAGGTCGACGACGGCCTCGCCGCCGTGCTGCGCACCGGCGAGCAGGTGGAGTCGCTGCGGGGGCAGGTGACCGCACTGCGGGAAGCGCTGCGGGTGGCGACCAACCGCTACCGTGCGGGCTATTCGCCCTATCTCGACCAGCTCGATGCACAGCGCCAGCTGCTCGGCGCGGAACTGTCGCTGATCCAGGCGCGGACCGACCGGCTCAATGCGCTGGTGTCGCTCGATCAGGCGATGGGCGGTGGCTGGCCCGGCCCGACGGGCTGACCGGGCCGCCGTGCGCGCAGGATGCGCGACAGCGCCCAGCCGCCGACCAGCAGCCACAGGAGGTTGAGGCCGACCGACGGCAGCGCGCCATGCGCCCAGCCGTTCACCACGAAGCCGGCCGAGCCGACGACGTTCAGCCCCTGATAGATCACGCTTTCCGCTCCGATACGCCGCAGCGACAGCAGGACGTAGGCGATCAGGATCAGCCCCGCGCCCGCCCAGCCGGCGATCTCGACGATCAGCGGCACGGCGGGCGCGGCCTGTCCGGTCAGGCGGCCAGCTTGCGCAGAACGTAGTGCAGGATGCCGCCGTTGAGGAAATATTCCAGCTCGTTGACGGTATCGATCCGGCAGCGCGTCTGGAACGTCTCGCTCGTGCCGTCGGCGCGGGTGAGGTGCACCGTCACGTCCTGACGCGGGCGCAGGTCGGCGACGTTCTCGATCGTGAACGTCTCGGTGCCGTCCAGCTTCAGCGTCTTGCGATCGACGCCGTCGGCGAACTGCAGCGGCACGATGCCCATGCCGACGAGGTTCGAGCGATGGATCCGCTCGAAGCTCTCGGCGATCACGGCGCGCACGCCGAGCAGGTTGGTGCCCTTGGCCGCCCAGTCACGCGAGGAGCCGGTGCCATATTCCTTGCCCGCCACCACGACCAGCGGCGTGCCGTCCACCTTGTAGCGCATGGCCGCGTCGTAGATCGCCATCACCTCGCCGGTGGGGATGTACTTGGTCATCCCGCCCTCGATGCCCGGGATCATTTCGTTCTTGATGCGGATGTTGGCGAAGGTGCCGCGCATCATCACGTCATGGTTGCCGCGGCGCGCGCCATAGCTGTTGAAGTCGGCCTTGGCGACCTGATGCTCCTGCAGATACACGCCGGCCGGGCTGTCCGCCTTGATGCTGCCGGCCGGGCTGATGTGATCGGTGGTGATCGAGTCGGCGAAGATCGCCAGCGGCCGCGCGTCGCGGATGTCGCCCACCGGCTCCGGCGTCATCGTCATGCCCTCGAAATAGGGCGGGTTGGCGACGTAGGTGCTGGTCGGGTTCCAGGTGTAGGTGTCGCCGCCCTCGATCGAGATGCCGCGCCACTTGCGGTCGCCCTCGAACACGTTGGCGTAGCGGGTGGCGTACATCTCGCGGTCGATGAACGAGGTCATCACGTCCTGCACCTCGATGTTCGTCGGCCACACGTCCTTGAGGAACACCTCCTTGCCCTCGTTCGAGATGCCGAGCGGGGTGGTGGTGATATCCTCGCGCACGGTGCCCTTGATCGCATAGGCGACGACGAGCGGCGGCGAGGCGAGGAAGTTGGCGCGCACGTCCGGCGAGACGCGGCCCTCGAAGTTGCGGTTGCCCGACAGCACAGAGGCGGCGACGAGATCGTTCTCGTTGATCGCCTTGCTGATGGCGGGCGCCAGCGGCCCCGAGTTGCCGATGCAGGTGGTGCAGCCGTAGCCGACGAGGTTGAAGCCCAGCGCGTTCAGATCGTCGGTCAGCTTGGACTTGTCGAGATAGTCCGTGACGACCTGCGAACCGGGCGCGAGCGAGGTCTTCACCCACGGCTTGGAGGTCAGGCCCAGCGCATGCGCCTTGCGCGCGACGAGGCCGGCGGCGACGAGCACCGAGGGGTTGGAGGTGTTGGTGCAGCTCGTGATCGCGGCGATCACCACGTCGCCGTGACCGATGTCATGATCGCGGCCCTCGACGGCGACGCGCTGGTCGCTCGCGCCCGACTTCTTGTAGCCGGTGGCCAGCTCGTTGTTGAAATTGTCGTCCACGTTGTTCAGCAGCACGCGATCCTGCGGGCGCTTGGGGCCGGCGAGCGAGGGCTGCACGGTCGCCATGTCCAGCGCCAGCGTATCGGTGAACACCGGGTCGGCGTGGGTGGCGTCGCGCCAGAAGCCCTGCGCCTTGGCATAGGCCTCGACCAGATCGATCGCCCACTCGTCGCGCCCGGTGAGGCGCAGGTAGTTGAGCGTGGCGTTGTCCACGGGGAAGAAGCCGCAGGTCGCGCCATATTCCGGCGCCATGTTGGCGATCGTCGCGCGATCGGCCAGCGACAGCGCATCGAGGCCGGGGCCGTAGAACTCCACGAAGCGGCCGACCACGCCCTTGGCGCGCAGCATCTGGGTGACGGTGAGCACCAGATCGGTGGCGGTGATGCCCTCGGCCAGCGTGCCCGTCAGCTTGAAGCCGACGACCTCGGGGATCAGCATCGATACCGGCTGGCCGAGCATGGCGGCCTCCGCCTCGATCCCGCCGACGCCCCAACCCAGCACGCCGAGGCCGTTCACCATGGTGGTGTGGCTGTCGGTGCCGACGAGCGTATCGGGGTAGGCGACGGTTTCGCCGCTGGCATCGGTGGAGGTCCACACGGTCTGCGCGATGTTCTCCAGGTTCACCTGATGGCAGATGCCGGTGCCCGGCGGCACCACCTTGAAGTTGTCGAGCGCTTTCGATCCCCACTTGAGGAACTCGTAACGCTCCATGTTGCGCTCATATTCCAGATCGACGTTGTCCTGGAACGCCTTGGGGCTGCCGAACTCGTCGACCATCACCGAGTGATCGATCACGAGATGGCACGGCACGAGCGGGTTGATCTTCTGCGCGTCGCCGCCAAGCTTGGTGATCGCATCGCGCATCGCCGCCAGATCGACCACGCAGGGGACGCCGGTGAAATCCTGCATCAGCACGCGCGCGGGGCGATACTGGATCTCGCGCTCGCTGCGGCGCTCCTTCTGCCAGTCGACGATCGCCTGGATGTCCTCGCGGGTCACCGTCTCGCCGTCCTCGAAGCGCAGCAGGTTCTCCAGCAGCACCTTCATCGAGAAGGGCAGGCGCGACACGTCGCCGAGCGCGGCCGCCGCCTTGGGGATGGAATAATAATGCACCGTCTTGCCGCCGACTTCCAGGCTGGTGCGCGTGTTGAGACTGTCCTGTCCGATGGCGGTCATGGCGGCTTCCCTTGCTGCGATGCGATAACGTCGGCGCGCCATAGCAAGGGGGGGCCGTTTGGGGAAGGGAGCGACCGCGACACCGTCAGGCCCTCGACCATCGGCGTCAGGTGAGGGCCAGCGACCGCTGGGCGAGCCACCGCCCCATTTCGGCCGGCGGCATCGGCCGGCCGAACAGCCAGCCCTGCAGCCGGCTGCACCCGGTCAGCCGCATGATCGCCGCCTGCCCCTCCGTCTCGATGCCCTCGGCCGTCACCGGCAGGTCCAGCGCCTCGGCCAGCACCACGATGGCGCGCGCCATGTCGGCGGCGCGCGCCTGCTCCACCACATGGGTGACGAACGAGCGGTCGATCTTGATCCGGTCGAAACTCAGCCGCTGGAGATAGCCGATGCTGGCGAAGCCCGTGCCGAAATCATCGAGCGCGATGCGGATGCCCAGCGCGCGCAACCGCACGAGGATCTCCTCGGCGGCATCGGGCCGGCGCAGCAGGTAGCTCTCGGTGATCTCCAGCTCCAGCCGGTCCGCGGGAAAGCCGGTTTCGGCCAGCGCCGCCTCGATCCGCTCCACCAGCATGCGATCCCAGAACTGCGCGGGCGACAGGTTCACCGCCAGATCCACGTTCCACCCGATAGCCTCGCGGCAGGCGGTGACGAGCACGCTGCGGCCGAGATCGTTGATGAGACCGCTGCGTTCGGCCACCCGCACGAACAGCTCGGGCGAGACCGGGCCATGGCGCGGGTGGTTCCAGCGCGCCAGCGCCTCCACCCCCACCACGCGACCGGCGCGCGCCTCCACGATCGGCTGGAATACCACGGCGATCCCGCCCGCGGCGATCGTGGCGCGCAGGTCGTTCTCCAGCCGGCGGCGCTCGTCATATTCCTCGTCCAGCGCGGGGTGATAGGCGAGGCGGCAATCCTTGCCGTTGGCCTTGGCGGCGTACATCGCCACGTCGGCGCGGCGGATCAGCTCGTCGGTGACGATCCGGCCCGACGACATGACGATGCCAATGCTGATCCCCGCCGATACGCTGTAGCCGCCCACCGCGAACGGCGCATGGAACGCGGCGAGGATGGCGTCGGCGATCCGTTCCACCACCGCCGGGCCGGGCGCGCAGAGCACGATGGCGAACTCGTCGCCGCCCGACCGCGCCACCAGATCCGCCTCCCCCGCCGCCGCGGCGATGCGCCGCGCCGCCTCCATCAGCAGGGCATCGCCGGCGGCATGGCCATAGACGTCGTTGGTCTCCTTGAACCCGTCCAGATCCATGTAGAGCAGCGCCACCGCCGTCTCGCACGCATCCAGCCGCTCCATCACCGCGCGGCGGTTGCCCAGGCCGGTCAGCGGATCGTGCAGCGCCTGGTGCAGCGCGCGGGCCTTGCTGCCGCGCAGCGACTCCATGCCGGTGCGCGCGCGGCGCAGGATCAGCGCCGCCGCCGCCAGCGCGATCAGCACCACCAGCGCGAAGCCGGGCAGCATCTGCCGGCGAAGCTCGCTGCCGGGCGTCGTCGCCTGCCAGCGGATCGTGCCGATCGGCGTGCCGGCGGCATCGTGCAGCCGCATCCGCGCGGCCTCGTCCGGCCCGCCGTCGTCCGGTGCGATCTCATGGAGCGACAGCCGGGGGGAATGGTTGCGCGCCGCCAGCGCGTCGAGATACGGCTGGTCGATCCGGTCGGCCAGCACCAGCAGCCGCACCGGCCCGGGCGGCAGCGTCACCTTGTCGGTCAGCGGCATGATCGCGGCGGCGGAGAACACGTAGAGCCGGTCGCCCATCCGGGTGAAGCCGTTGACGACGGGATTGCCGGCAGGGCCGATGCGCCGCACCCGCGCCGCGCCGGCGGCCAGCCCCGGCCCCAGCAGCGCCGCCGGATCGAACCCGGCGGGGCGATGGCGCCCGCCCGAGAAATCGTAGATCGCGCGGCCATGCTCATCCAGCACCAGCACATGGCTGTAGGCCTGCACCACGCCTAGATAGGCGCTGATATTGCCGTCCGCCCATGCCGGATCGAACCGATGGACGAGGTGGCGCACCGCATCGTCCCACCGGGCATAGTCCTGCAGATCGTGCTTCACCATCTCGGCGGAAGCGGCGAATCCGTTGGTGACGAGTTCCACCTCGCGATGGCGCTCCATCCTGTCCTGAACGATGGTAGTGTGGAACAGCAGGGCGGTAAGGCAGCCGAAGCTGCTGCCCAGCAGCAACACGATCGGAATCAGATACTGGGTGGGAAAGTGGCGCCGCAGCATTCCGCGCAATCGTTGGTACATCCGCGGCCCCATCCTGCTGGTACTTTTTTTAACTGAAACTACTTAAGCCCGTCTTACCGCTCGACGAGCGCATACGCGGTGATAATTCCACTGGAGACAAGGGTTTGCGTTCGATCATCGGCCGGTTCCGGCGCCCCGCCACCCCCGATCCCGCGCGTATCCCGCCGGGCCGGCGGGTGTATGCGATCGGCGACGTGCACGGCCGGCTCGACCTGCTGTCCGCGTTGCTCGCCACGATCCGCGCCGACGATGCCGCCCGCGCGCCTGCCGCCACCGAGGTGGTGCTGCTCGGCGACCTGATCGATCGCGGGCCGCATTCGGCGCAGGTAATCGAGTATCTGCTCCACCACCGCCCCGGCTTCGCCACCTTCCGCTTCATGATGGGCAACCACGAGACGGCGATGCTCGGTTCGATGGAGGAGGCGGGCGGCGACCCGCACCGCATCGGCTGGCTGGCGTTCGGCGGGGAGGCCACGCTGGCGAGCTACGACGTGCCGGACGAGGCGCTGGCCTTGCCCGGCCTGGCGCTCGCGCAGGTGATGCGCGCGCACGTCCCGCCCGACCACCGCGCCTTCATCGCCGGCTTCGCCGATCACCTGACGATCGGCGACTATCTGTTCGTCCACGCCGGCATCCGCCCGGGCGTGCGCCTGTCCCGCCAGCGCCGCGAGGACCTCCACTGGATCCGGCAGGAGTTCCTCGACGACCCGCGCCCGCACGGCCTGATCGTGGTCCACGGCCACACGATCAGCGAATCCCCCGAATTCCGCGACAACCGCATCGGGCTGGACACGGGCGCCTACCGCACCGGCGTGCTGACCGCGCTGGGGCTGGAGGGGGGCGAACGTTGGGTACTGGGGACGGGGGAGAAGGCCGATGCGGCGGCATGATCGGCTTGACCGGCCGCCTTGTGTAGTTACATAATATGTCGGTGGAGATCAGCTTCGATCCGGCCAAGCGCGAAGCGACGCTCAGGGAACGCGGACTGGACTTCGCAGATGCAGGCTTACTGTTCGACGACCCGAGCTACACGACGACGGACGACCGCTTCGATTATCCCGAACCGCGCTTCCTGACCTTCGGGATGATCGGCGAGCGGATCGCGATGATCGCCTGGACCCCGACGCTGGACG
Source organism: Alterirhizorhabdus solaris (assembly GCF_007785815.1). Taxonomy (GTDB): domain Bacteria; phylum Pseudomonadota; class Alphaproteobacteria; order Sphingomonadales; family Sphingomonadaceae; genus Alterirhizorhabdus; species Alterirhizorhabdus solaris. The sequence continues at coordinate 1,257 of NZ_VNIM01000130.1, read as the reverse complement.
GGGTCCGCGTCATTTCGATGAGGAAGTGCAATGAGCGAGAGCAAGCCCGTTTTACCGCCCGAATGGAATGATCCCGATCTACCCGAATGGACGGACGAGATGTTCGATACCGCGGAATATGCGGTAGCCGGCAAGGTGATCCGCCCGGCGACGGGTTATCTCGGCCCGAACGGCGTCGTCCGCGGCCGCCCCCCTGCCCGCGACCGCGCGAAGCAGCAGGTGACGTTGCGCCTCGACCCGGATGTGCTCGAACGCTTCCGTGCGGATGGGCCGGGCTGGCAGAGCCGGATCAATGAGGCATTGCGGAAAGTGGTGGGATTATAAACGGCTACTTGACCATTGGCACTGCCAGAATTCGCACTACGATCCACGTAAGAGCGGCTAAGCTTAATGCCGACCAACCAGACATAAATGTCATTGCTGCTAAACTGACCGCCTCAAGTCGTGATCCTGAAATGTAGGACAGACCGGAGACTACCGTTAGACCAAAGAGACACCATATCGCAGAAGATATCAATCTTGCGAGCTCTCCGAACGATTTTGACTTCCGCAAAAGATCAAACTCGGCACCTCTGACATGAGCAATCAGGAAAGTCCCAGCCGCCAGCACAAACCCCAATAGCGATGCGGCCGTCGAGAAAATTGTCCCGCAAGCATCTCTTAGATCAGCGCCGGACAATGTAACAAACATCGATCCTTTTATATTCTCAGATATTAGATGCATTATTACAATAAGGAGCGCAATAATCACATCCACTGCTCGGCGTCTTTTGAAATACCAGCCTACCATGGATCATTACCGACCGCAGCGGCTGCTAGTTTGTGCTTCCGTCTGCCATAAGCTTCTTCAATCAGAGAATAGGCCTGTTCACTGTTTATGCTTCGCGATCGAGGGCTGTTTCTGGGAAATATCTCACCAGATACCAACTTATCTTCTAGTATATCGACATATTTGGCAATCGAAGACCCGGTCACGTAACCCGTCGCCCGCAATGCTTTAAAGTTTTTCCGTTCGAGCGGCCGCGCTCTAACTAACTTCGCCAAACTTTCGGTAAGCAGGCGTAGTCTTCCCTGTCCGGTTTCGGCCGTAAGTGTCAATCCGACTTTCTTCGATGCGCCCGCACGCGCTGAGAGTCCGTTTTGAAAATCATGGATGAGTGGTTCGGCGGAGGAGGTTGCCGCCCATGGCGACGAGGATCATGGCTTTGGATACATCGATACGGGCTTCGTAATCCCGGACGAGCCGGCGCCAGCGGA
>NZ_VNIM01000012.1 GCF_007785815.1 Alterirhizorhabdus solaris | reverse complement strand
CCCGCCCGGGGCGATCGGCCGGTACAATGGTCAGCCGGCGGTGATGCCCCGGTCGACGTTCAGGCAGGCGCCGTGGAAGGGCTTGCCGCGCGGCCCGGCCAGCATCAGAATGAGGTCGGTCAAATCCTCAGGCTCGGCGGAGCCACGCAGCGGGCTGTACCGGGCGAGCAGCTGGAAATCGATGCCTTCCGGAACCGAGGGCGTCGCCGTCATCGCCGTGTTGATCCCGCCCGGGGCGATCGCGTTGATGCGGACCGGGGCGTGCATATACTCCATCGCCAGCGACTTGGTGAGGTTCACCAGCGCCGCCTTGCTGGCCGCATAATGGGTCAGGAAGGCGTGCCCCAGGAACGCCGAGGCCGACGCGACATTGACGATGGCGCCGCTGCTTTCGGTCAGGTGCGGCAGCGCCGCCTGGCAGAGAAAGAACGGACCGCGTACGTTCACCGCGAAGATCCGGTCCCACACATCCGGCGTGATGCTGGCGGCATGGTCGAAACGGAACGCGCCGGCGACGTTGCAGAGCGCGTCGATCCGGCCGAACCGCGCATGGGCCTGCGAGATCAGGCTCGCGCAGCTGTCGGCGTCGGCGATGTCGGTGACGATGGGCACCGCCTCGCCGCCCGGGCCGGTCACGGTGGCGGCCGTCGCCGCCAGCCCCGCCTCGTCGATGTCCGCCAGCGCCAGCCGCGCGCCGGCGGCGGCGAAGGCGAGCGCCGTGGCCCGGCCCAGCCCCGATGCCGCCCCGGTGACGACCACCACCTTCCCGTCGAACTCCCCGGTGGTCATCTCATTCTCCCTTGCGCGTGATCGGGTGCAGTTCGACGCCTTCCAGCGCCGGCGCGTTGCGCCAGTCGTGCAGGACCCCGAGGAAATCGGGCAGGGGGCCGAAATAGGGCACGGAGCGCATCGCCGCCGGGGACATCGCCGTGCTGCCCTCCGCGTTGAAATAGCCGGGGGTACATTGCGCGAAGAACATCGCCTGCGCGCCCAGCTTGCTCAGCAACGTCTGGAACCACGCCTCCTGCGCCTCCGCGGTGGGTTCGATCGTCCCGATCCCCTCCTTCACGCAATGCGCGATCAGCCAGCTGGCGTGATCGGCCAGTTCGGTCATCAGGTGGGCGAAGTTGATCGCGATCCCGCCCTGCAGCTGGTCGAAGATCATCAGGTTGGGGAAGCCGCGCGCCAGCATGCCGTGCAGGGTGGCCGGGCCATCGGCCCAGGCGTCCGTCAGGGCGATACCGTCCCGGCCGTGGATCTCGAAGCCGAGGCGGCTCTTGTAGCCGGAACCGACCTCGAAACCCGATCCGTAGACGATGCAATCGACCGGATAGGATACGCCGTCGACGACCACGGCATCCTCGGTGATCCGCTCGACCCCCTTGCCGCCGGTATCCACGAGCGTGACGTTGGGTCGGTTGAAGGCCGGCAGATAGTCGTCGTGGAAGCAGGGGCGCTTGCACATCTGGTTGTACCAGGGCTTCAGCGCCTCCGCCGTCTCCGGATCGGTGATGATCGTATCGACCCGGGCGCGGACCGCCTCCATGGCTTCCAGATCGCTCAGTTCCTCCGCCTCGGTGGAGATGCCGAGCGCGTTGGGGTTGCGGCCGAAGATGGCGGTGAAGCCGTCGTCGACCATGTCCACCTCCGGCTGCCGGCCGGAAACGGTCTGGGTGAAATTCTCCATCCGCGCCTTCTGCCAGCCCGGCTGGAGCGTCCCGGCCCATTCGGGGTCGGTCGGCCGGTTGGCGCGCACGCCCACCGTGGAGGGCGTGCGCTGGACGACATAGAGGTGCTGCGCCGTCTCGGCCAGCCGCGGCACGACCTGGATGGAGGTAGCGCCCGTGCCGATCAGCGCGACACGTTTGTCGACAAGCCTGTCCATCCGCTCGGTCGGGCTGCCGCCGGTATAGCCGTAATCCCACCGGCTCGTGTGGAAGCTCTTGCCCCTGAACGTCTCGACGCCCGGGATGCCCGGCAGCTTGGCCTTGTGCAGGATGCCGCCCGCCACGATCAGGAAGCGCGCGCGCAGCGTGTCGCCCCGGCTGGTCGAGATAGTCCAGCGCCCGTCGTCGTCGCTCCAGCGGACGTCCTGCACCAGCGTCTGGAACAGCGCCTTGTCGTAGAGGCCGAACTGCGTGCCGATGCGCTGGCAGTGGGCGAAGATCTCGGGGGCCTTGGCGTATTTCTCGGTGGGTACGTAGCCCGTCTCGTCCAGCATCGGCATGTAGACATAGGATTCGATGTCGCAGGCGGCGCCGGGATAACGGTTCCAGTACCAGGTGCCGCCGAAATCCCCGGCCTTGTCGATGATGCGGAGATCGGTGACGCCCTGCTGCACGAGCTTGGCGGCCGCCATCAGGCCGCCGATGCCGGCGCCGATGATCGCCACCTCGACATCCTCCGTCACGGGCGCGCGGGTGAACGCCGGGTCCGCATACGGATCGCGGTCGAAGTCCTCGAAGGTGCCGGAGAGGGCGCGATACTGGCCGACGCCATCGGGGCGCAGCCGCTTTTCCCGTTCCGCCCGGTACTTTGCCCGAACGGCATCGAGCTTCGCCCGCGCCGCTCCATCGACTGCTGTCGTCACCCGCTCTCTCCTATTATGTCTACGCTTGTGGACAATACTGGACCTAGCAGCCACCGCTCTCTACGTAAAGAGCCATGACGACGACGATATCCCCGCCGGAGGGCGGCACGCGCGACGCGGCGCGCACCCGCGAGAACATCCTGCGCGCCGCCCAGAAGCTGTTCGCGCAGAAGGGCTACACCACCACGGGGGTGCGGCAGGTCGCGGCCGAGGCGGGAGCGGACTTCACCCTGATCCGGCGCTATTTCGGATCGAAGGAAGGCCTGTTTCGCGCCGCCGTCGAGGATTTCCTGCTGATCGAGCCGTTCATCACGGGGGACCGGGCGACGTTCGGCCAGCGCGCGGTCGCGCTGTTGATGATCGGCGAGGAGATGCCGAGCGCGCTCGCCATGATGGTGCTGGCCACCGCCGATCCGCAGGCGCGCATCCTGTGCAGCAGCCTGATGCACGATCATATCACCCTGCCGCTGGCGCAGTGGCTTGGCGGCGGGGACACCGCGCTGGCGCGCGCGGCGCAGATCAATTTCCTGTGGATGGCCTATATGACGGGGCGCCAGGTGCTGCCGCTGCCCGCCCTGGCGGGGGCCGACCTGCAAGGGACGCGGCAATGGCTGGCGGATACCATCCAGGCGATCGTCGACGGCTAGGGCCGGCGCCTGCCCGGCCGCCCCGAACAGGTTGCGGTGGCCCGTCACGTCCGGTCTTCGACAGTCGATCGCCGGCCGGGGAAGATCCGCGTCGCATCCGACGGACGAGAGACTGTGGCGAGGACGCGGCTATGCTCGTCCCGTGCATCCGTGATTTCAGGATTGACTTCCCGACAGGCGTGTCTACGCCTGTAGACCATCAGGGCGCCGCAGAGATGGCGCATTGGAGGGGAGAGTTACATGTACCGGAAGATCGGGTTTCGCCCGCTCCTGCTGACCACCGCGCTGGCCGGCCTCGTTCCCGCCGGTGCCCATGCGCAGGAGGCGCCGCAGCAGGCCGCGACGACGTCGTCCATCGAGGACATCGTCGTCACCGCCCGGCGTGGCGCCGAGAGCCTCCAGAATGTCCCGGTCAGCGTGCAGGTGGTGACGGGCGACAGCCTGCAGAAGCTGGCGATCACCTCGGTCGAGGAAGTCTCCAAGCTGGCGCCGGGCCTGACCCTCGTGAATGCCGGCTCCAGCACCGCCGTCACGCTGCGCGGCGTCACCTGGCAGCCGGGTTCGGGCACGCCGGCCACCCCGATCTATTTCAACGAGGTTCCTTTCGATCCCGGCAACACCATCGTCTCGCTGTTCGACGTGGGCCAGATCGAGGTGCTGCGCGGGCCGCAGGGCACCACGCGCGGCGCCCCCTCCATCTCCGGCGCGGTGACCATCGCGACGCGCAAGCCCGACCTGACCGAGTTCGGCGGCTATGTGCAGGGCCTGTACGGCTCGGGCGATCACTTCGATCTGCAGGGCGCGATCAACGCCCCGATCATCAAGGACGTGCTGGCGATCCGCCTCGCCGCCAATATCGAGGAGAGCAACGGCAACCGGGTGCGCAGCGTCAACAGCCGCATCGATCCGTTCTTCAGGGATCGCACGTACCGGGCCACGGTGCTGTTCAAGCCGACCGACACGCTGTCGATCCAGGGCATGTACCAGCGCCGCAAGACCCTCGACCGCGAATATTTCCAGGTCGTCGGCACCGGCAGCCCGGGCGCGCCGGCGCGCCTCGGCGGGTTGGTCGCGGCGATCCCCGCCAATTTCAACGGGCCGGCCCTCACCCTCGACGACCGCGCCTCGGTGCAGGATCAGCCGATCATCCGCCCGCAGCATGTCGATCTGGCCACGATCAACGCGAACTGGGAAGTCCTCGGCCATAACCTGAGCTACAATTACGGCCGCCAGATCAATCGCAGCGGCACGGTGCTGAGCTCGCTCGATCAGGTCAACAGCCTGCCCGGATTCGAGGCCTATTCCGTCCTCACGATCCCCGGCACGCCCAAGTTCCGCACGCACGAGATCCGCATCTCCTCGCTTCCCGACCCGGATCGCCCGTTCGACTACGACATCGGCTGGTTCTCCAAGCGGAGCAGCGGCATCACCCGCTTCGACGTGCCGGTCTATTACCTGCCCGGCACGCTGGGCGGCGCCTTCGGCCCGCCGACCGCCGCGCCTGGCACCGTCACCACGCCGGACAGCCGCTACGTGCTGCAAAGCTCGACCAATATCCGTCTGGGCCAGGTCTTCGACTCGTTCTACGGCAACGTCCGCTTCCATCTGGACGATGCGACGGAGCTGACCGGCGGGCTGGCGATCCTGCGGGATCGCGTGCCGCTCGGGCTCGACATCACGACGGCGGCCACGCGCGCGATCGCGACGCCGTTGGCGGCGCTGGGCGGGCTGCCCTGTGCCGGCATCCCCGGCGTGTTCGTGACGGGTCTCGTCAACAGCGTCTATCCCGGCTTCTGCGATGCGCAGATCCCGGCCGGAAGCGGCAATTCGAGCCAGAGCAACAACGACAAGTACAGCAAGCCGATCTACAATTTCTCGCTGTCTCACCGCTTCACCGACGACCTGCTGGTCTATGCCACCACCGGAAGCTCGTTCCGCACCGGCCTGCCCGCCGTCAACAATCCCGGCCTGCCGGACAACCTCATCACGCCCCGGCCGGAAACGGCGAAATCCTATGAGATCGGGGTGAAGTCCAGCATCGGCCGGCGGCTTCGGATCAATGCGTCCGCCTTCCAGCTCGATTACAAGAACCAGCTGACCACCTTCGAGGGGATCAACTACTTCAACACGATCAGCCGGTCGGCCGCGCTGACCAGCCTCGCCTTCTACAGCAACATCGACGCACGTGTGCGGGGCGCGGAGGTGGAGATCGCCGCGGAGCCGATCGACAACCTGTCGCTTACCGCCAACCTCAGCTACTCGAAGATCAAGTCGCGCGGCGGGCAGGTGCCCTGCAACGATACCGCCCGGCCGGTGACGGCGGCCAATCCGATCGACCTGTGCGCGTCGCCGAAGGGGCAGGTGCTCAACACCCAGTCGCCATTCCAGGCCACGCTCAACGGCAGCTATGACCTGCCGATCACCGATCTCGTCGCCGCCTATGTCCGGTTCAATGCCAACTACCGCAACAAGAACCCGAACTTCGGCAACTTCGGCAGCCAGAACGCAGGAGGCGTCGCCGTCTACAGGAAGACGCGTGCCTATACGATCGTCGACCTGTTCGCGGGCATCACCGGCAATCGCGCCGGCTGGGATCTGGGCGTCTATGCCAAGAACGTGTTCGACAAGAATGTCGAGCTGACGCGCCTGAACGTCAGCAACACGATCTACCAGCTCTATGCGGCCGGGGATGGCTACGACCAGGTCCGCACCAACCGCCCGCGCGAGATCGGCGCGACCCTGCGCTACGCCTTCGGCTCGCGCTGATCGCCCGCTGGCACGGGAACGTATCCCGTGCCAGCGTGTCGCCCATGATGCCGGGCACGAGGCCGCCGCGATGCGCCCGTCGCGATGACGAGGCATCTGGCGGCGCAAGAAGACCCTGTCGACGAATGAAAGGCAGAAGATCCTTTTCGATCCGGCCGGGACGCGTATGGTCGGCACAGGCGAATACGCCAGAAGAACAAGAATGAGATGGAGCGGATGATGTTCGACGTCGTGATTACGGGCGGCCGGATCTTCGACGGCACGGGTGGCCCGCCGTTCCGCGCCGACATCGCGATCCGCGACGGGCGCATCGTGGAGATCGGCACCGCGACCGGCCCCGCGCGGGACACCATCGACGCGGCGGGCGCGATCGTGACGCCCGGTTTCATCGATATCCACACCCATTACGACGGCCAGTTCCTGTGGGATCAGGAACTGGAACCCAGCTTCTCCAACGGCGTCACCACCGCCATCGCCGGCAATTGCGGCGTGGGGTTCGCACCGGTGCGGGCCGGCAACCGCAAGGACCTGATCGACATCATGGAGGGGGTGGAGGACATCCCCGGCATCGTGCTGGACGAGGGACTGGACTGGTCTTGGGAGAGTTTCCCCGATTATCTCGACAAGCTGGCGGCGCGGCAGTTCACCATGGACGTCGCCACCCATGTCACCCATGCGCCGCTGCGCGTGTATGTGATGGGCGACCGTGCGATGCGGCACGAGGCGGCGACCGACGCGGATCTCGCCGAGATGCAGCGCCTGGTGCGCGAGGGCATGGCGGCGGGCGCAGTGGGCTTTTCCGCCGCGCGCATCATCGAGCATCGGTCCGCCACCGGCGCGCATGTGCCGGGCACCTTCGCCGAGGATCGCGAGCTGGCGGCGCTGGCCGGGGCGATGGGCGAGAGCGGCCACGGCGTCTTCCAGCTCGTGCCGCTGGGCGCGGCGGGCGATACCGGCGGCGCGCCCAACACGATCGACGAACGGCTGGACGAGCATGAGCGGTTCGTGCGGATCGCGCGCGCGGCGGGGCGGCCGGTCACCTATATCCTCCACGCCATGCAGCATGCGCCGGACGAATGGCGGCAGATGCTGGCGGCCACGGCGGCGGCCAATGCCGACGGGCTGGACATCCGCGCGCAGGTCGCCTCGCGCGGCCTCGGCTGGATCTTCTCGCTGGACGGCTACCACCTGTTCGCCGCGCGCCCCTCGTATCTGGCGATCGCGGGCCTGCCCCGGCGGGAACGGGCCGTCGCCATGCGCGATCCCGCCCGCCGCGCCGCCATCCTGGCGGAGGAGGACACGCCGGAGGCCGTGGCGGATCCCCGCGTCGTCCGGATGATCGGGCTGCTGAGGCGCATCCTGCCCGGCTGCTATGCGATCGGCCACCGGCTGGATTACGAGCCGGATGCCTCGCGGCGGGTCGATGCGATCGCCGCCGAAACCGGGCGGACGATGGCGGAGGTCGTCTACGACGTGCTGGCCGAGGGCGACGGCGGCGGGATCCTCATCGACTTCGCGATGAACTATGTCGATGGCGGCCTCGATGCCGCCCATGCGCTGCTGGCCGACCCCAACACCGTGAGCGGCCTGAGCGACGGTGGCGCGCACCTGCCGCTGGTGTGCGACGGCGCCTCGCCCACCTTCCACCTGACGTTCTGGGCGCGCGACCGGGCGCGCGGGCCGGTGTTCCCGATCGAGAAGATGGTCAACAAGCTGACGGGCGAGCCGGCGGCGCTCTACGACCTGGACGATCGCGGCACCATCGCGGTCGGCAAGCGTGCCGACATCAACGTGATCGATTTCGACCGGCTGGCGAGCGCCTTGCCGGAGATGGTGTTCGATCTGCCCTCCGGCGGGCCGCGGCTGCTGCAATTCTCGCAGGGTTATCGCGCGACGCTGGTCAACGGCGTCGTCACGCGGCGGGACGATGCGGCGACCGGGGCGAAGCCCGGCCGGCTGCTGCGCGCGGGGCGGGCGGCGGAGACGATACGGGATGGAAAGCGGCTGCAACCGGCCTGACCCGGAAACGACAAGCCGACGACAAGGAGAGACGTTCATGGCGAGGCTGGATGGCAAGGTGGCGATCGTCACCGGGGCAGGGGGCGGCATCGGCCGCGAGCACGCGTTGCTGCTGGCGCGCGAAGGCGCCGCCGTCGTGGTGAACGACATCGGCGTGCGGGCCGGCGCGGATGCGGCATCGGTGGTGGCCGAGATCGAGGCGGCGGGCGGCATCGCCAGCGCCAGCACCCATTCGGCGACGTGGGACGGCGCGGGGCTGATCGTGGCCGATGCCGTGGCGGCGCACGGCCGGATCGACATCATCGTCAACAACGCCGGCGCCGGCGCGATGGACGATCTCTGGCGGTTCGACGAGGCGGCATGGGATCTTACCTTCGACGTCGCGTGCAAGGGCTATTTCGCGATGATCCGGGCGGCGGCGCCGCACATGTGCCGGCAGGGCTCGGGCAGCATCGTCAACACCAGTTCCGGCTCCGGCTTCGGTCATCCCGGCTCGATCGCGCATGCCACCGCGCGCGAGGCGGCGATCGGGCTGACCCGCACGGTGGCGATGGAGATCGGCCGGTTCGGCGTCCGCTGCAACGCCATCCGCCCGTTTGCGGTCGGCAATTCGACCGACCATTTCGAGGTCGCGGCGCAGCGGTGGATGAAGCTGATGACGCTGACGATGGGGCCGGAGCCGGGTGTCGAGCGCGCGATGACCTTCGACGCGAGCCAGTTTCCACCGCGCAAGATCGCCCCGTTCGTCGTCTGGCTGTGCACCGATGCCGCGCGGAACGTGAACGGCCGCACCTTCGAGGTGCGCGGCGACGACGTGGGCCTGCTGTCGGAGCCGGTGGCGGAGCGGATCGCCAGCCGGGCGGGCGGCTGGACGCTCGACGAACTCGACGCGGCCGCCCCCGCCGAGCTGACCGGCGACCTGCGCAACCCCTTCACGCTCGATGCCTTCCCCGATCTGAAGCGGTTCGAGGCGTGAGCGGCGGCACGTCGGCCCCGGCGGGGCGCGGGCGGCGATGAGTCTGCGCCGGTCCCGCGATCTCCTGCTGGCGCTGCGGGACGATTACGCCGCCGCCCGCGCCGCCTTCCGCTGGCCCGATCTCGATGCGTTCAACTGGGCGATCGACTGGTTCGACGGTGAACTGGCGCAGGGCGATACGGCAGGCGCGACGGCGCTGCGCATCGTGGGCGAGCATGCCGCGACCCGCACCTTCGCCGACCTGTCGGAACGGTCGAACCGGGTGGCCAACGGGCTGCGCGCGCTCGGCCTGCGACCCGGTGACCGGCTGCTGCTGATGCTCGGCAACCGCGCCGAGCTGTGGGAGACGATGCTGGCGGCGATGAAGCTGGGGGTGGTGACCATCCCGGCCTCCACCCTGCTGACCGCGGGGGACATCGCAGCGCGGATCGAGCAGGCGGGCGTGCGCGCATGGATCGCCGAGGCGGACCTTGCGGCCACGCTGGCCGTCCCCGGCGTCGGCCTGCTGAAGATCGCGGTGGACGAGGCGCCGCCCGGCTGGTCGCGTTTCGACGATCTGCTGGCGGGCGCGGCATCGTTCACCCCCGCCGCGCCCGGCCGCGCATCCGATCCGGCGCTGCTCTATTTCACCTCCGGCACCACGGCGAAACCCAAGCTCGTGATGCACAGCCACTACAGCTACGGCGTCGGTAGCCTCTCGACGATGTACTGGCTGGGGCTGCGGCCGGGCGACGTGCACCTCAACGTATCGTCGCCGGGCTGGGCCAAGCACGCATGGAGCTGCCTGTTCGCGCCGTGGAACGCGGGCGCGACCGTGTTCGTCGCCAACCTCGGCCGGTTCGATGCGCCCGCGCTGCTGGACGCCATCGCCGACAATGGCGTTACCTCGCTCTGCGCGCCGCCGACCGCGTGGAGGATGATGATCCAGGAAGATCTGACGCAGTGGCGGACGCTGCTGGCGAGCGTGTGCGGCGCGGGCGAGCCGCTCAACCCGGAAGTGATCGCCACCGTGCAGCGCGCGTGGGGCCTCACCATCCGCGACGGCTTCGGCCAGACCGAGACGACGGCGCAGATCGCCAACAGCCCGGGCCAGCCGGTGCGCCCCGGCTCGATGGGGCGGCCGCTGCCCGGCTACGACATCGCGCTGCTGGACGATGACGGCAACGAGACGGATGAGGGCGAGATCGCGATCCGGCTGGAGCCGCGGCCGGCCGGGCTGATGATCGGCTATCAGGACGAGGGCGGCCTGCGCCGACTGGAGGGGGACTATTATCGTACCGGCGACGTGGCGACTCGCGATGCAGATGGCTGGATGACCTATGTCGGCCGCGCCGACGACGTGTTCAAGGCGGCGGACTACCGGATCAGCCCGTTCGAGCTGGAGAGCGCGCTGATCGAGCATGCCGCCGTGGCCGAGGCCGCCGTGGTGCCCGCGCCCGATCCGGTGCGGCTGGCCGTGCCCAAGGCGTATATCGCGCTCGCCCCCGGCCACGCGCCGGACCGGGAGACGGCGCGGGCGATCCTCGCGCATGTGCGCGTGGCGCTGGCGCCCTACAAACGGGTGCGGCGGATCGAGTTCTTCGAGCTGCCGAAGACGATCTCGGGCAAGATCAGGCGGATCGAACTGCGCCGCCGCGAGATCGAGCATGCCCGCACGGGCACGCGCGCGGAGGGTGAGCACCGCGAGGAGGACTTCCCCGAATTGCGGACGACGTAGGCGATCGGGGCCGGACATCGGCCCCGATCGCGATTACCGCGCGGCGGCGAGCCGCTCGTTGATCCACGTCGCAGCGACGGCGATCGCGTCGCGCGCGGGGGCGAGCCGGTCGGCGAAGGCATGCCAGACATGGATCATCTCGGGCCATATCTCCAGCCGCACGCCGGCGCCTGCCGCACCGGCCGCACCTGCGAGAGCGATCGAGTCGCCGAGCAGCACCTCTTCCGCGCCGACATGGATCAGCATCGGCGCGATCCCGGCGAAGTCCCCGCGCACCGGCGAGGCCAGCGGATCGTCCCCGGCGGCACCCCCCAGATAGGCGCCGGCCATCGCATCCAGCCCCTCCTTCGAGATGATCGGATCGCTCGCCGCCTTGCTGACGCAGGTGTCCGACGATTGCAGCAGGTCGGTCCACGGGCTGATGACGAACAGCCCCGCCGGCTGCGGCAGGCCGAGCGCCTTCAGGCGGAGCGCGAGGGCGAGCGCCAGTCCGCCACCGGCGGAATCCCCGGCAATCACGATGCGATCCGCCGTCCGCCCCTCGGCCAGCAGCGCGCGGTAGGCGGCCTCCGCATCGTCGAGCGCGGCGGGGAAGGGGTGTTCGGGCGCCAGCCTGTAATCGATCACGACCACGGCGGCCCGGGTGGCCTTGGCGAACCGCGACGAGAGCGTGCGGTGCGTTTGCGGCCCGCCCATCACATAGCCGCCGCCGTGGAGGAACAGGATCGTGCCGGCGGGCGCGGCATCCCCGAACACCACCTCCTCGCCCGGCACGCCGCCGACGTCGCGCGGGGTGGAGCTGCACCCGGCGGCGGGCGGGATCAGCGCGGTGGCCGCATCCATGCCGGCGCGGATCTCCGGCCAGGACATCGCGATGCCCTTGGCCAGCGACGCGCGCTGGGCAAGCTGCGCGCGAATGCCGGCGATACCCAGATCCTGATCGTTCGCTTCCATGTGCCTCTCCCTATTCGACTGACCGACGTTGCCATCGCCGATGGCGCGGCCACGGCCCGCCGGCAAGCGGATAGCGCCGGCGGGGCGGCGTCGTGGCGACTGTCTCCGATACTTGCCTAGTTTAATATGCCGACTTACCATCCCCCAAAATACAATCGAGAGGACTCAGCGGCATGCATGTCGGCAACAGCTTCATCTTCGCCCATCCGGACGGGCTGGACGGTGACCAGTCCCGCGATGCGGACGTCTATCAGACCGAATATCGCCTGGCCGACCGCGTGGAGGGGCTGGGGTTCGACTCGATCTGGGGCGTCGAGCATCATTTCAACGGCTATGCGATGTGCCCCGATCCGCTGAAGTTCCTGAGCTACTTCGCGGCGCGCACCACGCGCGTGAAGCTGGGCACGATGGTGGTCGTCGCCCCCTGGCACCATCCGATCCGTGTGGCCGAGGACGTGGCCGTGCTCGACCAGATCTCCGGCGGGCGGGTCGTGCTGGGCATGGGCCGGGGCGTGGCGAAGACCGAGTTCGACGGCTTCGGCCTCGACATGAACCTCAGCCGCCAGCAGCTGATCGAGAATACCGAGGCGGCGATGATGGGGCTGGAACAGGGCTACATCGAGTATGAGGGCGAGGTGGTGAAGCAGCCGCGCGTGCTGATCCGCCCGATGCCGCAGCATTCCTTCCAGAACCGGCTCTATCTGTCGGCGCAGTCGGCCGAGACGTTTCCGATCATGGCGCGGCTGGGCGCGGGGCTGCTGTTCATCCCCGGCAACCACGCCTACGACGCGAGCGGCCCGCAGCTGGACGATTACCGCCGGCTGTTCCGCGAGATCCACCACCGCGAGGCGCCCCGGCCGATCTTCGTGGCGTGGACCTTCGTCGACGAGGACCGCGACCGCGCGCACGAACTGGGGCCGGACTACATCACGCGCTACTCGATGACCGCGATGAACCATTATGCGACGACCGGCGCGCACATGAAGGGGCTGAAGGGCTACGAGAACTACGCCGCCGGTGCCGAGGCGCAGCGCAAGGCGGGGATCACGCCGGAACAGTCCGCGCGCAAATGGACGGGCAATCACGTCTATGGCACGCCCGACGAATGTGTCGCGAAGGCGATCGACATCCAGCAGAAGCTCGGGGCCTGCGCGTATCTGGCGGTATTCAACTATGCCGGCATGGGCGAGGCGGAGGCGACCCGCAACCAGTCGCTGTTCGCGCAGAAGGTGCTGCCGCGCCTGAAGGCGTACGAGGCCGGTCTCGATATCGGCCAGCCGGTCCTCGCGCAGGCGGCATGACCGGCATTTCCGCACGATCGACCGGAGACGTAGCCTTGCACACCGATCCCGCCGCACAGCGCACGGTCTTCACCCACTGCCTGATCTGCGAGCAACTGTGCGGCCTGGAAGTGGCCGTGGCGGACGGGCGGATCAGTTCGATCCGCCCGGACAAGCAGAACCCCTACACGTGGCGCGATTTCTGCGTGAAGGGCCAGCAGGCGCACGAGGTGGCGGCCAGCCCGTGGCGGGTCAACGCACCCATGAAGCGCGTCGGCGACCGCTTCGTCGCGACCAGCTACGACGAGGCGGGGGACGACATCGCCGACCGCCTGCAGGCGATCATCGCCCGCCACGGCCGCGATGCGGTGGCCGGTTACCTGGGCAATCCGATGGGGTTCAGCTTCAGCGGATCGGCATGGCATTTCGGCTTTCTGGGTGCGATCGGCACGAACCAGAAATACGGCGTCCAGTCGATCGACAGCAACGCCAAGCATGTCGCGTGCGATGCGATGTTCGGGCTGGAGACGCTGGCGCTGCTGCCCGACATCGACGCCACCGATTACGCCCTGCTGATCGGCACCAACCCCGCCGTCAGCAAGTTCAACTGGGGCGGCAAGGTGCCCAACGGCTGGCGCCGCCTGAAGGACCGCACCCGCGACGGTGCCACCATCGTCGTCCTCGATCCGCGCCGGACGGAGACGGCCGCCGGCGCGACCCGCCACATCGCCCCCGTGCCGGAGACGGACTGGGCCTTCCTGCTCGGCGTCGTCAAGGTGATGCTGGACGAGGGGCTGGAGCGGTTGCCGCCCGATATCGGCGTGACCGGACTGGCCGGCCTGCGCGGGCTGTGCGCCACGGTGACGCTCGACCGGCTGGCCGCGAGCTGCGACGTGCCGGTCGAGGATATCACCACCGTCGCGCGCGGTTTCGCCGCGGCGCCGCGTGCGTTCGCCTTCGCCGGCACCGGCCCCGCGCTCGGCCGGCACGGCGTGCTCACCCACTGGCTCACGCTGGCGCTCAACGTGCTGACCGACCGGCTCGACCGGCCGGGCGGCCGCTTCGCGCCGAACTGGCCGTACAACATGGCGCTGGCCAAGGGCGGCGGCGAGCCGAAGCGCCACAGCCGGGTGAGGGGCATCGAGACGGTCGTCGGCCAGCACAGCCTGTCCGAACTGGCCGACGAGATCCTGACGCCGGGTGACGGGCAGGTGCGCGCGCTGATTCTGGGCGGTGGCAATCCGGTCTCGACCGGGGCCGGCGGCGATCATCTGGCGCGGGCGCTGGGCACGCTCGACCTGCTCGTCAGCGTCGACCTGTTCCAGCGCGAGAGCCACCGCGAGGCGCACTGGCTGATCCCGGCGGTGCATTTCCTCGAGCGCGAGGAGGTGCACGTCGGCCTCCATACCTACAACGACCAGCCGTTCATCCAGTCCACCCGGCAGGTGCTGCCGCCGCCGGAGGGGGTGCGCCCGGAATGGACCTTCTACCGCGATCTGGCGGCGGCGATGGGGCTGGAGCTGTTCGGCGGGCAGGCCAGGGCGCCAGATGATCTGGCCGCCGCCATGCTGGCCGGCAGCGGCCAGGTGACGCTGGAGCAGGTGCGCGCGCAGCCGCACGGTCTCGTCTTCGGCGAGCGCACGATGGGCCATTTCCGCAGCTTCATGCAGGATCGGGGGCGGGCGATCGAGCTGTGCCCGGCACGCTTCGCCGAGGCGCTGGAGCAGGCCGTCGCGGAGGGCGTGACGGCGGTGCCGACAGGTCAGTACCGCATCATTTCGCGCCGCCGCAACGGCATGATGAACGCCTCGCTGGCCGAAACCGCCGGCAGCGTCGGCCATGACGAGACGGCCGAGACGGTGGAACTGAACGCGCACGACGCGGCGGCGATGGGGGTCGCGGTCGGCGACCGGCTCGATCTGGTGTCCGCTACGGCGACGATTCGGGTGCGCGCCGTGCTGACCGACGCGATCCGGCGCGGGACGATCGTACTGGCGCAGGGGTGGGGCTCGCCCTTGTTCGATCCGACGACCTCCGCCGAGGTCTTCCGCCGGGGCAATGCACGCAACAAGCTGGTCAGCGACACGGACATCGATCCGCTGAGCGCCGCCCCCCGGCTGAACGGGACGCTGGTCACCATCGTCCGGGTCGCCGACGCGGCGCGCGACAGCGATGATGCCGTGACGCCACAGGACGCGACGAGCGACCGGCGCGTTTCAGCCTAGTCAGGGTGACGGGCGGCCGCTGTTCGGAACAGCCACCGCTATGGTTGGGCATCTGGCGCTTGTCAGACGATGGACTGCGTGCGTGACGGTGTGACGCGGGGCGCGGCGTGGGCCCGGCCGTCGACGCACGCCCGCCTGACCCGGCGGTAGCGGAGCGTCCGGCGGCAGGCCATCGGGCGTTGGGGGTTCGGTTCGCTCTGGAGCCTGGTCAGCGAAGTCAAGATGAACATATATCCGGAAGATCGTGTGATGCATGTACGGTGATCGATAGTCCCGAGAAGATGGTAGTAGTGACAAGGAAGAAGATCCACCAAGGATCGAAAATACGATATTGTGATCTGGGAGGCGCGGAGTCTGTGTCAGCCCCTTATGACATCGCACTGTCTCAGGCCGGCAAGCGCCCCTCGCGATACGGTTAAGGCTCTGCGCACGACGCATGCGATACGTGCAATTCGTCGCACAACGCGGATCATGTCGCCGTGCGATGTCGCCAAACCCGGCACGCGCCGCTAAGGCTTTCTCACCGCTTACCTAATGTGAGAGTTGCGTTGCATTACCAGCCTATGATCGGGGCCGGCCTGTTCGCCGGCCTGTGCGCTCTGTTTGCCCAGCCTGCCCTCGCGCAGTCCTCCCCCGACTCCGCCCCGCCATCCCCCGGCGCCGCCAGTACCGGCGCGGGGGAGGCGGCGCCCGCAGCGGCGCTTGGCAGTTCCGCCACCGCGGCCCCCGCCAGCCCGGGTGACGCGGCGCAGGCGACGCTCGCCCGCCTCACCGAGATCAACCGCCTGCGTCCGATGGGCCAGTCGACCGACTTCGCCGGCGTGACCGATTCGATCGTGCGCGATCAGGGTGGCATCCGCTCCGCTTTGTTCGAGAAGGGGATCTTCTTCGACGCGACCACGATCCACGGGTTCACCCAGGATGTGAACGGCGGCCGCTCGCCGACCAGCCCGCAGCGTTTCTCGGGGCAGAAGTTCACCTACGGATCGTCGAACAACCTGCGCGTGTCTTTCCGGCTGGCGGACGACGGCACCGACCTCACCCAGCTGAACGTCGGCGGGCTGTACAACGCCTCGACATGGCGACAGCTGGGCGGCAACCAGTTCACCCTGACGCGGCTCGACCTGTCGGCCTCGCTGTTCGACCAGAAGGTGCAGGTGACCGGCGGCCTGGGCACCAACATCCTCAACTACATCGGCATCTTCGCCGGCGGCAACCCGATCCTCGCGAACGGGCTCGCCGGCACCATCCCGATCCAGGTGGGCCTGAGCGGTTCCGTCGCGCCCGTGCCGCTGCTCAACGTGCGGTTGCAGGGGCCGGCGGGGCTTTATTCCAAGACCGGCCTGCAACGCAGCATCGGGCCGGACGGGCTGGTCGAGGAGGGGTTCGACAACGGCATCGGGCTGAAGCTGACGCGCCGGGGCGCCAAGCCGCTGCTGATCCAGGAGTTCGGCCTGCAACGCAAGGCGTCGGCGACGGACCGGCAGATCTGGCTGCGCGCAGGCGGCATCTACAACACCACGCGCTACACCCGCTTCGATGCGCCCGGCACCAGGAAGAACTGGATGCTGTTCGCGCTGGCCGACTATCAGCTCTACCAGCCGGACGCCAAGCTCGCCTATCGCGGCGTCTATGTCGGCGCATCGGCGATGTTCGCGCCGGACAAGGTCAACGTCTATACCCGCACGTTCGAGGCGCGGACCTATGCGCTGGGCATGGTGCCGGGCCGGCCGGCCGACCAGATGTCGCTGACGTTCGGCTACAACAAGTTCAGCCGGCCGGCGGGGATCGCCATCGCCGCGCTGGGCGAGACGACGAACAAGTATCAGGCCTCGGTCAGCGCGCTCTACGCCTATCGCGCGTCGTCGGGCATCTACGTCGCGCCGTCGGTGGCCTATATCCGCCACCCCTCCTTCACCGGCGACTTCGATCCGGCGGTGAACCTGTCGCTCAGCCTGAGCTTCCTGCTCTGAGGGTGGAGCGGCCGGTGCGGCATGGCCTGATCGCCCGCCGAGCGGATGCGCGGATCAGTCGCTGTCCGCCAGCCACAGGCGTTCGCGCTTGAGCGCCGCCGTCGCGGCGGCGAGGCGCGCCTTGTAGTCCGCCTCGTCCCGGTAGCGTTCGGCCAGCGGGCGGCGTGGGTCGCCCGCTGCCCGGGCGGCCTCGGCTGTGGCGGCGAACGGCACGAAACTGCCGAACACGAGCGCGATGTCGCCTTCGGCATAGCCCGGCTTGCGGGGGTTCCAGCCGAGATAGGTGCCGCGTGGCACGGCGACGTCGGGCATGCGGATGCCGACGCGGTCGTTGCCGTCGGCATCCGTGACGGGCACCATGATCGTCCAGGCGCGGCGTGGATCGACCGTGGGCGGGACGGTATCGTAATTGGTGGGCGCGACCGGGTTGGCGCGGCCGTAATAGGGCAGGCCGCTGTAGTCGGGAAAGCCGACCGCCGTGCGCGACGCCGGATCGGCGAGGTCGCCCTTCGCGATCGAAGGCCAGCGGCTCGGCGGCGGTTCGGCGGCGCCGGCCACCCAGTCGTCCAGCGCCACCAGCAACGCGCGCACGACGCCGCCGGTCGTGAGCGGGCTGGGCGGCAGCGCGGCGGCGCCCATCGTGATGAACGGCGCGTGCGGCGCGCTTGCGATCATGTAGCCGCGCACGTTGGCGGGAAAGGCGACGTCGTGGCCCGCCCCGTCGCTGCCGACCAGCACGCCACCGGCGTTCCAGAATTCCGAACTGCCGTCGACGTGGACGATCTTCGGGCATGCCTGCCCCGCGCAGCCGGAGAGGATGCCGTCCTTCCGCCCGGTCAGCGGGTCGGTGGCGCTGCCATAGGCGAAGGGGAACTGGTTGCCCGGAACCAGCGGGTCCTCATGCTGGCGGGAGAAGCGGCCCGGCTCGGCCCAGCGGCGGTTGGTGAAGGTCTTGCGCGATCCCGCGATCAGCACGAACGCGCCGTCCAGCACCGGCCGGCCCGCCGTGTCGGCGTTGAACCCCTGCCCGATCATGTCGCGCAGGTAGCGGCCTGATTGCGACACGCCGAAGCCGAGGACCGTATCGACGGTGTCGGTGCGGGTGGCGGCGCAACCCTTCGCAAGCGCGCAGGGGGCGTCGCGCAGGTCGATCAGCGGATTGGCGCCGCCTGCCTCGTCGGCGGCGTCGTGGCGCAGGAAGCTCACCACGTCGCGCGTGGCGGCGAAGCCGAGGCCGGCGACGACCGGATCCTGCGCGGTATAGACGAACTCGTAGATCGCGCCCGCGTCCATGCCGGCGGGGCGGTCGATGCGGACATGCGTCGCATCGAGCAGCCGCCACGCGGTCCGGTCGAGGGTGCGGGGCGGCGTGCCGGCCAGCGCGCGTACCGTCAGCACGCCGTCGCCTTCGGTGCCGGGCGCCACCGGATAGGCCAGCGCCATCGTCGATTGCGTCTCTGGCGTGTCGAACACCGTGACCGCCTGCACCCGGCCGGTGATCGGCCGGCCGCCATCGGTGGCGACGGGCAGGTGCGCGCGCAGCAGCACGGCGGGCTGCGCGGGCAGATCGCCCTGCCAGCCTACCGCGACCAGCGTATAGCCGCGCCGGAAGGCGAAGCCGCTGCCGGCATCGGCCGGCGCGGAGGCGGGCTTGCGTGCATCCGCCCCGCCGCCGAAACCGGGCGGCATCACCCAGACGGGGGCGGTGTTTAGCATGCTGTCGGCCAGCCGGATGCCGCGATTGGGCACCTCGGCGATCATCACCCGGCGGGCGTGGGCCGGGCTCACCGGACGGAAGATCACCACGTCCGCCCAATAGCGCACGTCGCCGGCCGGGGTTCGCGGCGCCTTGTCGAGATCGACGATCCGGCGGTTGGCGGTCGCCTCCGGGGCCACCCGCATATGCGCCCGGGCGCGGATCAGCCGGTAGGGGCCGACCGTACCGAAACTGCGCCCGTCGAAGGCGATGCGGTCCTCGACGACCTCCAGCCGTTCCATGACGGCGGCGGGCCTCGCCCCGGCCGATCCCGCCATGCCCGTCAGCCCGAACGCGAGCCCGGCCGCGATCGTCGCGCGCTTCCTCATCACCGCCCTCTCCCTCTTTATGGCGGCAGCTTGCGGGGTGCGGCGCGGGCGGTCAACGGGAATGCCGTCCGCGCGGGCGATGGCTCCGCGGCGGCGGGCTTGCCGGCAGGCCAGGCTGCTGCGTGGCGGCCACACTCCCCGGCAAAGTCGTGCCGCCACGTCTGCAATGCATCAGCGCCGTTGCGTTTCGCCGGGCCGGCGCGCAACGGGGCAACAGAATAGAAATATGCCTTCTGGGAGGATAGTATGAGAGAGTCCCGTCACCGGCTGCTGCAGCTCGCCCTTCTCGGCGCCGCCTTCGCGCCCGCCCCCGTGCTGGCGCAGAGCGCCGCCAACGTCGCCGGCCCCGATGGCACGGCCGGATCGACGCAGGGCGTGGATGCCGCGCAGGCCGCCGCCGAGCCGGCAGCGACCGTGGTCGCCCCCGCCCCGGCAACGGGCGTCGCCACCGTGGACAGCAGCGAGATCGTGGTGACGGCGCAGCGCCGTTCCGAGCGGCTGCGCGACGTGCCCATCTCGATCACCGCGATCCCGCAGGCCACGCTGGTGGCGGCGGGCATCAACAGCACGGTCGATATCCAGCGCGTCACCCCGGGCGTGCAGCTGCCGTTCTACGGCGGCTTCCTCCAGCCCGCGATCCGCGGCATCTCGTCGGCCGGCGCCGGTCTCGGCGACAGCAGCAACGTGGCGGTGTATGTCGACGGTATCTACCAGCCCTCGCAGTCGGGCCAGCTGATCGACCTGCCGGACGTGCAGCAGATCGAGATCCTGAAGGGGCCGCAGGGCACGCTCTACGGCCAGAACGCGGCCGGTGGCGCCATCATCGTCAACACCGTCACGCCCTCGTTCAACCTCACGGGGCGGGGCAGCGTGAGCTACGGCAACTACGACGACAAGTCGGTACGCGGCTACATCACCGGGCCGCTGGTGGACGACAAGGTGGCGATTTCGGTCGCCGGCGCCTTCCGCGACCGCGACGGCTACAACCGGGATCTGCTGCGCGGCGGGCACGATGGCGGCCTGAATTCCAAGCTGCTGCGCGCCCGCCTGCTGGTGAAGCCGACCGAGACGCTCTCGTTCACCGTCGGCGGCTATTACAGCCGTCGCCGGGATAACGGCATCTATGCCGGCCAGCCGCTCGGCCCCGGCCAGCCCCTCGGCTATGCGCTGGCCGATGCGTCCGGCGTGAGCATTCCCAGGACGACCAAGCCGCACCAGTTCGCCCTCAGCGACGAGCCGTTGACCCGGATCACCACCTACGGCGCCAACCTGCTCGGCAAGCTGGATCTGGATATCGGCACGATCAGCACCGTCACCGCCTTCAGCAAGGTGGACGTGAAGGACATCGCCGACGCCGACTATACCGCCGTCAACCTCGGCACGGTGAGCGACCTGACGATCAAGAACAAGAATTTCGTCCAGGAGGTCAACTTCACCTCCCGCAAGCTGGGCCGCGCGACGGTGTCGTTCGGCGTCTTCTATCTCGCGCTGAAGGAGCGGTACGACCCCAACACGTTCGACGGCTACTCGACCACCGCGATCACCGCGTTCCCGACCGTCGCGACGCCCGCCTATTCGCTGGCGCAATATGGCTTCAACCGGAAGCGCAGCTATGCCGGCTATGTCGAGCTGGGCTACGACCTAACCGATACGCTGAACCTGACGGTGGGTGGCCGCTACAGCTACGAGACGCAGCAGACGGCCAACAACCATCCGGCGCTGTTCGGCCCCAACCGCACCCTGCTCGCCGATCCGCGCGGCAAGGTGGCGTTCAAGCGGTTCACCCCGCGCGCCACGCTCCGCTACGAGATCGATCAGGACCAGAACGTCTATGCGAGCTACTCGCAGGGCTTCAAGAGCGGCTACGTGAACGCAGGCGATTCCCCGATCCCGCCGCTGACAAAACCGGTGCAGCCGGAAAAGGTGTTCGCCTACGAGGTGGGCTACAAGGGGCGGCCGACCCGCGCCGTGGCGATCAACGTCGCGGCTTTCTACTATGATTACAAGGACCTGCAGGTCTACACCTATGCGCCACCGGTGGAGTTCTATCAGAATGCGGCCTCGGCGCGCATCAGGGGCATCGACGGCGACATCACCTTCACGATCACACCCGATCTGACGCTGTCGGCCGGTGCCGCCTATCTGGATGCGAAGTACCGCAAGTTCGAAAGCGCGGTCGCCTATCGGCCGAACGCCTTCGGGTTCGGCTATGACGTGACGGCGGCGGACGCGAGCGGCAACCGGCTGCCGCGTGCGCCGAAGTTCTCGGGGAATGCGGCGATCAACTATGGCGTCGATACGAACGCCGGGCGGATCGCGGCCTTCGTCAATGGGACGTATAATTCCGGCATCAGCTACGATGCCGCCGGCACGGTCCGCCAGCGTCGCTATGCGCTGCTCGATGCGGAGTTGTCGTTCGCGCCGGAGTCGATCAAGGGCCTGCGCCTCGTCGCGTGGGGCAAGAACCTGACGAACCGTGATTATCTGTCGAGCGTGCTGGAAAGCCAGTTCGTGCTTGGCGGCTCGTACAACGATCCGCGGACCTACGGCGTCAGGGCCGAATTCGCCTTCTGACGCTCTAACCCACCGCCTCCGGCCGCCGGCCGGGGGCGGTTCAGACTAGGCGATGAGCGTACAGGAACGGCGGCGGTGGCCGATCCGGGTGGATCGGGGCACGGCCTGCGCTATCCGGGCGTATGCAGCAGGTTGTCCCGCAGGGTGGTGATGTCGTCCGGGGCCAGCCCCAGCGTGTTCAGCAGATAGCCGCGCACGGAGCCGTCGCGTTCGATCAATGTCTCGAACATCGCATCGAGATAGCCGGTCTCGGCCATCAGCAGCGGCGTGACCGTCGCGAGGCGTGCCGGCGACAGTGGCGGCCGGTCGCGGATAGAGGGAGAGGCGAACAGGTCGTACGCGGCGGTCAGCCCATATTCCTCGGTGATGACGTCGCGGGGGACGCCGAGCGCGCCGAGGATCAGCGCCGCCGCGACGCCGGTGCGATCCTTGCCGGCCGCGCAATGGAACAGCAGCGGCGTGCCGCCTTCGACAAGGCCGCGGAACAGACGCCGGTAGGCCTCGCTCAGGGCGTAGGGCAGGGTCCGGTACAGGCCGGTCATCAAACCGCGGCAGTCGTCGGCGGTCATCGCCGGATCGCGCAGCAAAGGGGCGAGGTCCGCGCCGGAGTCGCTATGGTCGCGGCACCAGTAGTCCGCACAGCCCATCGCCTCCCACGGCGTCGGATAGGCCGCGCGCTCGGCATTGTGGCGCAGGTCGATGATCATGCGGATGCCCAGCGCGCGAACGGCGGCCAGCGCCTCCCCCTCCAGGGCGGACAGGGCCGCCGACCGGAAGACCAGGCCGTGGCGCACCGTAGCGCCGTCGGCGGTGCGATAGCCGCCGAGGTCGCGCAGGTTGACGGAGCGGATCAGATCATCGGGCATGGGGCGGCATATATCCCTGTCGATGGACGTGCTCATTCCTGTTCGTAGCTGAAGGCGCACATCTTGTTGCCGGCGGGGTCGCGGACGTATGCCCCGTACAGGCCACCCGCCATTTCGCGCGGCCCCGGCGGTCCTTCGCACGATCCGCCGTTCGCCAGTGCGGCGGCATGGAACGCATCGACGGCGGCCCGGCCGGGGGCGGAGAAGCCGACGGTCCCGCCGTTGGCGTATGTCGCCGGCTCGCCGTTCAGCGGCGTGCGGACGACCACCGCCGGCTTTTCACCACCCCAGATCGAGAAGATGTCGCCATCCATGATCCGCCCGAGGCCCAGTGCGCCCATCGTCGCATCGTAGAAACGGCGTGCTCCGGCGATATCGTCGGTGCCCAGCGTCACGTGGGTCAGCATGGTCGGCCTCTCCGGCTGTGTGTCTGTTCTCAGGCGGGCTGCACGGTGACCGGCAGTTTCGTCCAGCCGATCTGAAATTCCGAGACGGCCCAGTCGCCCGCTTCCGGTTCGATCCGGAAATCGCGGGTGGCCTTCAGGAACTCCTTGAGCATGATCTGCCCTTCCAGCCGGGCGAGGTGGATGCCGATGCAGAAATGCGGGCCGACGCCGAAGCTGAGCATCCGCTTGGCCTTGCGGTTCCAGATGAACTCGTCCGGGTTCTCGAACTCGCGCGGATCACGGTTGGCCGCCGCGATCAGCAGGATCACGCGCTGCCCGGGTTCCACGGTGACGCCCGCCACCTCGACCGGGTTCTTCGCCGTCCGCCCGAACCACTGCGCCGGGGCGTTGTAGCGCAGCATCTCCTCGAACGCGATCGGCGCGTTGGTGTCGATATCGGCGCGGATCGCGGCGAGCTGGTCGGGCCGCTTCTGCAGTTCCAGCAGCCCGCCGGAGAAGACCTTGGGCACCGTCTCCGTCCCGCCCACCAGGATGGCCAGGATGTCGCTGGCGATCTCGTCGTCCGTCTGCGGGCGGCCGATCATGTTGCCGTGAATCAGCGGATCGATCACCCGGCTGGCATCGCCTTCCTCGCGCCGGCGGCGCTGCACCGCTCCCTTGAGGAATTCGATGATCTCGCCGCGCGCGACGATCCCGTCCGCCGTGGGGCCGGGGTTGACCGGATCGCGCGCGACCATGCGGTTGACCAGATCGATGATGGCGCCGCTGTCCTCCACCGGCAGCCCCATCAGGATCGCCGTCGCGCCGACCGAGATGTAGCTGGCGAAATCGCCGTTGAGGTCGAAGCGGCCCCTGGCGATGCACTTGTCCAGCTGATCGCGGATCAGCGTGGTGATCTGCGGCGTCAGCTTGCCGACGTTGCCCTTCATGAACGGGCTGGCGAGCGCCATGCGGAACTGCGAATGGACCGGCGGATCGAGGAAGAGGAACATCGACTTGGGATCGAGCTTCGGCTTGGGCGGATCGCCGCGATGGTGCACCAGCATCTGGCTGCGCGAGAATACCTGCCCCTCGGACTCGGTGAAGTTCTTCGCGTCCATGAAGGCGTTCCGCACATCGTCGTAGCGACTGATGGCGTAGGCGTCGTACTCGGGCATGAAGTAGGCGCGATGCTCCTCGCGCAGCACGGGGTACAGGCTCTGCGGATCGCGCCGTGCCTCGTCCGAATACGGATCGTAGCGAAAGGCGGGCTTCAACTGGGGATCGGTCACGGGTCGTCCTCGAGGCTTGGCCAGTGGCAGGAATGCAATGCTGCCTGCGCGTTATCGCCGTCCATTGCACCCAGTCGCCCCGTTGGTGTCAAGAAAAGGCGAGGCGGTTTGGTGCTGACTGAAGACCCCGGCGCGAGTGCGGGTTATACTCGCCGGTATCGCAGCCGAACGGCCACTACTCGCGCCTGCTTGCCGCCTTCGGCGGAAGTCCTAGGCTGGCAATAAGACCCGCGGCCAGCAGACAGAGCGGAATCGCTCCCATAAGCATCAGGTCGTACGAGCCAGTGCGATCGAAGATCGTACCCGCGATCAGCGGCGCCGATCCGGCCGCAATCGAAAGCCCGCTCATGATCGTCCCGAACAGCAGGCCATAATGGCGGACCCCAAAATAATAGCCGGTAAGGAAGGCCACGGCATCGACCTCGGCACCCAGCGACAGACCCATCACCAGCACCGCCAGAAAAGCGAGCGGCACAGAGCCGGGCATCGCCAGCAGCAACGTCAACGTCACGATTGGCAGTGCCATGGTAACGGCGGAGACGAGGCGCGGGTCGAAGTGGTCGAGGAGATAGCCCGTGGCGATGCGGCCGATTACCGCGGTGATGCCGATGGTCGCGGCGATCCCGGCACCCGTGCCGCGCGGGATGCCGTGCGAGGAGAGGATCGGGATCAGCGATACGATAAGAGAGACCGCAAGCAGTGAGAAGGCCATGGCCGCAATCAGCAGCGAGGTGAAGCGACGGGAGAGGATCGCGTCGCGTACGCGCAATCCGCCGCCCGGGATCGGCGCGGTGACGACACCCCGGCTCAAGTTCCGACGCTCCTTGTCCGATGCGCCTCGGAAACCGAAGAAGATCAAGGGAACACCGATCGCTCCCCAGATCAGCGGCAGGCCGACAAAGGCGCCCCGCCAGCCGTGGTGATCGACCAGCCAGTTGGTGAGCAACGGGGTAAAGATTGATCCGAGGCTCGCCCCGCTCAGTGTTACCGCAAGCGCCAGCCCCCGGCTTTTCTGAAACAGGCTGGCGACGGCGGTGGTCCACACCGCCGGCTTGACGCCGACCCCCAGCAGGGCGAGCAGGAACCACAGCAGCCACCAGGTCCACAGCGATTCCGTGGCCAACGACAGCAGTGCGAAGGCGAGGCAGAAGCCAATGACGCCGGGCACCGCGATCCGCCTAGATCCGAATCGATCCACCGCCGCTCCCATGATCGGTCCGAGCAGTGATCCGGTGATCGTCAGCACCGAAATACCCGATCCGATCGCGGCACGCGACCAGCCAAACTCCTGTTCCAGCGGCTCGGTAAGGCCGCCGGCCGAATAAACGTAAAGAGTGGAAAAGGACATGCCGACGGCAGCGCTAAGGGCCGATGGCCAATGCGCTCGCCATTCGCCTGCCGCTGCCGTGGTCATCCTATGCGTCGTCATGACCATCGGTTACCGAAAGCCGGCCCGGCTCGCCAGAAATAGACGTCGTGTGAGGCGAGATTGCCACATTTTCATTTCGTTAGTCCCGGTTTAACGGCGGACGGGACAAGACCGAATTTTGATAGATGGGACGGAATTGCTGGCATGACTGAGTTCTATCGCGGCAAGCGGGTAGTGGTGACGGGGTGCGCCTCGGGCATCGGCGCGCAGACGGCGCGGGTGCTCGCTGCGCAGGGCGCGCATGTCATCGGGCTGGACCAGCGGCGGGGAGAGGAGGCGACCGCAGGTTTCTTCGAGGTGGACCTCGGCGACCCGGTGGCGGTCGACGCCGTTGCCGAGGCGATCGGCGGCCGGGTGGACGTGCTGTTCAACTGCGCGGGCATGGCGCCGACACAGGCCAAGATGGCGATTCTCAAGGTCAACTATCTTGGTACCCGGCATCTTGCCGAACGGATCGCCGCGCTGATGGGGGCGGGCGGCGCGATCGTTAGCGTCTCGTCCAATGGCGGGTTGCGCTGGCGTACGCGTCGGGCAACGCTGCTCGATCTCGTGGCGCAAGCGAGTTTCGCTGATGGGATGAGCTGGTTGAAGCGACATGAGGGCGAGATCGTCAATGGCTACGCCTTCGCCAAGGAGGCGCTGACGGTGTGGACGCTGCATGAATCGGCCCGGTTCATCAAGCGTGGTATCCGCCTCAACTGCACTAGCCCCGGCGCGGTGCAGACGCCGATGCTAAGCGAGATTGAGGAGAAGATACCCGCTGCCGCAATCGACGGCGCGACGGACCCAATCGGTCGCCGCTCCGAGGCCGAGGAGCAGGTCGGGCCTCTGTTATTCCTTGGCAGTGACGCTGCATCCTATGTGAACGGCGTCGATCTTTCGGTCGATGGCGGTTATTCGGCCATCGTCGCATTACGTGAATAAGGTTAGGTACGTCGGTAGCGCGCTTCTCCTTGACCAGTGCAGACCGAACAGGATCCTCGCATGGGACATGTCAATTGCGGCGCTAGCGGACACGTACCAGCGCCGCCCCGGCCGCCCCGACAAGGCGGCAGACCAGATCGTCTATCTGGTGTCGGATCGCGCCAGCTTTATCTCCGTCGCCTGCATTGTGATCGGTCGGGCCGCAAGCACGTAGGCGATCCGGTAGGGATTGACAGATATTCATCATCTCCTGACAACTTAGGATTAGACCATGCCAGTCGATATGTCGAAATTCGGAATCAATGCCCCCAGCCTTTCAATCACCCCGTCGGCGGAAACTGAATGGGCTTATAATCTTCCGTTCAAGGAAGTCGGCGAAATCGTCAAGGCCGCTGACCGACTGGGGTACGACCATGTCGCCTGCGCCGAGCATATCGGCGTACCGGCCGGCGAAGCGCAGCGGCGCGGCGTTCGGTATTACGATCCGCTCGCGACCTTCGGCTATTTCGCCGCGATCACGACCAGCATCCGCTTCACGACGGCGGTGCTGGTGCTCGGCTACCATCATCCGCTTGAGATCGCCAAGCGCTACGGCACGCTTGACACAGTCAGCGGCGGCCGGGTTGTCCTTGGCCTTGGCGTCGGTACGCTGAAGGAGGAGTTCGATCTGCTCGGCCTCGGCGGCGCGGAGTTCACCGAGCGCGGCGCGCGCGGGGACGATGCACTGCGCGCACTGCGTGCGTCGCTCGGCAAGCGGGATCCGGAGTATCACGGCCCTTATTACGACTTTAGCGGCCTCACCATCGATCCCTGCGCGGTGCAGAGCCATGTGCCGCTGTGGATCGGCGGCCGCACGACGCGATCGATACGGCGCGCCGTGGAACTGGGCGACGGCTGGATGCCGTTCGGCCTCACCACCGAGGAAATGGGGGCGATGATCGCAGCCGCAAAGCAAACAGCGGCTTGGCAGGAGCGGGAACGGCCGCTCGATATCGTCCTGCCGCCCAGGGGCCGGGTCGATCCGGTCGGACGGCCGGAAGAAGCGACCGAGGTCATCCGCGGACTTTTCGCGGTGGGCGCGACTAAGCTGACGCTGAGTTTCACCGCAACCTCGACCAGCCATTATATGGAGCAGCTCGAAGGCCTCGGCGCACTCGATATCTGACGATGGCCGGCGGGTGTTTTGGCGATGGCCCTCGTGACCCTGCTAGGGCACCCGTCGATATCACCCCCGCCGGCGGGCCGCTTTTCCCCCACTCGGGCGTCTTCGCGCAGCATGATAATGCTTTCCGACGATCTGACGCGCGGCGACGGCTTGAGCGCGTCTGCATCGCGCTCGAAGGGAAAAGACGGCACCGATTTCACGTCTGAACCTGCCGCCCGCCAGCCAATCGGCGATCCGCTCGATATCGTGCGGCTGAGTCGCCTTGGTTCGGCTCTCGCCCTAGGCCACGGATTTGGTATTACGCAACCAGATGCGGATTGAGGCGTCCGCGAGAAGATCGTCGACGTCGGCGGGTTCGGCGTCGAGGCCGAGCGACAGGCCGTGGAGGAGGAGGGCCCGTCCGAAGTGGGGACGCTCCATGCAGGCGGTGATCGCCGGGCGGCCGCCGAAGAGCCTGCGCGGAGCGAGCATCCAGGCGGCGGCGTCGTGTGCGATGCCGTCCCGCGCGAACCGTGCGCCGGTTTCCGCAGCGATGATCGCGAGGCGCTGGAGGCGCCTCGCCGACGTGATCAGGAGCGCGTCGTCGGGGCTGTCGTCCTCCAGCGGATCGCAGAGCGGGAACGCCGCGTCGGGGGCGGCATCGATCCGGAAGGCCTCCGTCTCGAAGGCGGCTTTCCTCATTCCGCTGCTCGCAGATCGATCCACTCACGGTACAGCAAAACGATCTCCGACTTGGCAAGGCTGGGATTGCCTGCGACGTCGCCAGTGAAACGGCGGAAATCGAGCCGCGCCATCACCCTCTCGACTTTACCACGAATGAAATAGGTGGAGGACGGACTGCGGCTGAGATCGTGATGCACTCGCCCGGCTTGTGCGCCGACACGCTGGATGGCGAAATCGGCCTTGTCGAAGGTAGTGAACTCGAAGTCCGGGTGCTTTGTCTCCACGAGGCGTAAGCGGCGAGGCTCGTCGCCACGCACCCAAATCTGGAACATGGCGGGCACGTGGAATGCCTTACCGTCTGACAGGAAGGCGTTATCGGGCACTGCCTCTTCGAAGACTTTTTGGAATGCGGGATCGAGGCGGTTCTCGATCGAGGCTTTCCGGAACGAACGGGGCACGATCAGGGCAACCACGTCCGATTGACGAGCTCCATGGTTGAAGAAGCGCACGGCCATGCTCGCATTCTTGCCGAAGGGTGGATTACCGATGATGGCGACCGGCCGGCCACCACTTTCTATTTCGACCTTGAGGAAGTCAGCGGGGATAATCCCGGCGTATTTGGGATCGAGATCGTACCCGATGCTCCCATGAGGCAGCAGTTTCAGGAACGATCCCGTTCCTGCGCTCGGTTCGACCATGAGATACAGACCGTCGTTGAAGTGCTGCTGGAACTTACGATAAAAATATGCGGCTACCTCATCTTTCGTGTAATACTGGTCGAGGTTGGAGCTTGGGATGGGGGTGGGTGCGCGTTTAGCCCCGCGCTTACTGCCGAGAGTCTGCTTGCTTCCGTTTGCGCGGCTATTAGGGGCGCGCTTGCTGTTCTTATGGTTACTCATCTCACACTCCGGCGAGGCCGGCGGGACGCCGGCACTCAGCCGGACTTTTGAGAAGGCTCCGATCTGTTGGATTGGGTAACCCAGAATTTTATCGGTCGCGTTCAAGGATAGTTGTAGCCGCGACCAGGAGCGGGCGCGCACAGCCGCTACGGATTGAGCCTTTCTCGATGATCTGCGACTACGGAGGCATCGCTGTGCTAACGGCCGAGGAGGCCTCGGAGAAACTGATCAGCGTCGTCCACGCCAGGCGATGCGCGGTCCCATAAGATGCCCTGCACAGACCGCCGAAAGTGCCGACCGTTTTTGTCGTGAAGCTGTACAGCGCGCGGCGTGCTCGGGTGGGTGGCACCGCGACATAGCCCAAGTTCGCCGGGGCGGGCGCAATGCCGTTGGACATCGCCGCCGAATCCATCGGCATCGTGGATCACGAACACGGCGTAGCCCAATTGAGCGGCACGAGGCCCGAGCAGTTGCCGTGAGTGGCGCGCTCGTCGTCTTGAAAGATCGGGGATCCGGGGTTTTCACGGGTCGATGTAACGACCTCGATCCCGAGCTTGATGTCCGACAGACGTCGGCCTTCTGTTGCGTCAAGCTATCGTGCCGGGCTTGGGTGGGCGCGCGCTCGCATGTGCCACTCATCGGTTCGGCGGCTTCTCGCCGCGGCCCGGCGGGTGCCGGGCGATCCCGCTGGCGAGGTGCTTGATCGCGACGGACATTGGCGGAACCTGCGGCTGAAAGCGGCCAGGGAAATCTCCTCTGCGCGCGATCTGGACGGGGTGCGGCACTCGCCCCGATGCTGCGCGGAAATCCGTTGAGCGAGGCGAGGGGGGCTCGGCATTTCGACGTCGCATCGTTCGTCACCGTCATGGGTTAGCCAGTGATCTCCAATACCGTTCGCCCCGCTGCGGCGATCATGCGTGTCACCTTTGCCGGATCCGGGTCGGCACCTTCCATTTCTTCCCCACGAGCGGTGCCGTCCGCATGCCCGCCGATAAGTGATCTCTCGACCCTGCCCAGATGCGGTATCGAGCATTGCGGGGCCCCTGGCGCGCTGCTTGATACCGTGGTCGCTGCGTAGTCGAGGCGGTTGCCCGTCGCCTGCTCGCCGGCTTCATCCATGAGTTGGAAACATCGACGATGTGGCAGCATCCGGAGAGACGACTGGGCATGATCCGTGAGCCTCATCGGTGCCTCCGAACCCGCGATGGGGTCCAGCGTAATCTACCGGGGCGGGCGGTATTTCTATGACGGCAGTCAACGGTTGCTCGGTGGAGTCCGACGCCATTTTACAAGACATTGCTGCCACTGTCGAACGAGGATGAGGACGCCGCTACCGGAGAGGCATGAGAAGCTCTGGCCGCGCTCTGATCGCTCTTCCAGGAGGCTGAAAATGACGGTTTTCGGCACGGGCTTGGCTCGGCCGAGAGACGCGCCGAAGATGTCGAGTTCACCGACGCGACCGCGTTGCCGATGATCGCCGGCAAGGTGGATTCGCTTGCTCTTGTCGCCGGCTGTAGATGGCCGAGATCGGCGGACACGCACCTTTCCGATCGCTGTTCATCGGTCTTGATGCGTTCGATGAATAGACGCTCTGCTGGCGTGCCCGGCTTGCCGACGAAGGCCTGAGCCGGACGGGCGCCACGCCACGATGTGGGCGGTGAACTCGGCCTTCGCGCCAGCAGTGGATCATCGGGATAGTGGCCCCCTCGAGGATCAACCAACGCTCGCCCTCTACGCCAAGTCGCCGCAGGCGCGTGAGTGGTTGACGGCCACCTTCTGTGGCGGTTGAACTGCGACCGCAGAACGGGAATCCTGCCGTGCCAGACTGAACAAACGCAAG
Organism: Alterirhizorhabdus solaris; assembly: GCF_007785815.1. GTDB lineage: Bacteria > Pseudomonadota > Alphaproteobacteria > Sphingomonadales > Sphingomonadaceae > Alterirhizorhabdus > Alterirhizorhabdus solaris. Next base: position 30,865 of record NZ_VNIM01000012.1, on the reverse strand, counting down.
GGTGTATAGATGCCGGGGAAGCGTCTGGACGGCTGCGTTATGGCCCATCGTCATGATCGCCAGCGCACCCTGCGGAGTTCGCTGCCGGGCCACCTCGTGTGGAGGATCGCCATACCTCGTGGCCGTCATCCGGATGGCCCAGCGAGTAACGATCCCCGCCGTGCGGTAGTGAGAATCCCGACGAGTTCGCGCAAGTCATTGCTGGTTGCTAGACGTTCCTCAACACGTCGCCGCCGGATGTCGCAACAGGCCTGCACGGAGTGCGCCGGGCACCCTCCGCCGATCACTTTCGAACAGGAAATGATCGATCAGGTCGGTTTGCGGCGCAGAGGGCCGGTCGTCGACCCGGCCACGAAGGTGATCGTCGGGCCTGTTTTTGCCCTATCGACGATCATGGGCCGCGCTGGTGCTGCGGGGTCCTCCGGCTTTGCCTCCGGAAGGCGAGGAATAGTTGGTGGACAAGGGCAAAATCGACCGTCGCTATCTTCTCGGAAGGGTTCGTCTCGATCACACTACCCGCGAACCCAAGATCCCGAGGCATAGCGTGTCGATCTCTCTGTCCATCACCCAGCTATCGTCGGCAATTCGCGAGATGATCGACCGGAAAGAGCTCGAAGAACTGGTCGGCATGGCCGGATACGGGCGCAGGAAAAAGGAGCGGGATCTCGCGACGGAGGGAAAGGGGGGGCAGGGCCGTCATCCCCGCCGGATCGACCTGCGAGTGCCGGCACCCCCACCAGGCCGTCAGGTTTCCGGTTCCGGCGCGACCAGCGCCCACTGTCAGGTAACCAACGTCCCGAAGACCCGGGGTAACGGCCGCAAGGCATCGGGCGGCGCCCCCTCGCGACGCAACGGCAGCACCGGCGGCGCACCCGGTAACGCCGCCGCGCCGCGCTCCGGCAATGGCGTCGGCGCACCGGGCAATCCAGCGTCCAAGGGCGCCGATCGCGCCACCGATTTCGATCGATACGCATCGAATGAAGCGTCGATGGAGCAGGTGGAAGCGGCGGACTTCGATCGCTATGTCGTCGGTGCGGAAGGCACCGACGAGCAACTCGGCAGGCTGTCCTCCACCCATTGCCTGGCGTCTTCGATATCGCTGGTGGCGGCCGAGCGGGATGTCTTCTGGAAGGCCGTCTGGGCACATGAGCGGACGCCCGGTCTCGACCGGATCGAGTTGTTCCCCGAGCGCGGCGACCCGGCTGACTGGCGGGCATTGTCGCTTGAAGAGAACATCCCGAAGACGATTGCGGAAGCCGCTGCCGAGATAGCTGAACGCCGTGCCGCCACGAGCAAAGCGGCATCGGCCACGAAGCGTCAGAAGCCGCTGGTCTTCACGCTCGAAACAGACCGGGATCGAGCATGGGCAGCGACGCTGAAGCAGCGTTTTGGCAAGACGCGGAATGAGCGCATGGTCCACCATGTCGAACCACGCGCCGGACGTGCCCAGCAGCGTCTGGTCCTCGAGCTGCCGGCCGAGTTCGATGCAGCGAAACGGCATCGCGCCCTGCGTAAGGTGGCAGCCGAGTTCGACCGTCTCGGGGTGATGTACACGGCCGTGATCCACGAGCCCGATCCACTGTCGGACAGGCGCAACTACCACATCCATGTCCTTTATTATGAGCGGCGCTGTGCCCGCGTCGGCGAGACGGAAACATGGGATATAGCGCTCAGCGCGAAAGAGCGGCGCGAGCAGGGCGTGAAGCTGGCGCCGAAGCTCCGGCCGGGAGACATTGCAGCGTCCCTCGCGAAGGAGGCCGGTGAAGATTATAGTGCCAAACCGTTCTTCGATCAGCGGGCCGCCGACGACATGATGGCGTTGCGTTCGTGGTTCTTCGGCATGTGCAACGAGCAGCTGACGGAGCGCAGGCTGGACCCACGCAGCTACGCGGAAATGGGGATCAGGCGGGCGCCGGCAGAGCATCTCGGATCTGCGAAGATGCGGCTGGTTCGTGCAGGTGTCATGGTGGATGCCGACATCGAGAACGCACTGAAAGGCTGGGCCGAACGGCTCGCCGAGCTGGAGCGGGAATCTGCCGCGAGGCGATCGGTACATAACGCATTCGCCGCACATCATCTGGCCGTCTGCGCCCAGCCCGCAGCGGCGCTCGCGCAGCAGCGCGACTGGCTTTTGACCGATATCGAGAATTACCGGCGTCACGTCGAGGAGTCCGAACGTCATCGCGCGTTTTCACCGACGTGATGGTGACTGCTTCCGCGTTCATCGTCCCCTTCATGCCGATGAGCATCGTGCTGATTTCGCCCTCGTTGCGCGTGATGATGCGGATTCCGCGAAACCGCAGGCGCTCGTGCAGGGCGGCGATGTCGGCCTGGCCGCGCGACAGGCGGTCCATCGCATCGGCGAACACGACATCGACATCGCCCGCCTTGATGCGTTGGAGCAATGCCTGCATCCCGGGACGGTGCATCGTCGTGCCCGACTGCGCCGAGTCCGTGTAGACGGCGACCTCGCTCCAGCCACGGCGGGCGAGCTTCCGGCGGCACTCGTCGAGCTGAACTTCGATCGAGAGTTCGTCCTGCTTGTCCGTCGAGTACCGCGCATAAAGAACGCACCGCATCCTGTTTCCTCCAATCTGTCCGTTCCGTTCAGACTTTCGAACCTGGCCCTTCCTTCATGATGACGGCCCGATCGAGCGCGACGAGCGCGATCTGCCGGTGAGATACAAGACGATCGATCGTGGGAAAATCAGCCGGGGAGCGCGAGAGCCGATTGAGGGAGGCGCAGACGATATAGGCGACCTGTCCTTCAAGGCATTCCTTCATCATCGCGTTGAAGCCCTCACGCGCGAAGGCGTTCGATCCCGTGACGACATCTGAATATACGAGAGTCTCGATCTCTCCGTTGCTTTCGGCGATACGGGCAGGACGGTGCGAGCCCCGGAAGATCGGCAGAGGCACGTCGGAGGCATCGACCGGAGCGAAATGAAGCCGCACAGTTGCCATGCGCGACGATCTCGAATGGTGGCCCGACATGGCGGCGGCCAACAGCTAGGTGAAAACAACGGACAGCGGCGGTCCACTCGGCTTCGGTTTCACCAAGAAGATCCTCGGCTTTAAGCGGCACGTCATGATAGGCACGGATGATCGGGCGCTTGGCCTGCTCATCCGCCCCGCCGGTGTGCAGGATCGTGACGGCGCCGTGCCGCTGCTCAAGGCGTCGCGTTCGCGCCACCCGTTCGTCGCCAACACCACCAGTATAGACATCCAGATCGGCCGCAAGATGCTGGCCAGTCCGGTTTCGTCGTCCACCCGCGTCGCCGGGCGGAGCCTGCCAAGACGGTTCCGCGTGCGCAGCACGTGGAAGGCGGGTGCGGGAAGGGGGCGAGCGCGAGCGCACCTTTGCCTGGCTTGGCCCAAACCGCCGGCCCGCCAGGAACTTCGTGGCGACGATCACCTCGGCGACGGCCTTGCTTTACGCCGCCTCCGCCACGCTCCTCAAACGGCGGCTGGCACGCTCAGGATGAATTCCGACACAGCTTTTGAGACTCGCTGACTTCTCGACCGAGTGCATGAAACGAGAAACGGCACGATAACCGATACGCCCTCTCAGCGTGACGTCGCGGGACAGCCCGGTGGGGGTGGAGCCGGCCGGCTTCTGCGGCATGCCGGTGACGAAGGCGTTCGTGGCGGTTGCGGCAGCACTCATTCAGACGCCGACAACGCCGATCCGGCAGAAAACAGCGATGCCACCGCGGGTTATCTCGACAAGGCGTGCGCGGAGCAGCCCCGCATGCGGCGGCGTCTATATCCTTCGTGCCGCCGTTCGGGCAATATTTACGATATGGTGATCCCGAACCCCGCCGAGGCGAAAGCCGCTACCGCCCTCCTGGTCGCCTTTCTGGGCGGCAGCCCCGCGACGCCGCCGCCCGCCGCCCGCCCCGACATTTCGCCGCTGGCGGTGAAACCGACGCTCGTGATCCCGGATACCGTCGTGCTGCCCGGAGAGCGGATCGCCCACGTGCGCGTGCAGTTGTCGAAGCCTGCCCGGCGGCCCCTGACGTGGCGCTGCACCACCACCAACGGTTCGGCCTACGCGCCGGCTTTCTACTCGCAGACGGTCACGACGGTGATTTTCCAGCCTGGCGAGACGGTGCAGGTCATCGACGTTCCCATTCTCCGCGACCTGACCGGCAAGGACTTCAAACTCTCCTGCCCGTGGACGCTCGTTCATCCGCCGGTGCCGAGCGACACCGTGGGGGTAATCCGGGGCGCTAGGACCCGCGCCCCGCTGCCGGCGATACCGAAGCCGAGCTATCCGGCGGTGGCGCGCGAGAAAGGCCGCAAGCTGGCCTTCTCCTCAACCTTCATGGAGCCGATCGTGCCGGATGTGCGGCCGGGTACGTGGCGGTCGCGCTTCGGCTGGGGTCGGGTGCAGACGGGCAACAAGGAGATCGCCCCCTACACCGACGCGACCACCGACCCCGGCGTCACCCCGCACCCGATCGTCGACGGCAAGCGCGTGCTGCGCGCCGAGCACGTGGCGACGAAGGACGACGGCAAGGAGTACGCCTTCTCGGCGTCGCTGATCGACAGCGCCAGTCTGTTCACGTTCCAGTACGGCTACGTCGAGGCCCGGGTGAAGTTCGCCCGTGCGCAGGGGACCGTCGCTGCCTTCTGGCTGCTCCCGGCCAGCGGCAAATGGCCGCCGGAGATCGACATCTTCGAAACCGGTCTGGGCGACCGCCCGGCCTTCGCCAGCTCCATCCGGTTCGCGAAAGACAGCTACGGCACCGCAGACAGCGCCATGGTGCTGCCTGGGGTAGAGGATGGACGATGGCACGTGATCGGCTTCGACTGGACGCGCGACTGGCAGGTGACCTTCATCGACGGCGTCGAGGTTTCGCGCCGGCCCAACCTCTTCAACGAACCGATGAAGATCATCTTCGATGTGTCGGTAGGCGGCCTCGGCCCCGATCCGGTCGACCCAGGCCCGGGGTGGAAGAGCGAACTGGCGCTCGATTATCTGAAGGTGTGGCGGTGATGTGCTGGTCGCGATCTCCCGTAAGCCGGCCTCTCCACCGTTCGCGACGGGCTTCCTTATGGCCACATGAACGTAAATAATCGCTTCGGTTCATGTAACATATGTGAGGGTCGGGTGTTCGGAACGCGCGTCTCGGCGCAACCGACACAGGAGGACCACTTGATGAAGACCTATCTCACCGCCGCCATGGCACTCGCCGTGCTCGTGACGCCGACCCTCGCATCCGCGCAGGAGCCCCGGACCGTGACGAGCGCTGAAAAGCAGCGACTGATCGCCGAAGCGCAGGAGCACAACCGCGCCCTGGCCGAGCGCGAGAAGACATTCTACGCAAGCCAGCAGCGGCTTCAGCAGCAGTTGAAGGAAGCTCGCGCTTCGGGCGACAATACCCGCTATGCCGAACTGCAGAAGCAGGCCCAGGAAAACGACCAGCAGAGAGAGCGTCAGCGGGCTGCAAATGCCGAATACCAGCAGCACATCAAGAACGTCTATGCGCTGAAGACCAAGGACTGACACGTCACCCCGGCCGGAGATTGTCTCCGGCCGGGATCCTAAGCCTATATATAGCTGGGCGTCCCACCGTGTGTCAGAGGCTGTGTCGAAAAGGGTTGAGTGGCCGGCGGTTGGCTGATCTCGGAGGGTCGCTGCGACCTCACTGGAATATGCATATGGACCCGACTGGCCGTCGGCATCATCGCCGACGGGCGCATCGCTCGGTGAGTGATTCAACCGATGCCGAGCGGCGGCTGTCCGGCCTCGGCGTGGGTATAGATACGGTTCGCCAGACGAGTTCGGACATGATCGTCTTGAAGAACGTCCCGACCATCGCGTTATCGAACCGGTTTCCTTTCCTGACATCGAGATACGGGTGCGGTGGCGGCGGTTTGGGAGCCCACAGAACAATACCGGCTGCCGTGGTCGGAGCGATGAATGACCCCTTCGCGCGTCCAGACCTATGAGATGTCCAACCCCGCATCGGCAGCGCGGAGCCGTCCGCGTCCGGGTCGCCTGCTGGCCACAAGGTTTTCGCGCGAAGTCGTGCCGTCGAATGCATTGCCTTTCGACCGCCGGCTGCCACTGTGGTGGAGAAAGCGACGAGGAAGGGCAAACCTTCCCGGCAGGGTGACGGTCCACCGCCCGTGGGGCAGGGCGACGGAGAGACGGAATGGCATTGGTCGGGCGATACATCGGATGGGTCGCGTTGGCGCTGGCGAGCGCGTTTTCGCTGGCGGTGGTGGCGATCTCGCGCGGGGAGCCGATCAACGCGCTGTGGGTGGTCGCCGCCGCGATCGGCAGCTTCGTCATCGCCTATCGCTTCTACGCGCAGTTCATCGCCCGCCACGTCATGCGGCTGGATCCCGCGCGGCCGACGCCGGCGGTGCGGCGGGCGGACGGGCTGGATTACGTCGCGACGGAGCCGAGTGTGCTGTTCGGCCACCATTTCGCCGCCATCGCCGGCGCGGGGCCGCTGGTGGGGCCGGTGCTGGCGGCGCAGATGGGGTATCTGCCCGGCACGCTATGGATCATCGCGGGCGTCGTGCTGGCGGGCGCGGTGCAGGACTTCATGGTGCTGTTCCTCTCGATGCGGCGCGACGGGCGCTCGCTCGGCGAACTCGTCCGCATGGAAATGGGGCAGGCGGCGGGCACCATCGCGCTGGTGGGCGTGTTCGCGATCATGGTCATCATCCTGGCGGTGCTGGCGCTCATCGTGGTGAAGGCGCTGGCGGAAAGCCCGTGGGGGATGTTCACCGTTGCCGCCACCGTACCGCTGGCGCTGCTGATGGGCATCTACACCCGGTGGATCAGGCCGGGGCGGATCGGCGAGGTTTCCGTGCTGGGGCTGATCGGGCTGATCGCTGCGATCTTCTACGGGCAGGCGGTGGCGGCGTCGCCGGTATGGGGGCCGGCCTTCACCTTCACGCCGGTGCAGCTCTGCTGGATCCTGATCGGGTATGGCGCCACCGCCTCGGTGCTGCCGGTATGGCTGCTGCTGGCGCCACGCGATTACCTCTCCACCTTTCTGAAGATCGGCGCGATCGCCGCGCTGGCGATCGGGCTGGTGGTGATGGCGCCGGATCTGCGGATGCCGCCGCTCACCCGCTTCGTTGACGGCGGCGGGCCGGTGTGGTCGGGCGGGCTGTTTCCCTTCCTGTTCATCACCATCGCCTGCGGCGCGGTATCCGGCTTCCACGCGCTGATTGCCAGCGGCACCACGCCCAAGTTGATCGCCAGCGAGGCGCACGCCCCGATCATCGGCTACGGCGCGATGCTGATGGAGGCGTTCGTCGCGATCATGGCGCTGGTCGCGGCTTCGATCCTCGATCCGGGGCTGTACTTCACGATGAACAGCCCGGCCGCGATCGTCGGCACCGATCCGGCCAGCGCGGCAGCGGCGGTGACGGCGATGGGCTTCCCCATTTCCGCCGACGCCATCGCGCAGACCGCGCGCGAGGGGGGCGAGCACAGCATCATCTCGCGCACGGGCGGCGCGCCGACGCTGGCGGTGGCGATGGCGGAAATCTTCAGCCACATCGTCGGCGGGCCGGCGATGAAGGCGTTCTGGTATCACTTCGCCATCCTGTTCGAGGCGTTGTTCATCCTGACCGCGGTGGATGCCGGCACCCGCGCCGGGCGCTTCATGCTGCAGGATCTGATCGCGCTCGGCTGGCCGGGGTTCGGTGACGGGCGCCGCCAGTGGCCGGGCTTCGTCGCGACCGGCTTCACCGTCGCGGCGTGGGGCTTCTTCCTCTATCAGGGCGTCACCGATCCGCTGGGTGGCGTGAACACGCTGTGGCCGGTGTTCGGGATCTCCAACCAGATGCTGGCGGCGATCGCGCTGATGCTGGCGACGACCGTGCTGTTCCGCATGAAACGCGAACGCTATGCTTGGGTGACGATGCTGCCGACGGCGTGGCTGTTGATCTGCACGCTCTCGGCCGGCTGGCTCAAGCTGTTCTCGGCCGATCCGAAGGTGGGCTTCCTGGCCCATGGCGCGCGCTTTTCCACCGCGCTCGGCGAGGGGGCCGTTCTGGCGCCGGCCAAATCGCTGGGAGAGATGGAGCGCATCGTGTTCAACGACCGGGTGGATGCGGCACTGGTCGCGTTGTTTCTGGTCGTGGTGCTGGCGGTGCTGTTCTTCGCGATCCGTACCTCGCTGGCGGCCCGGCGCAGCACTGCGCCGGTAACGCGCGAGATCGGCGTACCGGCGTCTGCCGCATGAAGCTGGCAGGGCTGCTGCGACGCATGGCGCGGGCGATGGTGGGGATGCCGGACTATGACGCCTACCGCGCCCACATGGACAGCCACCATCCGGATCGCCCCGTCATGGATCGCACGCAGTTCTTCCGCGATCGGCAGGAAGCCCGCTACGGCGCGAAGGGCGGCGGCCATTGCTGTTGACGGGCTGCAACCGCTGCCGCCCTGGTGATCGTGCAAGACCGTGACGCGCGGCTATGGGAGGTAACGCCCTGTAAGGCGCGCGGCTACGAACCGGGCGCGCCCGTTTGGTTCCGCCAATTCACCGTATCGCTGGTCGGCTGTCATCCGGGCCTCGGCTCCGAACTCCTCTTCGTCGGCGACGGCGGCACGACCGAACCGAACGACGCCGCCCGCCGCTGTGGTGCGGAGGCGACCCTGTTCTGGCGCCCGACCGACTGGCTGACGCTCGATGCATCCGGCGCCGTCACCCATGCGCGCCTCCACGATGTGGCGCCAGGCCAGGCGCGGATCCCCAATTCGGTCGACGAGGTACTTTCGGCCGGGGCCGTGCTCGCTCCCGGCCACGGCATCAGCGGCTCGCTGCGGGTTCGCCCTTTCGGTGCAGCGCCGCTGATCGAGGGGGGAGCGTACGCTTGAATCCCACCACGCTCGTCAATCTGGGCACCCATCGTACAGCCGGGCGGATCAGGATCGGCGCGGACGTGCCGAACCCGCTCAACACGCGCGACGCCGATATCACCTGTTTCGACGCGTCCCGGATGCAAGGCGAACTGGCCGGGAGCGGGGAGGATCGGCATATCCATCCGGTCGATCCGCCAGCTGAGGGTTTCGGTGCGCGATAGCCTGTGATGGCGCTCCCCGCTAACTGGCCCGCACTGCCGAAGCGGCGACGCCCGTGGATGAATGTCCAAACGTGAGGAGAGCAGGAAGCCTGTGAAGGTCCGGTTCTGGGCCAGCACGGTCATGATTCTGCCGACGGGATGACATCCGTCATGCGTCGGAGCGAAGGCGATAGCCGACGCCGAGTTCGTTGGCGATCACGCTTCCAACCGGTCCCGGGTGCTCGAGCTTCTGACGCAGATTGCGGATGACGATCCGGAGATATTCGACGCGCGGCTCCTCCTCGCCGCCCCAGGCTGCGGCGAGCACGCGTTCGTGCGTGACGACCCGGCCGATATGCCTGGCGAGGACGGCGAGCACATCATGTTCCTTCCGGGTCAGGTGCAGTTCCTCGTCACCACGGCAGACGACCCGACGATCGAGATCGATGCTGATGTCGCCGTGCCGCACGATCTTCTTCGTGGTCTCCGACGATCCGTGATGGCGAAGCGCCACCCGCAGCCGCGCGAGCAACTCGTCGGTATCGAACGGCTTGCTGACGAAATCGTCCGCGCCGAGATCGAGTGCGGTCACCTTCTCATCCACCGCATCGCGCGCGGACACCACCAGGATGACGGCGTCACCATGTGTCCGAAGCAATGGAATAAGCGTCAACCCGTCGCGATCCGGCAGGCCGAGATCGAGCAGAACCGCGGTGGGATGCTCGGTCGCAGCCTGATGAAGGGCCTGCCGGCCGTCCCCGGCCTCGATCACGGTATAGCCGGCCCGGATGAGGGTGTTGCGCAGCAGACGGCGAATGGCGGGTTCATCGTCCACCACGAGAACTTTGGCGGGCATTTCAGGTCAGACCTTCTGGTGCGGGATCGCGGACGATCAGGCCGGAGGGGAAGACCAGCGTGAAGGTGGCACCGACACCGTCGTCCCGGTTCGCCGCCTCGACCGCCATTCCCATCGCTTCGGCGAACGCCTTGACGATCGCAAGACCAAGGCCCGTGCCACCGATGGCCCGATCGGAGCCCTCGAGGCGGCGGAACGTCTCGAATACTTCCTTCTCGCGGCCGGTCGGCAAGCCCGGCCCGTGATCCATGACCGCCAGGCGAAGCTCACCGAAGCGATTGCGACCTTCGATGACAATCTCGGTTCCCGGATCCCCATAGCGGCCGGCATTGTCGAGCAGGTTGAGGAGGCAGTGGTGAAGGAGTTGGGGATCGGCCCGGACCAGGGGAAGCCCGGGTGGAACGTCGAGCCGTAGAGCATGGCCTTCCAGCGCGCGCCGCGCATCATGGGCCGCACCCGTCACCGCTTCTTCGAGGTCGGTCGCCTCGATCTTCAGCTTCAGCGCCCCTGCCTCCACCCGGGCCATGTCGAGCAGGTTGGCGACGAAACGGTTGAGGCGGGCGGCCTCGCTTTCGATCGTGCCGATCAGTTCGGGGGGGGCACCGTGATGCAACTGAGCAGCGGCCGCGATGACGGCGGTGAGCGGGGTCCGGAGATCGTGGCTGACCGACGACAGGAGCGCGGCGCGCAGGCGATCGCGGGTTCGCACCGTCTCGACATCGCGCATCTCGACTTCGAGCCGCAAGCGTTCGAGCACGAGCGCCGATTGATCGAGCAGGCTGCTGAGCAGGGGAAGCTGATCGGCGCGGACCGGGTTGGCTGTCGAATCCTTGGCCACGCCAAGCACGCCCAGCACACGGCCCCCGGCCTTCAGCGGCTGGAACAGCCATTCCGAAGCCGCAAGCGTGCCCGAGCCTTTTCCGGCCGCCATGCCGGTGTCCAGCGCCCATGTGGCGGCAGCCGTGTCCATCGTCCCGAGATGATAGGAAGCATCGCTCGCAGCAAGGATCTCGAGGCTCGTTCCGACGCCGGGTACGAGCAGAACCACCTGCACGTCGAGCAAGCCGCGGACGTCGTCGCAGATCATCTGCGCTGCCACGTCGATATCGTTGACGCCGGCAATCTGGCGGAGGAAGCCCGCCAGTGTCGCATTGGTCCGCGCACTGGCCGCGGCGAGATCGGCCTGTGCACGGACACGCGAGGTCAACTGGCTGGTGGCAACGGCGATCCCCAGCAGGACGACGACCGAGATCACGTTCTCGGGATTGCTGATGCTCAGCGTCCCGACCGGTGGCAGAAAGAAGAAATTGTAGGCGAGGCTGGAAGCGATGCCCGCGAAAAGTCCGGTGCGCAGGCCGTAAAGGCTTGCGGCCGCCATCACCGGCAGGAGGTACAGCAGGCCGACATTGCCTAGGTTGAGCACGTGAAACAGCGCACTGGCGATGACGGTGACGCCCGCGACGAGCGCCGTGGTGATCGCGTAGCCGGCAGGCGTGCCCCAATGGGCCGGCCGGCGCCGCCCACGCTCGCGGTCGGCCTGCTCCGTATAGACCGGCAGAACGTGGACGGTGACACCCGGCGTATCGCGGATCAGGCGATCGACGACCGAGCCGTGGAGGAATTCGAACCACCGCGAGCGGCGCGATTTGCCCATGACCAACTGGGTCGCGCGCGCGTCGACCAGAAAGTTCTGGATGCCTTCCACCACGTCGGTCGCAGGAACCGTCGCGACCGCTGCGCCAAGCTGGGTTGCGAGCGTCATGGCTGCGGCGACACGCTGGTGCTGCATGTCGGAGAAATGCGCGGCACGCGGGGTTTCGATAAAGACCGCGGTCCACGGACCACGCAGTCCGTCCGCGACCCGCTTGGCCGCACGAACCAGCGCGTCCGCCCCGGGCAGTTCGTTGATCGCGACGACGATCCGGTCCGTGCCCGCCCAGGTGCCGCCAAGTCCGAGTGCACGCACGTCGTCGAGCATCCGCGCATCGACCGCCTGCGCCGCGCGACGCAGCGCCAGTTCGCGCAAGGCGGACAGATTGGATTTGGAGAAGAAGTGCGACAGCGCCCGGGTCGCCTCGTGGGGGAGGTAGACTTTCCCGGCGCGCAAGCGCTCGATCAGTTCGTCCGGCGGGATATCGACGACCTCGATCTCGGCCATCTCCAGCACGCTGTCCGGCACTGTCTCGCGGACCCGGACGCGCGTGAAGCTGGCGACCACGTCGTTCAGGCTCTCGACGTGCTGGATGTTGACGGTGGAATAGACGTCGATCCCGGCGGACAGCAGTTCCTCGACATCCTGATAGCGTTTGGGATGCCGGCTGCCGGGCGCGTTGGTATGCGCGAGTTCATCGACGAGGACGAGGCGAGGCGCGCGCTCAAGGATCGCATCCAGATCCATTTCCCGAAGCGTTCGCCCCTCGTAGGCGATCGCCCGCCTGGACATGATCTCGTGACCACGGGTGAGTGCCTCGGTTTCCGCACGCCCGTGGGTTTCGACTACGCCGACGACGACGTCGACGCCGTCCCGTTTGCGCGCTGCGCCCTCGGACAGCATCTCGAAGGTCTTGCCGACTCCGGGCGCCGCGCCGAGGAAAACCTTGAAGCGCCCCCTGCCTTCCTGCGCGGCGGCGCGCAGGAGGGCGTCCGGGTCAGGTCGTCCATCGCCCGACACATGCATCAGCGCAGGCGTGCGCCGGAGGGGCCGGTGCCGGGCAGGGCGTCGAGCGCACGGTTGAGCGCCAGCACGTTGACGTGCGGCTCACCCAGGATGGACGCGTCGGTCGCATCGACGACCAGCTTGCGAACGCGCTCGTCCGGCACGCCGCGAACGCGCGCGATACGCGACGTTTGCGCCAATGCAGCGGCGGGGGACAGATCGGGATCAAGCCCAGAACCGCTGGCGGTGACCAGATCGGCCGGGATGGGACCGGAGACACCCTCGGCACGGCGCCTTGCAATATCGGGCTTCAAGCGGTCGACCAAGGCCCGGGCGGCCGGACCGAGGTTCGAGCCCGACGACGCCAGGCCATCATAGCCCTTGCCCGCTGCCGAAGGCCGGGTCTGGAAGTAGCGGTCTGCCGTGAACGCCTGGCCGACCACGGTGGAGCCGACAACGGTGCCACGGGCATCGCGCACAAGACTGCCGTTCGCCTGAGAGGGGAAGATCGCCTGGCCGATGCCGGTCATGGCAAGCGGGTAGACGAGCCCGAGAAGGACCGTGAACAGGATCGTCATGACGATCGCAGGCCGCAGCGCGGAAGAGAAATCCTTGCCCATGTCTGTCTTTCCTTACGCGAGACCGAGGCCACCGACCACGAGGTCGATGATCTTGATGCCGATGAACGGTGCGACCAGGCCACCGAGGCCGTAGACCGCGAGGTTGCGGGCGAGCAGCGGTCCGGCTGCCATCGGTTTGTAGGCGACGCCGCGGAGCGCCAGCGGCACCAGGCAGGGGATGATGACGGCGTTGAAGATGATCGCCGACAGGATCGCGCTTTCAGGGCTGCCCAGCCGCATCACGTTGAGCACGCCGAGGCCCGGATAGAGCACGACGAACATCGCCGGGATGATGGCGAAATATTTCGCCACGTCGTTCGCCACCGAGAAAGTGGTCAGCGCCCCACGCGTCATCAGCAACTGCTTGCCGAGGCCGACTACCTCGATCAGCTTGGTCGGATCGCTGTCGAGATCCACCATGTTGCCGGCTTCACGTGCGGCCTGGGTCCCGGTGTTCATGGCGACGCCGACATCGGCCTGCGCGAGCGCCGGCGCGTCGTTGGTGCCGTCGCCGCACATCGCCACGAGTCGCCCGCCGGTCTGCTCCTTGCGGATCAGTTCCAGCTTGTCCTCCGGCGTCGCCTGGGCGAGGAAATCGTCCACCCCGGCCTCCGCCGCGATCGCCGCGGCGGTGAGCGGATTGTCGCCGGTGATCATCACCGTGCGGATGCCCATGGCGCGGAGCTCGCCGAACCGCTCTCGAATCCCCGCCTTGACCACGTCCTTGAGGAAGATGGCGCCCAGCAGACGCCCGTCCAGCGCGACCGCGAGCGGAGTACCGCCTGCACGTGCGATCTCGTCGGTGATGCGGCGCAGTTCGGTCGCTGCTGCCGTCTCGCCCGATCCGGCATTCGCACGCAGGATCGAATCCACCGCGCCCTTCTGGATCAGCGATCCACCGACCTTCACACCCGAAATGCGCGTTTGCGCCGTAAACGGAATGATCTCGGCGTCGGCCGGGAGTCCCGCGGTCGCGACGTGGAATCTTTCGCGCGCGAGAAGCACGATCGAGCGGCCTTCCGGCGTTTCGTCAGCAAGGCTTGCCATCAGGGCGGCGTCGGCGAGTTCCCGAGGGCTGGTCCCGGAAACCGCCCGGAATTCGCTCGCCTGACGATCGCCGATCGTGATCGTGCCGGTCTTGTCGAGCAGCAAGACGTCGATGTCACCCGCTGCCTCGACCGCGCGGCCCGACTTGGCGAGCACGTTGAAGCGGACCAGACGGTCCATGCCGGCGATTCCGATCGCCGACAGCAACGCCGCGATCGTCGTGGGGATCAGCGTGATGAGCAGTGCCGCCAGGATCGCCACCGGGATCGACCCGCCGGCATAGGAGGCGAAGCCCGGAATGGTGCCGACCGCGATGAGGAAGATGATCGTCAGGCCGACGAGCAGCAGGGTCAACGCGATCTCGTTGGGGGTCTTCTGACGCTCGGCCCCTTCGACCAGCGCGATCATGCGGTCGAGGAAGCCCTTGCCGGGTTCGACGGTGACCTTGACGCGAATCTCGTCGGAGATGACGCGTGTACCGGCCGTAACCGCCGAGCGGTCACCCCCCGCCTCGCGGATCACGGGCGCGCTCTCGCCGGTGATCGCCGCCTCGTTGACCGAGGCGACACCCGAGACGACATCGCCGTCCGACGGGATCAGGTCGTTGGTCTCGACCAGCACGATGTCGCCCACCTTGAGCTGGCTTGCGGGGACGTTGTCGAACTGACGTCCGTCGCCGTTCAGCCGCTTGGCGGTCAGTTCCGCCTTAGTCGCGCGCAGGCTGGCCGCCTGCGCCTTGCCGCGCCTCTCGGCGAGGGCTTCGGCGAAGGTGCCGAACAATACGGTCAGCCACAGCCAGACGACGAGCTGGAGCTTGAAGCCGACGGACAGATCGTCCTGCCCGATCACGAGCAGGACGGTCATCAGCGCCGCGACCGCGGCGGTGACGAACATGACCGGGTTGCGAACGAGTTCCCTGGGGTCGAGCTTCAGAAACGACGCCTTGATCGCGGGCACGACGAGGTCGGCCGTGAACAGGCTCCTGGTCCGGGAGCGTGATTGTGTTGTCTGGGCCATGTCAGGCGCCCCTTCAGGACAGTTTGCCGCTGATCATCGCGAGATGATCGGCGATGGGGCCGAGCGCGAGGCTCGGCAGGAAGGTCAGACCGCCGAGGATCAGCACGATACCGACCAGCAGTCCGATCCACAGCCCGCCCGTGGTCGGGAAGGACCCGGCGCTCTCCGGCGTGTATTTCTTTGCCGCCAGGCCACCCGCGATCGCCAGCATCGGCACGATGATGAAGAAGCGCCCGACCCACATCGCGACGCCGAGCAACCCGTTGTAATAGGGCGTGTTGGCGGTGAGGCCCGCGAACGCGGAGCCGTTGTTGCCGACCGCGCTGGTGAAGGCGTAGAGGATCTCGCTGAACCCGTGCGGCCCCCTGTTGAGCGGCCCGGCCAGCCCCTGCGCCAGCACGGATGACAGCGCCGTCAGCCCCAGGATCATCAACGGCAGCACTGCGATCGCGAGCACCGCCAGCTTCACCTCGCGCGCCTCGATCTTCTTGCCGACATATTCCGGCGTGCGACCGACCATCAGCCCGGCGACGAACACTGCAAGGATCGCGAACAGCAGGAAGCCGTAGATCCCGGCGCCGACGCCGCCGATGACGACCTCGCCCAGTTGCATGTTGAACAGCGGAACCAGCCCGCCAAGCGCGGTGAAGCTGTCGTGCATGCTGTTGACGGCGCCGCACGACGCAGCGGTGGTGACGACCGAGAACAGTGCGGATGCGGCGATCCCGAAGCGGACCTCCTTGCCCTCCATGTTGCCGCCTGTGACGCCGAGATGGTGCAGCACCGGGCTGCCCGCGGCCTCTTGGGCATAGGTGATGGTCACGCCGGCGAGAAACAGGATCACCATCGCCGACAGGATCGCCCAGCCCTGCCGGGGGTTGCCGACCGCCTTGCCGAACGTCCACGTCAGCCCGAAGCCGATCAGGAAGATCGACAGCATCTGCATGAGGTTGGTCAGCGCGGTCGGGTTCTCGAACGGGTGTGCGGAGTTCGCGTTGAAGAAGCCGCCACCGTTGGTGCCGAGCATCTTGATCGCCTCCTGGCTGGCGACCGGGCCGAGCAGCAGCGACTGTTTCGCGCCCTCCAGCGTCTGGACCTCGACCACGCCGGCCATCGTCTGCGGCACGCCGCTGGCGATCAGGAACAGCGCGTAGACGATCGAGATCGGCAGCAGGACGTAGAGCGTGACGCGCGTTACGTCGGCCCAGAAATTGCCGATCGCCTTGGATTCTCGCCGCGCGAAGCCCCTGAACAACGCGAAGGCGAGGGCGATGCCGGTTGCCGCGGACAGGAAGTTGTGGATCGTCAGCCCCAGCATCTGGCTGAGGTTCGACATGGTGCTCTCACCCCCATAGCTCTGCCAGTTGGTGTTGGTGGTGAAGCTGATCGCGGTGTTGAACGCGAGGTTCGGCGAAAGTCCGGCCAATCCCTGCGGATTGCCCGGGAGAACGCCCTGCAGACGCAGCACCGCATAGGTGAATGCCATCAGAGTCGCGTTGAACAGCAACATGTGCAGCGCATAGCGCCGCCAGCCCTGTTCGACCGTCGGATCGATCCCGGCAAGCTTGTAGAAGCCGCGCTCGACCGGGCCGAGCACGACGTGAAGCGGCGTGCGCCGTCCTTCGTACAGCGTGAAAAGCCATATGCCGACCGGCTTGGTCAGCGCGAGCAACAGGGCAACGAAGCCCAGTATCAGGAACCAGCCCTGGAGTGTCATCGGTCCGCCTCCGTCAAAAGCGTTCGGGGCGGATGAGAACCGCCACCAGGTAGACGAGGAGGCCAAGCGCGGTGAGCGCCGCCAGCCAGAGGTCGAGGGTCATCGCATCACCTCAGGCGTTGTCGCACAGGCGGGCATAGGCGAGCGTGAGCGCCACCAGTCCGACCATGATTGCGATCCAGAGCAAGTCCTGCATCGGGTGTCCTTTCCAAAGGTCAGAAGGCGGCCGTCAGCGAAACCACGACGGTGCTGCCGGCGATACTGCCGGTGCCGTCCTGACCTTTGCTGAAGCTGGGGCGGAGGTAATCCGCCTCCCGGTTCGCGATGTCGGTGTCGATGTAGCTGACGTTGAACGTCAGGTTCCCGCAGGTGGCATCGGCCCCCAGCGACCAATCCCAATAGGCGCCGGTCGGCGCGATGGCGGTCGCATTCGGCCCCAGCCCGTCCTGCCCCCAACTGTGCCCGACATGGGCCTTGGTGGTGATCGGCGTGCCGGCAAGCGCCAGCGCGCCATCGCCCCAGAGATACAGATTGTCGTCCTTGGCGCCGGGATTGTTATAGAGGCCGTTCGCAGCGTCCTGACCGGTGTCGTACCATTTGCCGATCGCCTGCTGCCTGGGGGCATAGGCAGCACCTGCGGTCAGCGTCGCCGGACCCGCCGTGCCGGTCAGTTTCACATACGGCTCGGCAAAGTCGGTCTTATCGGCGCCGCCCGGGTACATGTACCAGGTGAGGCCGACATCGAGCGTCGCGTTACCGGCGAACTTCGCCTTGTACCCGCCAATCAGGTCGAGCTCCATATTGGCACCGCCGAACGTACCCCATCCGGCAAGGTTCGATGCCCATGTGCCGACGTAGAGGCCGCTCTCGTGCGCGATGGTCATGCCGCCCTGCACCGCCATCTCCTGATCGGATTGCGATACACCACGAAACCGGTAGTCGGAGGCGATCGAAGCGGAACCGCTGACGGTCAGCGTTGATGGCGGGGTGGTATCGCTGGCAGCTTCGGCCTTTTCGGCCGGTGTCGACTGCGCGTGCGCGGTGATCGGGAAAGCCAGGATTGCGACGACCACGGCCGCATGACGGAACCTCATTGTTGCACCCCTTGAGCGGCGCTCGTCACACGACGATGCCTTCAGGGATGTGCGATTAGGCGCATCCGGCGTAGCAATTCGAGATCGATTCCGGGAAAAGGCATATAGCGCGCATATAGCTGGCGCATTTTTCGCTGCCGGAAAGCCGATTTGGCGATACGACATGAAAAACTCGTCTTCGCTACGTCGAGGCCTTGTTAATAGCTGCGATTAGTTCGCGAAGCGGGCCGTTTCGATCGGGAAGTATCTAATGCCTTGTATAGGGCAAAATTCAGGGTGGAGGTATCTTTAGGGGATTGGAGAGGGCTTATCGATAGGTTGAGCCTGCACAACGAGACAAAGACGTTCAGGCTATAGCAGGTCAGGGCGATGTATCTGGCGGCAGTCGCGCTGTGGCTGGCCTTGGCCGGGCACGAGACTTTGCCGTCCGGAACGGCAGGACCTGTGAAGCTCGCAGATCATGGATCCGGCTGCGAGATATGGGTAGGCGATGCGGGTTTTCCGCTCGCTACGAATTTGGTGGGCATCAGCGCATGGCGAGAGGACCTTCATCTCGCAGGACGAGGCACGGTGGGGAATGCTCGGTCCCAAGCATTTCACCAGCTGGTGATCGCCACCCTTGCTCACCCGCGGCGGACCTCAGCTGACGACGAAGGCGTGGATGTCGCCGCCGATCATCCGGGGGGGCGTCCGGCGCGTCCGGACCGAGGCGCGGTCAGCGTTGCTTCTTCGTGATGGTCGCGGTGAAGTCGGGATCCTTTTTCGCCACCCAGTCGACGAACTTGCGCACGTTGGGGTTGGCCAGCAGCATCTCCACGTCCATCCCGTGCCGCTGCAATTCGGAATTGGTGAAATTGGCGACCAGCGTCTGCTGGCAGATGGAATGCATGGGGACGACATCGCGCCCGCCCCGGCTCTTGGGCACGGGGTGATGCCAGACGATCGTCTTGCCGGTCGGTCGGGTGCAGAGCCAGCAGGCTACCGCGACCGGCGGCGTCTCGTCCTCCCGCTGCAGGCCTGCGTCGGGATCGTACCTGGAATGTTTTCGGGCCATGCGACTGTCTGATCTTCCTGAAAGCGTCAGCCCTGATAGCGTAACATGTTCGCGAACCCATCATTCGCCTTTGCCATCCTGGCGATTTTTCTGAGGGCGGCCCGGACGTGCCGGTCGAAGCGCACGTCGTCATGGATGCCGGTCGCGCGATACTCGTCCCGCGCGAGCAGTTCCTTGATCTGGCCGGCGAACGCGGATTGTTCGTCCATGCGCGCGGTCGTCTTCAGGGTCCGGCAGACCCATTCCTCGGCGGCCGCCTTGTCGTAGTCGTCGCGGGCCTCGTACCCCCGTCTGTCCGCCGCCGTCTGGTCGAGCCGGGCCGCCGCGCAACGGCTTTCCAGCCATTTGCGGACGAGGTCGCCATCCCACGCTTTCGACGCACCGTCCGTCATGCTCTCCACTCCCGCACTGCCCGCGCCGGGCGACCCTAGACCGAAACATCTGCCGTCACCCGGCCGGCCGCGCCAAAGATCCGGAGGTAGCGGGCGATCTCCGCCGGATCGCCGGTGGCCTTGGCGGGATTGTCCGACAGCTTGACCGCGGGGCGGCCGTTGGCACTCGTCACCTTGGCGACGAGCGAGATCGGTTCCAGCCCGCTGGCGCCATCGGGTGCGCAGCCACGGAAGTCGTTCGTCAGGTTGGTGCCCCAGCCGAAGCTCATCCGTACCCGGCCGGCGAAATGGCGATAAGTCTGCTCGATCGTGTCGACGTCCATCCCGTCCGAGAAGATCAGCAGCTTCGTGCGCGGATCGCGGCCGTGCGCCCGCCACCAAGCGATGATCTCCTCGCCGCCGGCGATCGGCGGCGCGCTGTCCGGGCGGAAGCCGGTCCAGTCCGCCACCCAGTCGGGCGCGTTCGCCAGGAAGGCGGTGGTGCCGAAGGCATCGGGCAGCACGACCAGCAGGTTGCCGGCATAGTGCCGCCGCCAGTCCTCCAGCACGCGATAGGGCGCGGTGGCCACCGCCGCGTCGCTGTCGGCGAGGGCGGCGAGCACCATCGGCAGTTCGTGCGCGTTGGTGCCGATCGCCTCGAGGTCGTTGTCCATCGCCAGCAGCACGTTGGAGGTGCCGATGAAGCGGTCGCCCAGCCCCTCCTTCAACGCCTCCACGCACCAGCGCTGCCACAGGAAGCCGTGCCGCCGCCGCGTGCCGAAATCGGAAAGCGCGAGGTCCGGCAGCGCGCGCAGCCGCTCCACCTTGGACCAGAGCCTCGCCTTGGCGCGTGCGTACAGGATGTCGAGCGCGAAGCGGCCCATGCCCTTCATCGCGGTGCGCGCGCGAAGCTCGTTGACGATGGCGAGCGCCGGGATCTCCCACATCGTCGTATGCGTCCACGGCCCCTCGAAGCGCAGCTCGAACTGGCCGTCGACCGCCCGCAGCTCATAGTCGGGCAGGCGGAAATCGGCGAGCCAGGCGATGAAATCCGGCGCGAAGATCCGGTCCTGTCCGGCAAAGCTGTTGCCGGCGAGCCAGATCAGCTCCTTCCTGGTGAAACGCACGGTGCGGGCATGGTCGAGCTGGGCGCGCAGCTCGCCCTCGTCGATCGTATCGGCCAGCCGCACCGTCCTCGTCCGGTTGATCAGCGAGAACGTCGCCTGCACGTCCGGGTACAGGTGCCGGATCATCTGCAGCATCAACAGCTTGTAGAAATCGGTGTCGAGCAGGCTGCGCACGATCGGATCGAGGCGGAAGCCATGATCGTAGGTGCGCGTCGCGATGTCGGTGGTGGCCATATGCTGTCTTTCTCAGCCGGTAATCAGGTGGAGCGTCCGGGCGGCGGGGCCGAGCGTGACGCCGCGGCCCCAGTCGAAGGCGAGGAAATCCTGTTCGATCCCGTCGGCGAAGATCACGCCGCCGTCGTTCATCCGCGACGTGACCGCAAGCGAGGCATCGGCCAGCTTGCCGGCGCACAGGCTGGTGCCGGTGGCGACGCTGGGGAACGGCTCACGCACGAAGAAGGCCACGGCGCGCTCTTCGGCACCGAGCGGCAGCGGCGCGTGCGTCGCCGCCATGATCGAGCGCGCCCAGCCGGTGGCGCCCGTGCCGGATGCGACGATCAGGCCGCTCGACGAATGATCCTCGGCCACGTCGCCGCAGGCGATGCGGTAGCGCGCCGACTGGTGGCTGTGGTGGCCGACGAACACCTCGTTGAGCGCCAGCAGTCGCTCGCCGCTGTCGAGCCGGGCCTCCACCATCGTCCGCCGCTCCGTCGCCGCGGCGCCCGCGACGCTCGCGGGGAGCAGCCCGGCGAGATGCGCGAGCGGTACGCGCACCAGCACGCCGTCATACAGGTCGGGCGCGGGGTTCAGCCCCAGCACCGGCTGGCCGTCGAGATATTTGGCGACGTTGGCGACCAGCCCGTCCTGCCCGACGACGACGATCACGTCCTCCGGCCCGAACAGGAAGCGGTCGAGATCGGCGCGTGTCACCGCCGCCTGCCGCCAGTCTGCCGGCACGGCGGCGCGGCCGGCATGAAGCGTGGCGTGCAGCCGGCGGTGGCGGTCCTCCAGCGCGCGGATGTCCTGGCCGCGCGATTCCAGAAAGAACTGCGCCTGTCCGCGCGTGGCGTGGCGGGCGAGCAGCAGGTCGTAATCCGTCTCGCGGGTCACGAACACCGCGCGCGGGGTGAGGGTCGCCATGGCGCGGCTCAGCGCGGCGGCAGCGGCGGCGTGCCGCGGCGGAACTCGCCGAGCACGGTGGCCAGCAGGTCGGGCGTCACGTTGAGGTGTTCGATCGTGTCCAGCTTGCCGGCCAGCTCGCGCGCGGCGAGACCCAGCATCACCGCCGGCGGCAGGTCGCGGTAGATCCCCATCCGCGCCTGCTCCGCCTCCGCCTTCGCGCTTTCGACGGTGCGGATGCGTTCCGCCTCGGCCGCCGCCTCCACCTGCTGGGCCTCGGCATGGCCGGTCGCACGGCTGCGGGCGTTCTCCGCCTCCTGCGTGATGAGCAGCATCTCGCGCCGGGCAAGCTCGGTCCGGTTGCCAAGCTCGTTCTCGGCGATCGCGCGTTCCTTCTCCACCGCCAGCGCGCGGCGCTCGAAGGTGGCCTGGTCCGCCTTCTGTTGCAGCGCCTCGAACGTCGGGGTCTGCAACGCGCGTTCCAGTTCGCTCGACGGCGCGAGGTTGGTCAGCCGGACGGCGGTGACGGCGATGCCGATCTCGCCCAGCGTCGGATCGGCGGCGAGCGCGGCGTCGAGCTGGTGGCGCAGCGGCTCCGGCCCGGCATCGAGCAGCGCGCGCACCGGCGCCTGCGCCAGATATTGCAGCGCCGCCTGGTTGACGAGGCCGGCCAGTCGCGTCTCGATCCGCTGGATCGGTTCGCTCTGGTAGGCGCCGGTCACGAGGCCGAGGCTGAAGTCGACGCGCTGGGCCAGCCGTTCCGGATCGACGACGTGCCACGTCAGCGTGCCCTGGACCGCGACCGCCTGGAAATCCTGGCTGCGGCCCTTCACGAACACCGCCATCTCGCGGTCGTCCATCGGCAGCTCGGCGATGCTCGCCGTCTCCGGGCGGAACCAGAAGACGAGGCCCCGGCCGCTCTGCCGGACCTTGCCGCTGCGGTAGCGGATGACGTGGTTGCTGGCGTCGCTGCGAAGCTGCGCGACGAAGCCGAGGTTCTTGATGGAAGCCATGATGCCGTCCTTTCCCTGTTCTGGTCAGTCGTCCGCGCGGCGGCGGTAGAGTTCGGCGGGGCGGAAGGACGCGCCGGTCTCGCGCTCGCCGGTCGCCTGCAACCGTCCGCCGTCCAGCATGCGGCGACGGAAGGCGGGCTTGTTGAGGCGCGTCCCCAGGATGGCCTCGTGCACGTCCTGCAACGCGCGCAGCGTGAAGCGATCGGGCAGCAGGGCGAAGGCGACGTCGGAATAATCGAGCTTGCCGCGCAGGCGTAGCACCGCCAGCCCGAGCATGTCGGCATGATCGAACGCCAGCGGCAGCGCCTCGCCGTCGGCCGTGCGCGCCTCCACCGGCCCGCCGGTTTCGCCCGGCCACGACACTGCCAGCCCGGCCAGCGCCAGTTCGGGTGACGCCCGCAGCGCGGCGGCGAAGCGCAGCGGGGGCAGCAGCGCGAAATAGGCGACGCTGATGATCCGCGCGCGGGGATCGCGATCGACCGCGCCGAACGTATAGAGCTGCTCGACATAGGCGTGGTCCATCCGCGCCTTGCTCGCGAGCAGCCGGCGCGCGGCGTTGTCGAGGCTCTCGTCGATGCCGACGAACCCGCCGGGCAGCGCCCAGGCCCCGAGATGCGGATGGTCGTCGCGGCGCAGGAGCAGGGCAGCCGTCGCCCCCTCGACGACGCTCATCAGAACCAGGTCGACCGCGACGGACGGGCGTTCGTATCGCGCGGGATCGTAGGTTTCGAGGAACTCGGCTTCGCTCATGGGGCACCCATATATTCAACCTGCGCTTTACTTATGTGCGTATCGGACATATGTCAACAGCCAGGATGGCGAGGGAGCAGAGGCGATGGGCAGGTTCGTGATCGTGGTGGACGCACAGCGGGACTTCATGCTGCCGGAGGGCGCGCTTTACGTCGCCGGTGCGGAGGATCTCGTCGCGCCGATGAACATCATGCTGGCATCGCTCGACCCCGACGAGACGGCAGGCGTACTCCTGACCTTCGATACGCACGAGCCGGATCGCTACGCGCGCTCGGCCGAAGCCCGGCAGTTCGCACCGCATTGCGTGCGGGGAAGTGCCGGCTGGCAGACCGTGCTCGACGTCGCCGCGGTCGATCCGGCGATCGCGCTCCACACCCTCGAGAAGGGCGTGTTCGCGATGTGGGAGGAAGCCGACGTGACGATCCGCGACGCCCGCGATCCGGCGGCCGCTGCGGTGCCGCGCGACCGCTTCTTCGATCGCCTGCGGGCGCAGGGTGTGGACGAGATCGTGGTGGTGGGCGTCGCCGCCGATTTCTGCGTCCGCTGGGCGGTGGAGGGGCTGATCGATCGCGGCTTCCGGGTCGTCGTCCCGGCGGCGCTCACCCGGGGGATCGTCCGGCAGATCGATGCCGTCGCGGCGGAGGAATGGGCGGCAGCGCCCGTCGCGATCGTCTGACCCCGCCGGGCGCCGGTGTCGGCGGGGCGAAATGTCCAGGTGACAGCTTCCGCCGGCGCCGGTAGGCGGCGGGCGTGCAGGCCATCCGGCATCTTCTGGCGCAACGCCGACTGGCCGTGTTGTTCTGCGCGGTGACGCTGCTGCTTAAGCTGCTGGTGCCGACCGGCTACATGATCGACAACGATCACGGTCGCCTCACCATCACCATCTGTTCGGGCACCGCACCCCGCACCATGACCATGGACATGCCGGGGATGCACGGCGACATGACCGACCACGGCCAGTCGAAGGATCACGGCAAGGCAGAAATGCCCTGCGCCTTCGCCGGCCTGTCGGCGGCGTTGCTGGGGGCGATCGATCCGATCCAGCTGGCGGCGCTGATCGCCTTCGTGCTGGCCGTCGGCGTGGCCGCCATCCATCCGCCGGCGCCGTCGCGGCGTGCCTATCTGCGGCCGCCGTTGCGCGGACCACCCGCCTACCTCTGACCCGTCATCCCGCGTCGCCCACCGGGCGGCGTCCGTGAACCGCGGCCCGCGCCCCTCGGCGTCGGGCCGGTCGAAGGTATTCCCATGATCCGAACCTGTCTGCTGGCGGGCGCTGCCGCGTCCGCCCTGCTGCCGGCCGTTCCCGCCGGCGCCCGAACCCGCGACATCGCCACCGAGGAGCGCGCCGAGGCGACGATCGTCGTCACCGGCCAGCGCGATCCGCTCAGGCTGAACGATCAGGCGCAGGCGGGCAGCCGCCTCGGCCTGACGATCCGCGAGACTCCTGCAAGCGTCGAGGTCCTGACGCAGGACGAAATGCAGGTCCGCGGCCTGCGCACCGCGCGCGAGACGTTCAACGACGTGGTGGGCGCCATCGCCGGCAACGTGCCGGGCAACCCGGCCGTCGTCAGCCTGCGGGGCTTCGCCGGCAACACCGTGTCCATCCTGCAGGACGGGGTGCGGGTGTCCGCCTCCACCGTCGTCCAGCGCGACGGCAACAACTGGCACTATGACCGGGTCGAGGTGCTGAAAGGACCGGCTTCGGTGCTCTACGGCGAGGGCGCGCTGGCCGGCGTCATCAACAAGGTGACGCGCAAACTGGTGCTGGGCGAACGCCACCTCGACACGTTGCTGTCGGCCGGCAGCTTCGACACGGTGTTCGCGGCCGGCGGGGTCAACCTGCCGGTATCGTCCACGATCGCGGTGCGGGCCGACGCCAGTTACCAGCGGTCGGACAGCCTCTACGATGTCGACGACAACGACACTTTCTCGACCGGGCTGACCGCGAGCGCGCTGTGGCGGCCGAGCGATCGCCTGTCGCTGCTCGTCGCGATCGATCATTTCGAGGATCGCTACGATGCCACCTATCAGGGTCTGCCCCTGATCCCCGGCCGATATGCGCTGCGCTCGACCGACGCTGTGACGAGCGCGAACGGCCTGGTCGCCGATCGCGCGCTGAGGCGCCGCAACTACAATCCCCGGGGGGCCTATTCCGGCGCCGACGAGACGACGGTGCGTTCGCGGCTCGACTGGGCGATCGGCAACGGGTGGACCTTCGCGCTCGACCTGACCGGCTATGCCGCCAGGCGCGCGTTCCTGCTGGCGGACAGCCAGACCTTCGTCGCGCCGACGCCGGCGTTTCCGAACGGCAGCTTCCGCCAGAGCTATCAGGAC
Organism: Alterirhizorhabdus solaris; assembly: GCF_007785815.1. GTDB lineage: Bacteria > Pseudomonadota > Alphaproteobacteria > Sphingomonadales > Sphingomonadaceae > Alterirhizorhabdus > Alterirhizorhabdus solaris. The sequence continues at coordinate 5,051 of NZ_VNIM01000012.1, read as the reverse complement.
TTCCGCCACGATCACCAGTTCTGGAACGCGCGCGGCGTGATCGGCAACGACAGCCATATCGCCGGCCTTCGCAACCGCTTGAGCCTCGGCGTCGAGCATAACGACACCGATTTCACCAGTCTGCGGCAACAGGCGCCGGTCACGGCCCTGCCAGCGGTGGACGTGCGCAACCCGGCGGCCGTCCCGGTGCCGACCACCACCGCGATCTTCACCACGACCAACGTCACCTTCGATTCCAGGCTGAGGCAGACTTCCGTATTCGCGGAGGACGCGCTGAACCTGACGCCCAGATGGCTGCTGGTGGGCGGGGTGCGCCGGGATCACATGGCGCTCGACCGGGCGACGATCCAGAACGCGACCGGCGCGGTCGATCGCAACAGCCCGACCTTCGATCCGATATCGTGGCGGGCGGGAACGACCTGGGACGCGGCCGGTGGCCTGACGCTCTATGCCCAGTATACGACCGCCGTATCGCCGGTGTCCTCGATCCTGCTGGCCTCGATCGCCAACAGCCGCTTCCGTTTGACCAAGGGCCGCGCCTACGAGGCCGGGTTCAAGGCGAGCGGGTGGGGCGGACGAGCGAGCGTGACCGGCGCTGCCTACCGGATCGAGCAGAAGGACATCCTGACCCGCGACCCGAACAACCTGGCGCTGACGGTACAGGGTGGTCGCCAGTCATCGCAGGGTGTCGAGCTGTCGGCGGTCGTGTCGCCGGTAAAGGCGCTGCGCCTGTCGGGCGGCGTCTCCTATACCGACGCGCAATATGACGAGCTGTTCGAGGTGGTGGGGGGCACACGGATCGACCGGCGCGGCAACCGCCCGATCAACATCCCCTCGACCACGGTCAACGCCTCGGCGCTCTACACCATCGCCGACACCGTGACGCTGGGCGGGTTCCTCCGCCACGCCAGCGCCTTCCATACGGACACCGCCAACACCATCCGGGTCGCCGGCCATGTCGTGCTGGATGCCAGCCTGTCGCTCCCGATCGCACCACAGGCAACCGTGACGCTGCGCGGCCGTAACCTGACGGACGCCTTCTACGGCGAATATTCCGGCTATCCGACCACCAACGTCTATATCGGCGCGCCGCGATCGTTCGAGATCGCGCTGGCGACGCGGTTCTGACGATGGCCGGGCATCGCCGATCGTCGGCATCGCGTGCGCGCATCCTGGTGCGGCGCGTCCATCTCTGGCTGGGGCTGAGCCTGGGGCTGCTGTTCGCGGTGTTCGGCCTTACCGGGTCGGCGCTGGTGTTCTACACCGGTATCGACGCCGCGCTGCACCCTGCGATCCGGGCAGGGCAGGGCGACCTCGCGCCCGGCCTGACCGCACCCGCGCGGGATCGCGCACTGGCGACCGGGCGCACCCGCTGGCATGATCCGGACGGCAGGTGGACGTTCGAGATCACGGGCGAGGGCGGTGCCATCCCGGCGCGCTATTACCCGGCGCCAGGGCATCACGGCGACCGCGAGATGGTGTGGTTCTCGGCCGACGGCACGCGCATCATCCGGGCCGAGCCGTGGGGCGGCTATCTCATGAGCTGGCTCTACCAGCTGCACATGCAACTGCTCGCCGGCGAGGTCGGCGGTCAGGTGGTCGGCTGGTCGGGCATGGCGATGCTGGTGCTGCTCGTCAGTGGCATGGCGGCGTGGTGGCCGCGCGGGCGCTGGCGCAAGGCGCTCGCCTTCAAGCGGGACGCGGCGCCTCTCCGCCGCCTGCGCGACCTGCACAAGCTGTCCGGCCTGTGGAGCATGCTGCTGTTGTTCGTGCTGGTCGCGACCGGCGGGCTGCTGGCGCTGCCCGCCGTCACGCAGGCCCTGCTGGCGCCGGCGCCCGTACCGGCTCCGAAGTCGGTGGACGACGGTGCCGGGCGGATCACGATCGCCCGCGCGCTGGTCGTAGCGCAGCGGGCCTTGCCGGAGGGCCGGATCGTGTTCGTCGATGTGCCGATGGCACGCGAGGGGGCGATCCGGGTGCGGGTTCAGGTGCCCGGCGATCCCCACCGGCGCTTTCCCGCCAGCTATGTCTTCATCGATCGGTCCTCGGGCCGGGTGCTGGCGGTGCACGACGTTCGACAGGCCGGCCCCGGAGCGGCGGTGGCGCGCTGGATACGCACCCTGCACGACGGCACGATCGGCGGGATGGCGACGCGCATATTGGCGGTCGTGCTCGGCTTCGTTCCCGCGCTGCTGTTCGCGACCGGCGTTCTTCATTGGTGGCGGCGTCGTCGGATGGCGGGGGCTGGCTGAGCGCGGCGGGCCTCGGTCCCGCCGACGGTATCGCAGCGGTCCCGGCCCGCCACCCGCGCCATCACCGCGATGCGGCCCTGCGGCGGGGTGGAAAGGGCGGGCGGCTTGGCATCGCGCCGCGACGGCGGGATCTGCACCGGATGACCTGCGGGCCTGCGTGCGGGGGGCGATCTGGACCGCCGCGCGGATTACCTTCCCGCCCCCACCTGCGTGATCGTCATCGCCTGCCCGCCGTTCTGGATGATGCCGAGATCCGCGAGGCCGGAGCCGATCTGCGCCCAGTCGAGCCGGTTGCCGGCGCCATATTGCGTCGCGGTCATGGCGTTGCCGTCGCCGGTCTGGCTCAGCGTGGCGCGATTGTCGCTGCCGCTCTGCGCCAGCGTCATCACGTTGTTCGCGCCGGTCTGGATCAGCGCTGCATAGTTGGTCGCCGCGCTGGCCGATTGCTCGACCGCGGCCGCGTTGGCGGCGCCATTCTGGAAGAGCATGAGGTCGTTGGCGCCCGCGCCGCTCTGGCGGGCGGCGACGATGTTGGTGTCGCCCGTCTGGCTGACCAGCGCCCGCATGGCGCCGTCGCCGGTCTGGGAGATCCGGCCCTCGTTGCGGGTGCCCTGCTGGCGGATGTCGGCATATGTGCCACGCGCCCCGGGCCGGGTGATCGTGGCGATCTGCCCGTCGCCGATCTGCGCGACATAAGCGGTGCTGCCGGGAACGGCGGCCGATGCCGATCCACCGAACGCGACGGCAAGCAGGACAAGGCAGGTACGCATGCGGTTCATCCTTGGTCCCGTGTGTGTGGGGGGGGGGCATGGCCGCGCGCGGACGCCCCGGACAAGGCCGGCGGTTCGCTGGGAACCGCCGGCCTCCGTTTCACTTATTGCGTGACGAACGCGGTGTTGAACGAACCGCCCTGCGTCAGGCTGTTGACATTGTTGTTGGTCGTCTGGCTGACCGAGGCATAGTTGTTGCTGCCGGACTGATCGACACCGGACATGTTGTCGCTCCCGGTCTGCGAGACGAACAGCGTCTGCTGCGTGCCGCTCTGTACCGCGAACGACTGGTTGAACGACGCGCTCTGGGTGATCGTCGCCGCCGAGTCCGTCGAGTTCTGGGTCAGGCTCGATCCCTGATCGGTGCCGGTCTGGGCAACGGTCGCCGTATTCGACGTGCCCGACGCGGACTGGTTGATCCCCGACGCATTGCGCTGGCCGTCCTGCGTGACGGTGGCGGTCGATCCGGTCGCGCCGTTGGACGAGGACTGCGTGAGGTAGCTGTCGTTCTCGTCGCCGGTCTGGGTCACGGTGGCGGTGGAGAACGCCACCTGCTCGATCGACGACAGGTTGGAACGATCGCCGTTGCTGGCGCCGAGCGTCTGCGTCTGGCGCACGGTGGCGTTGGCGCCCTGGCCGGTCTGGGTGGCACCCGACCGGTTGTCCGACCCGATCTGACGTACGTCGACGGTGCTGAGGATCGCACCGGTCCCCTTGCTCTGGTTGACGACCGAGAGATTGAACGACCCGCCGCTCTGGTTCACGAACGCGCTGCTGTTGTCGCCGTCCGACTGGGTGATGAACGAGTCGCTGTCGCCGTCCTGCGTGACGTCGGCGACGTTGTCGCCCGATGAAAGGCCGGCCCTCCCCTGGGCGACCGACGAATAGCTGCTCGCGCCGCTCTGCCGGGTCGTGGCGAGGTTGCGGCCATATTGCGTGATTTCCGAGGTGGCGCCGAGGGTGCTGGCATCCTGCGTCGCGAAGGCCGTGTTGCCGTTGGCGGCCCCGGCCGGATTGCCGTTCTGATTGACCGTCACGCGGCCGTTGCCCGCCTGGGTCACGTCGGCGGAGTTCTGATAGTCGCGGGGATTGAACGAGTCGCCGACGGCGGGCTGGTTCTGCGTCACATCCGACACCGCATCCGTGCTGGTGGACGTCTGCTCGATCAGCGCGCGATTGTTGTTGGTCTGGTTCAGCGTGGACGTGCCGCCGGTGCCGCGCTGGATCACATTGCCGAAATTGCTCTTCTGCTCGTTATTGGCGATGTACCCACCCGAGGTCTTCGGCGCGTTGGAGTTGACGTTGCCTGGCCTCACGTCGGCGCCCGCCTGCGTCGCCGTGGAGGTGTTGCCCGTGCCTTCCTGCAGGATGTTGAACGCGTTGTCCGTCCCCGACTGGGTGACGGTGGATTTGGCGTTCGTCGCGGTTTCCTGACGGATGACGGCGGCCTGGAGCGTGCCGTTCTGGTTCACCGTCGAATTGCTGCCGGCGGCCATCGCCGGGCCGGCCGACAGAATCATTGCGGCGAAAGAAACCGATGCGAGAATAGTGCGTTTCATGGCTTGGTCCTCTGTGATCGCCTGTGCCGTTTACGGACGGTTTCCAGGCAAGAGTGGTTCGGTCACGTCCTGCTCGTCGTTCGGGGCGACCCGCCCCGTGCTGCGCCTCTCTGCGGAGGCGTGGGTTCTGTCGGGGAGCGCGGCAACGCTTCCCGACGGAATGATGCGGCGGCCTCTGCGAAGGGCCGCCTGATCTCGTCAGCCCCCGCTCCGCCGTGCCGGGAGGGGCGCGCGGTCGCTGGTGCGTTCCTCGTCGTCCTTGCGAACCTGGCGCACCTTCGGGGCCAGTTGCGACCGTTTCAGCGCGGCCGCGATCCGCTCCTGCGGGTATTTGCCGTCGCGTTCGTCGCGGTATTTGAGCAGGAAGGGCGCGCCCGCCGCGCTGTCGGCGAAATCCCACAGCTTGAGCTCCACGCCCTCCATCACGAGGCCGTACACCGCCTTCTCGATCGCCTGCTGCAGGGCGATGG
>NZ_VNIM01000129.1 GCF_007785815.1 Alterirhizorhabdus solaris | reverse complement strand
CCCCCGCCCCCGCCGCCCCGCGCGACGCGGCGGCGCGGGTGGTGCTGATCGATCCCGAAAGCCTGAAGGCGGTGGGGCCGTGGCCGTGGCCGCGCTACACCATCGCCCGGCTGACCGAGGAGATCGCCGCGCGCGGCGCGACCGCCATCGGCTTCGACATGATCTTTCCAGAGCCGGACCGGCTGAACCCCGATCGCATCGCCGCGCTGTACCCCGAACTGCCGGCGGCGGCGCGCACGGCGATGCTGGCCGCGCCCTCGCAGGATGCGGTGCTGGCCCAGGTAGCGGGCGCGCATCCGGTGGTGCTGGCGCGTGTCGGCATCGAGCGGGATGCGGTCGATTTCGCGGCCGGCGCGCAGACCGATCCGGCGATGCTGCCGGTCGGCGCCGCTTTCACGGCGCCCCTGCCGCCCGGCGTGCTGGCCTATCCCGGCGCGCTCGCCAACATCCCCGATCTGGACGAGGTGGCGGCGGGGCAGGCGATCATCAACGGCGCACCCGACCGCGACGGCGTGATCCGTCGCGTACCGCTGGTGGCGAACGTGGCCGGCGCGCCGACGCCCGGCTTCGCGCTGGAACTGGCGCGGGTGGCGCTGGGGGTCGACACGATCACCCCGGTCGTCGCGCACGGCCGGCTGCGTGCGGTGGCGCTGGGCGACAGGCGCGTGCCGGTGGATGCGGACGGGCGGATGCGGCTGCGCTTCGGGCGGTTGCCGCCGGGCACGGTCACGTCGGCGGCGCTGCTGCTGCGGCGCGGCTGGCGGCCGGATGCGTTTCGCGGGCGAATCGTCATCATCGGGCTGGGCGCCGCCGGCACCGCCGACGTGGTGACGACCCCGGTCGATCGCGAAACCTATGGCACCTTCGTGCAGGCGCAGGCGGTGGACGCGATCCTCGGCGGCGGCGCGCTCGCGCGGCCGTGGTGGGCGGCAGGCGTGGAATGGGGTGCTGCGACGCTGCTGGCGGCGCTCGCCATCCTGCTGCTGCCACGCCTGCGCGGGGCGGCGATCGCGCTGGTGCCGGGGCTGGCGGCGGTGTTGCTGGTGGTCGGCAGCTTTGGCGCCTTCGCGCGGTTCGGCCTGCTGCTCGATCCGGTGCGGCCGCTGCTGGTGGGGGCGACGACGGCGCTGGCGGTGGCGGCGATGACCTTCGCCGAACAGACCTTCCGCCAGCGTCGCCTGCGCACGGCGCTGGCGGAACAGCGGGTGGCGGCGGCGCGCGCGGCGGGCGAACTGGAGGCGGCGCGCGAGATCCAGCTCGGCATGCTGCCGCCGCGTGCCGGCCTCGCCCGCCTCCACCCCGCGATCGACCTCGATGCACGGCTGGAACCGGCACGGTCCGTCGGCGGTGATTTCTACGACGCGATCCCGCTGGGCGCGGACCGCCTGTGCTTCCTCGTCGGCGACGTGACCGGCAAGGGCATCCCCGCCGCCCTGTTCATGGCGCTGTCCCGGGCGCTCTCCAAGAGCGTGCTGCTGCGCGAGGGTGACGATCTCGCCGCCGCCGTGGCGCGGATCGATGCCGAACTGTCCCGCGACAACGCGCAGGACATGTTCGTGACCATGCTGGTCGGCATCCTCGACGCCGCTACCGGCCGGCTCGATTTCTGCAACGCCGGCCACGAGAACCCGCTGCGCGTAACGGCGGTGGGGGTGGTGGAGGAACTGGCGCTGGAAGGCGGGCCGCCGCTGTGCGTGGCCGGCGGGTTCCCCTATCCGGTCGAGACGATCCACCTCGCCCCCGGCGACGGCATCGTGGTGGTGAGCGACGGGCTGACCGAGGCGCAGGACGCCGCCGGCGGCTTCTTCGGCCACGCCCGCGCCTTCGCCATCCTCGGCGGCTGGACCGCCGCCGTCAGCGCCCGCGAAGCGACAGACCGACTGGGTGACGCCGTCCGCGCGTTCGAGGACGGTGCCGATCCGAGCGACGACCTGACCATCCTCGCGCTGCGCTGGCGCGGGCCGGCCTGACCCGTCAGTCCGCGCGTATCAGCGTGCCTGCCCCGCGCCGCGTGAAGATTTCCAGCAGCATCGCGTGCGGCACCCGCCCGTCCAGCACCACGGCGGCGTCCACCCCGCCCTCGACCGCATCGACGCAGGTTTCCAGCTTGGGGATCATCCCGCCAGAAATCGTCCCGTCCTCGCGCAGCCGGGCGATCTGGCGCGGCGTGAGGTCGGAGAGGAGCTGCTTCTGCTTGTCCAGCACGCCGGCCACGTCGGTCAGCAGGAACAGGCGGGCGGCGCCGGTGGCGATGGCGATGGCGCCCGCCATCGTATCGGCGTTGATGTTGTAGGTCTCGCCGTCCTCGCCCACGCCGATCGGCGCCACGACCGGGATCATTCCCGCCTTCGAGATGGTGTCGAGCACGCGCGTGTCGACATCGGAAGGTTCGCCGACGAAGCCGAGGTCGACCACCTGCTCGATGTTGCTGTCCGGGTCGCGGCGGGTGCGGCGCACCTTCTCGGCGGTGACGAGGCGCCCGTCCTTGCCCGAGATGCCGACCGCGCGGCCGCCGGCGCGGCCGATCCACGAGACGATCTCCTTGTTGATCGAGCCTGACAGGACCATCTCGGCGACCTTGGCGGTTTCAGCATTGGTCACGCGCAGGCCGTCGATGAAGCTCGTCTCCACCCCCAGCGTCTTCAGCATCGCGCCGATCTGCGGGCCGCCGCCGTGCACGACGACCGGGTTGATGCCGACCGCCTTCATCAGCACGACATCCTCGGCGAAATCGCGCGCCGCCTCCGGGTCGCCCATCGCGTGCCCGCCGTATTTCACGACGAACGTCTCGCCGGCATATCGCTGCATGTAGGGCAGCGCCTCGACGAGCGTTTCGGCCTTGACGAGCAGCGCGGGGTCGGGGGCGTGATCGGCGGACATGGCAACTCCGGGCGACGTGAGGCCCCTGTCCGGGGCCGAGGACAGCCGCGCTCTAGTGGCTTTCGCCCGCCGGCGAAACCGTGATCGCGCAGGGGCGAAAAGCAAACGGCCCGGCGTCACGAGGACGCCGGGCCGTATCATGCCTTGCGGAAACCGGCCGTCAGTTGATGACGGCGCAGGCTTCCTTGGCCGAAGTCAGCGCGCGGCAGACGGTGCCGGCCTTGCCCCGGTCCCCCGCCGAAGCACGCAGGCGATACAGCTTCTTGCCGCCCACCTCGGCCAGCGTCACGCTATGCGGGAAGGCGGCCAGCGACGGGAAGCGGCCGGCCAGATCGGACCACGCCGCCTGCGCCTTCGCCTCGCTGCCCAACGCGCCGAGCTGCACCGACGGCCCACGGACGGGCTTGGTCGCGGCGGGCGGAACGTCGGCCGCCTTGACGGTTTCCGCCGGCTTGGGCGGAACCGCCACCGGCACGGCCGGCACCCGTACCGGAGCGGCAGCGGTCACCACCGGCGGCGCTGCGGGGGCGGCGGGCGGAGCGGCTGGTGGCGTCGCCGGGGTCGGCGCGCGTGCCGGAACCGCCATCGGTGCCTCGGGGCGCCGGGAGATGTCGATCGCCGCATCCACCGGTACGCCCTGGCTGGCGGCATAGGTGGCGTCGCCCTCGCCTTCCACGTTCATGCCGCCCGGGTCGGTCGGCGCGACCTTGTAGTCGCCGGCCGGTGCCGCGATCAGGTCGCCGTTGCCGCCGTCCACCCGCGCGCCGCGATCGCGGATCCAGAACAGGCCGCCGATCACCAGCCCGATCGCCACCAGCGCGACCAGCACCGCCGCGATAAGCCGGCCCGCGCCCACGCCCGGCGCCGGCTGCTCGTTTTCGGCCGGTTCGAGCCAGGGCAACCGATCCTCATCCGCGCCCGCGCTGCGGCTCCGCTCGATGTCGGTCATCAGTTCATCTCCTCGGCCGCGGCCACACCCATGATGGCCAGCCCGTTGCGGATGATCTGCCCGATCGATTCCGCCAAGGCCAGCCGTGCCGACGTCGTCGCGGCATCATCCGCCATCAAGAACCGCCGGGCGGGATCGTCGTTACCGCGATTCCATGCCGCATGGAACGCCGCCGCCACATCGGAGAGGTAAAAGGCGATACGGTGCGGCTCGTGGTTCACCGCCGCCGCCTCGACGATGCGGGGGAATTGCGCCGCCAGTTTCACCAGCGCCATCTCCTCGCCGTCGAGCAGCGTCAGGTCCGGCTCGGCCGCGATCGCCAGCCCGGCCTCGGCGGTACGCCGGTGCAGCGAGCGGATGCGGGCATGGGCGTACTGAACGTAGAACACCGGGTTGTCCTTCGATGCCTCCACCACCTTGGCGAAATCGAAGTCCATCTGCGCATCGGCCTTGCGGGTGAGCATGGTGAAGCGGACGACATCCTTGCCCACCTCGCGCACCACATCGGCCAGCGTCACGAAATTGCCCGCGCGCTTGCTCATCTTCACCGGCTCGCCGCCGCGCAGCAGGCGCACCATCTGCACCAGCTTCACGTCGAACGGCTTCGCCGCCCCGTTCCCGTCCTTGGTCAGCGCCTTCACCGCCGCCTGGATGCGCTTGACGGTGCCGGCATGGTCCGCACCCCAGATGTCGATCAGCTGGTCGGCGTCGTCCGCCTTCTGCGCGTGATAGGCCAGATCGGTGCCGAAATAGGTGAGGCCGCCGTCCGCCTTCATCACCGGCCGGTCGCTGTCGTCGCCGAAGGCGGTGGCGCGGAACAGGGTCATTTCCACCGGCGCCCAGTCGTCGGGCACCTCGCCCTTGGGTGCCTCCAGCACGCCTTCGTACAGCAGCCCGTCGGCGCGCAGCCGGTCGAACGCCGCCTTTACCTTGCCCGATGCCTGCACCTCCGCCTCGGAGGCGAAGCGATCGTGGTGGATGCCCAGCAGCGCGAGGTCGGCGCGGATCAGGTCCAGCATCGCCGCCACCGTCTTCTCGCGGAACGTGACCAGCCATTCCGCCTCGGGCGCGGTGACGTAGCGGTCGCCGTATTCTGCCGCCAGCGCCGCCCCGATCGGCACCAGATAATCACCCGGATACAGCCCTTCCGGCACCTCGATCGTCTCGCCCAGCGCCTCGCGGTAGCGCAGGTGGGCGGAGCGGGCGAGCGTATCGACCTGAGACCCCGCGTCGTTGACATAATATTCGCGCGTCACCGCGAAGCCGGCATGTTCCAGCACGCTGGCCAGCGCATCGCCCACCACCGCGCCCCGGCAATGGCCCATATGCATCGGCCCGGTCGGATTGGCGGACACATATTCCACGTTCACGCGCGCGCCCTGCCCCAGCGCGGAGCGGCCGTAACCGCCGGCGTCGCGCAGGATCGTGCGAAGTTCGTCGCGCCACGACTCCGGGGTGAGGCGCACGTTGATGAAGCCGGGGCCGGCCACCTCGGCCGTCTCGATCTCGGGCAGGTCCGCCAGCTTCGGCGCGATCAGCGCAGCCAGCGCGCGCGGGTTGGTCTTCGCCGGTTTCGCCAGCACCATCGCGGCGTTGGTGGCGAGATCACCGTGCGCCGGGTCACGCGGCGGCTCCACCGCTACATTGCGGCGATCGAGCCCGGCGGGCAGCGCCCCCTCGGCTTCCAGCGTGTCGAGGATGGCGTCGATGCGATCGGCGAAGCGGGCGTACAGGGTCAAGGCGGTCTTCCGGTCGATTGTTCGGCGCCGCATCTACCGGAAAGCCGGCGCATATCCAATCGGCGCGCATCTCGCGCCGTCATCTTCGAAAGCCGGGACGACGCAAGGCGCCAAGGACGAATGACTCGATCCTGTCCCGCTCACCCCGAGGAAGGACCGAGCATGGCGAAGGCCTGTATCGAAGGACGCGGCTGCCACCCTCCTGCGAGACGCCATTTCGGCAGGCTCAACGGCTCCCCAGAATGAGCGGTCGGCGGGTCAGCCTTATGTCGTCCGTCGCTAAACTTCCTCGCCCAGATCGATCGGGCCGATCAGCGCGCGGTAGCGGGCCAGCGCATAACGGTCGGTCATCCCGGCGATGAAATCGGCGATGTGGCGGGCGCGCTGCGGCTCCTGCGCCGGCAGCGCGGCGCGCCAGTGCGGGGGCAGCAGCGCAGGGTCGGCGCGATAGGCGGCGGCCAGCCCGGCGATCACCACCCGCGCCTGTTCCGCCACCGCAAGCTGGCTGGGATGGTGATACAGCCGCGCGTACATGAACCGCTTGAACGCCCGCTCGTCCGCCGCCATGCCGGCTGAGAAGCACGCCAGCACCCGCCCCGCCCCGCGCACCGCATCGGCGCTGCCGGGCGCTACATCCGCCAGCGCGGCGCCGGTGGCATCGAGCAGGTCGTGGACCATGCGGCCGATCTGCTCGCGGATCAGCTCCGCCACCCGCCGCTGCGGCGGCAGATCGGGGTAGCGCGCACTCACCGCCGCCCAGCCCGGCGCCACCAGCGGCTGCGCCACCACGTCGTCGAGGTCGATCAGCCCGGCGCGCAGGCCGTCGTCGATATCGTGGTTGTCGTAGGCGATGTCGTCCGCCAGCGCCGCGACCTGCGCCTCCAGCGAGGGCCAGCCGCCCAGATCGAGCGGCATCGCCGCGTCGACTTCGGCCAGCGCCCACGGCGGATCGGCGACGGGGCCGTTATGCTTGGCCAGCCCCTCGAGTGTTTCCCAGCTCAGGTTGAGGCCGTCCCAGCGCGGATAGGGCGTCTCGATCCGGGTGAGCACGCGCAGGGTATGGGCATTGTGATCGAACCCGCCGGCATCGGCCACCGCCTCGGTCAGCGCCTCCTCGCCCGAATGGCCGAACGGCGGGTGGCCGATATCGTGGGCAAGGCACAGCGCCTCGGTCAAATCCTCGTCCAGCCCCAGCGCACGCGCGATCGTGCGGCCGATCTGCGCCACCTCAAGGCTGTGCGTCAGGCGGACGCGATAATGATCGCCGTCAGGGGCCACGAACACCTGCGTCTTGTGGCCCAGCCGGCGGAAGGCGATCGCGTGGATGATGCGATCGCGATCGCGCTGGAAGGCGTTGCGCGGCCCGCGCGTCTCGCCGCGTGGCTCGGCATGCAGCCGCCCGCGCGAGGCGGCCGGATCGGAGGCGAAGGGGGCAATCATGCCGCGCATGTAGGCCGGCCGCGGCGGGAAGGAAACGCGCGGTCTACTTGCCGCCGCCCACCTTCTCCACGTCGGCACCCGCGCGGGTGGTGAACTGAATACCGGAAACGCCCGCCTTCGCCAGCGCGTTCACCTTGGCCTGCGCGTCCGCCTCGCTCTTGAACGGGCCGATCAGCAGCCGGTTGGAGGCCTTCCACGGCGCGGTATGCGTCGTCTGCCCGGCGAGCAGTTTCGGCGCCTTGCCCTTCACGCTGTCCCACGCCTTGTCCAGATTGGCCTTGTTGCTGCCCGAGGCGACCTGCACCCAGTAACGCTCGGCGGTGGCCGGTCTGGCCTTCGTATCCGCAGCCTTGGCGCCCTTCGTAGTCTTCGCGTCCTTCGCGGGCTGGGCGTTGCCGGCGATCTCCATGTCCTTGCCGGCCTTCGCATTCCTGCCGGCCTTGGTATCCTTGTCCGTCTTCGCGCTCTTGCCTGTCTTGGCATCCGCATCGATTTTCGACTCCCGGTCCGTCTTCACGTCCTCGGCGATCCGCGCCTTGCCTGACGATCTTGCGTCTCGCGTGGATTTTCCGGTCTTGCCCGTTTTCGTGTCGTTCGCGCCGTCGTCGGCGCCCGCGTCCGCCGCCTTGCCGGAGGCCTTCGCCGCCTTCGTCGTCCGGGCGGCCTGCGTCCCCTTCGACTTCGCGTTCCTGCCAGTCGTCACGTCTTCGGTGGCGCTGTCTTCTGCCGCCTCGCCAGCCTTGCCGGTCCTGACGCCGCTCTCCCCCGATCGCGGCGATTTTCCGGCTTTCGGGTCGAGTGCGGCCAGCTTCACGGGCTTGCCGTTCCGGGTGGTGGCCCCGCTCTTTCGACCGGCAACGGCCGGCATCTCGTCCGTCGACTCCCGGTCCTCCCGGGCAGCCGTCGCCTTGGCGAGCCGCTCGGTCCGCGTCGTCGTCCGGACGGCCGACTGGGACTGCCGCGTGGGCGAGGTCTCGGTCGCCCGCACGGCTGGCGGCATGGTCGTGCGCGGCGCGGCGGCGACACGCGCCGGCACGGGACTTGGCGCGGTGGCGAGCGCAGGGCCGGTCGCCGTGACGACCACGGGGGCATTGGCCGACAGCGCCGTCGCAACGGGCGCCGCCGGGCGTGATGCCTCGGCCGTCGCGGCCGGCGTGGCCTGAAGAACGTCGAAACCGGGCGACGGCACCGCCGAAGCCGATGCCGGCACCGCAACGGCCGTGACGGCCGGTGCGCTACCCGTCGGAACCGCGACCGACGCGGCCACCGGCGCCGCCGCCGTCGCGCCCGCCGCTGCAGTCGCAGAAACCACAGGCCCGGTGACCGTGCGTATCGTCGTCGGGGGCGTGGTCCTTGTCGCCACCACCGGCCCGCCTGCGGCCGCCACGATGCCGCCATCCTGTCGGGCAGCGGGAATGGCGGCGACGGGCCGCGATGCCACGCCGCCGGACTGGGCCAGCGCCACGCGCGTCTCGGCAACACCCATCGCGGTGGTGAGCGGCGTGACCCCGGGGATCGGCGCGGACAGGACATGCGGCGGTGGCATCACCTCGGCCATCTCCCCCGGCCGCCGGCGGGGGGCGACCGAGACGACGTCGTTGCGCGCGATCCGTGGGCCAAGCGCCTCGCCGGCCGGGATCAGCGGCGTATCGCCCCGCAGGTCGCGACGTGGATCGCGCTGGCCGATCGCGCTGCCGACAGCGGGCAACGACGCGGCGCGGGCGTCGGCGAACAACTCGGCGGCGGTGTACGAGCGGCCGTCGGACGGGAAATAGCCGAAGTTCACCGCCAGCGCCTTCTGCGCAGGGTTGAGCCGGGCCAGCCGGCTCATGAAACTGGTCATCACCGTCGCCTGCGGACCGGGCATCGCGGCCCGCACCGCGTTCGCCGCGCCGGTCTGGTCGCCGGTCAGAGCAAGCACGAAGGCCCGCGCGCGTTCCGCCCCGCTGTCGCGCCGCCGCAGCAATGGAGACAGCACGGCCAGCGCCCCGTCGCGATCCCCCGACACCGCCATCGACAGCGCGAGGCGGCGCACCGTCTCGGCGTCCTCACGCGCGCGCAGGGCGATCGTGTAGTCCGCCTGCGCGCGGCGCCCGTCCCCGTTCAGATCGTTGGCGAGGCCGCGATCGGCGGCGATCTCGCCCGCCGGCACGCCCAGCGCGACAGCCTCGTCGAACAGCTTAAGCGCGGCACGCGGCTGCTCCATCTGCACCAGCGCGGTGGCGAGGCCGGCCTTGATCCGGCCGTTGCGCGGCGCAAGTTCTTCTGCGCGGGCATAGAAGCCGAGCGCGGCGTTCGCGTCGCCCACCGCCAGTGCGGCGCGTCCGGCCCCGGTGAGCGAGGCGAGATCGCGGGGATTGGCCGCCAGCATCCGCAGGTAACGGCTCAACGCCGTGACGGGATCGGCATCGGCCAGCGCCGGATAGCCGGTGGTCTGCGCGGCCAGCGGCGGCATCGCCAGCGGGGCGATGAGGGCGAAGGACGCGAGGAGCCTCGCCAGCCGCGCGCGAAGGGTGGGGGAATGCGATGTCATGTCATCAAAGGATAAGCGACCGGCAGTGCGTGGCGGCAAGCACCCCGGGCCGGGGGAAACGGCAGAGCGGTATCCATCACCGACGAACGGCGGCAACGCCCGACGCCGCCGATGCACGTGCGCGACGGGCGCCGGCCCGCCGCGCGCAGTGGCTTATTGATTGTTCTGGCGATTGAGGAAACGCGGGATATCGAGCGGCTTGCCCTCGGCGTCCGGCTCGGCTTGCTGCGCCTTGGCGGCACCACGAGCGATGTTCGACATGCGCTCGAACAACGTGCCGCCCTCGCGGCCGGTGCGGGGCGCAGGGGCCGGCGCGGGTGCAGGCTCCGCCGCCGGGCTGCGCCACGAAGGACGCGCCGGCTCTTCGCGAGCAGCAACGGGGGCCGGTGCTGGCGTGGGCGCCGGAGCAGGCGTCGACGGCACGATCGCCTCGTTGGCCAGCAGCAGCTCGTCGCCTTCCGGCGCCCACCCCAGCACCCGTCTCTTTTACACATCTCACCTTTTCGACGCATCCCTACGTTTTGGTCTCAGCGCGCGGCGGTTT
>NZ_VNIM01000128.1 GCF_007785815.1 Alterirhizorhabdus solaris | reverse complement strand
CGGCTAAGGTGTGTCCTCCGCTCGCGGCTCCATCAAGGGGGATCCCATGTCCTTGCGTCCGAAATACATCTCGTTCGATTGCTACGGCACGCTCATCTATTTCGAGATGGCCCCGGTCGCGCGCCGACTCTACGCCGATCGCGTCGCCGCCGCCGACATGGACGCGTTCGTCGCCGATTTCTCCGCCTACCGGCTCGACGAGGTGCTGGGCGCCTGGAAGCCATACCGCGATGTAGTGGAAAATTCGCTCCGCCGTACCTGCGCCAGGGCGAACGTCGAGTATCGCGACAGCGACGCGGCGGCGGTCTATGCCGCCGTGCCGACGTGGGGCCCGCACCCCGACGTGGTGGAGCCGCTGAAGCGCGTGGCGGCGGAATATCCGCTGGTGATCCTGTCCAACTCGATGAAGGACCTGATCCCGGCCAGCGTGACCGCCCTTCAGGCCCCGTTCCACGCCGTTTACACCGCGGAGGAAGCGCAGGCCTACAAGCCGCGGATGCAGGCGTTCGAATATATGCTCGACCAGCTCGGCTGCGCGCCGGAGGAGATGCTCCACGTCTCGTCCAGCATGCGCTACGACCAGATGACCGCGCACGACATGGGCTTCGGCGCGCGGGCCTACGTCAATCGTGGGCACGAACCGGCCAACCCCTATTACAGCACGCACGAGATCACCGACATCGGTGGCCTGCCCGGTCTGGTGGGGCTGTGAACGCCATGAGCGACGTGGCCGAGACGGTCCGCAGCTTCGTCGACCTGCGCGCCTTCGCCGCCGATGCCGGGCCGGTGCCGGCGGGTGATTGGCTCTCCGCGCGGGTCGCGCTGCCGTTGCCGGGGGGGCCGGTGACGCTCGACCTGCTGGCGCTGGACGGCGGCGCGGGCACGGCCGATCCGCTGCCGGGCGACGAGTTCGTCCTCGTGATCGCGGGCGCGCTGGCGATCCAGCACGATGGCGGCGCGATCAGCCTCGGGCAGAACGAGAGCGGCGTGCTGCCGGGCGGCGGCGGTTTCCGCTGGACGGCGGCGCCGGCCACCCGCGCGATCGTGATGCGCTGCACCAGCGGGCCGGCGGGTGCCGAAGCTCCGCTGATCGTCGACGAAGCCGCGCCGCTCGCCCCCTCGGGGGCGCCGCTGGCGGACCTGCTGGTCGGCCCGACGCCGGCCTGCCGCAGCGTGACCGATTATCGCTCGGCCAACGGCGAATTCATGGTCGGCACATGGGACTCAACCCCCTACCACCGCCTGCCGATGCGCTATCGCCATTACGAGCTGATGCACCTGTTGCAGGGCGCGGTGACGTTCGTGGACGAGGCGGGCCGTGCGGGCACGTTCGCCACCGGCGATATCTTCCTGATCGAGCAGGGCGCGATGTGCTCGTGGGACAGCCGCGAGCAGGTGAAGAAGGTGTACGCGATCTACCGCCCGGCGGCGTGATCCCGTCAGCATGAGGAAAGGGCCGGGGGAGCGATCCCCCGGCCCTTCCTTTGTGCATCGCTGCCGATGGCCGGACGAGGGCGGCAGCCCCCGCCCCGCCCGGTCAGAGCGCGTCGGCGATCATCCGCCCGCACGCCACCGTATCGGCGGTGCCGCCCAGATCGCGGGTGCGGCCCTCCGGCGTCGCCAGCACCGTCTCGATCGCGCGGACGATCGCCGCGGCGGCTTCGGTCTCGCCGATATGCTCCAGCATCATCGCCACCGTCCAGATCATGCCCACCGGGTTGGCGATGCCCTTGCCGGCGATATCGGGGGCAGAGCCATGAACCGGCTCGAACAGCGAGGCCACCGAGCGATCGGGGTTGATGTTGCCGCACGGCGCCACCCCGATCGTGCCGGTGCAGGCCGGGCCGAGATCGGAGAGGATGTCGCCGAACAGGTTGGAGGCGACGACCACGTCGAACCGGTCGGGGTTCATCACGAACTGCGCGCACAGGATGTCGATGTGATATTTGTCGCTGCGGATCTCGGGATATTGCGCCGCCATCGCCTCCACCCGGCCGTCCCAATAGGGCATGGTGATGGCGATGCCGTTCGACTTGGTGGCGGAGGTGACGTGCTTCTTCCCGCGCGTCATCGCCAGATCATAGGCGTAGCGCAGGATGCGATCGACGCCGACGCGCGTCATCACCGTCTCCTGGATCACCACCTCGCGATCGGTGCCGGGGAAGGCGGTGCCGCCGATGGCGCTGTATTCGCCCTCGGTATTCTCGCGCACCACCATGAAGTCGATGTCGCCCGGCTTGCGCCCGGCCAGCGGGCACGGCACGCCCGGCATCAGCCGCACCGGCCGCAGGTTGACGTACTGGTCGTATTCCCGGCGGAACTGGATCAGCGATTCCCACAGCGAGATGTGGTCGGGCACGATATCCGGCCAGCCGACCGCGCCGAACAGGATGGCGGAAGGGTTGCCGATCCGCGCCTTCCAGTCCTCCGGCATCATCCGGCCGTGCTCGGCATAATAGCCGCAATGCGCGAAATCGTGGTGCTGCTGGTCCACGGTGAAGCCGAACTTCGCCGCGGCCTTCTCCAATACGCGCAGGCCCTCGGGCATCACCTCGGTGCCGATGCCGTCACCGGGGAGGACCGCGATCGTATAGTGGGGCATGATGGCTCCTTGAGATTCTTCCAGGAAATCCGCTCATTCTGAGGAGCGGATGTACGTCAGAGCTTCAGCCCGCCCCAGTGGAACGCCTTGGTTTCGAGATACTCCTCGATCCCCGCGCGCCCGCCCTCGCGGCCCAGGCCCGATTGCTTGATGCCGCCGAACGGGGCCATCTCCATCGCAACGGTGCCGGTGTTGAGGCCGACCATGCCGAAGTCGAGCGCCTCGGCCACGCGCCACGCGCGGTGCAGGTTGTCGGTATAGAAATAGCTGGCGAGGCCGAACGGGGTGGCGTTGGCGATGGCGATCGCCTCGGCCTCCTCCTCGAAACGGAACACGGGGGCGATCGGGCCGAACGTCTCCTCGGTCGCCAGCCGCATGTCCGTGGTGGCGCCGGTCAGCAGCACGGGGCGCGAGAAGCGGGTTTCGTCGTGGGCGAAGTCGGCGGCGGCAGCCACGCTTGCCCCCTTCGCCAGCGCGTCCGCCAGATGCCCCGCCACCTTGGCGGTGGCGGCGGCGTTGATGAGCGGGCCGATGGTGGCCCCGGCCCGTCGCCCGTCCGCCACGGTGAGCGCGCGCACCGCCGCGCCCAGCCGCTCGACGAAGCGATCGTGGATGCCGGCCTGCACGAGGATGCGGTTGGCGCACACGCAGGTCTGCCCGGCGTTGCGGAACTTGCTCATCATCGCGCCGGCCACCGCCATGTCGAGGTCGGCGTCGTCGAACACGATGAAGGGCGCGTTGCCGCCCAGCTCGAAGCTCAGCCGTTTCAGCGTAGGGGCGGACTGCTCCATCAACAGCGCGCCGACGCGGGTGGAGCCGGTGAAGCTGATCTTGCGCACCGTCTCGCTGGCGGTGAGTTCCGCGCCGATATCGGCGGGCAGGCCCGTCACGATGTTCAGCACGCCGTCGGGCACACCGGCCTGCCGCGCCAGCTCCACCAGCGCGATCGCACTGAACGGGGTCAGCTCCGATGGCTTGACCACCACGGTGCAGCCCGCCGCCAGCGCCGGGGCGCATTTGCGGGTAATCATCGCCGCCGGGAAATTCCACGGCGTGATCGCCGCGCACACGCCCACCGGCTCCTTGAGCGCCAGCACGCGGCGGTCGGCGGTCGGCGCTGGCACGTCATAGCCGCCGATGCGGCGGCCTTCCTCGGCGAACCATTTCACGAAGGTGGCGGCGTAGCGGATCTCGCCTTCCGCCTCGGCGGTGGGCTTGCCCTGCTCGGCGGTCATGATCCGACCGAGATCGGCGACGTTGGCGAGAATCAGGTCGTGCCACCGCTCCAGGATGGCGGCACGCTCGCCCGCAGTGCGCCGGCGCCACGGGCCGTAGGCGGCGGCGGCCGCGTCGATCGCGGCGCGCGCGTCGGCAGCGTCACCGGCCGGCACGGTGCCGATCGTCTCGCCGGTCGCCGGATCCTCGACGGGAACCGTGCCGCCGCCCGAGGCGGCCATCCATTCCCCGCCGATCCGCATCCGCTCGATGAACAGATCGGGCCGCGTCAGCCCCGCGATGCCGCCCATCAGCCCAGCGCCTGGCTGACGATGGCGAAGGAATGCGCCGGCCCCGTGGGCACAGGCGGCTCCCCCTTCACCATCGTGACGACGCGACCGACGCGGACGAGGCCCAGCTCGTCCAGCCACTCGCCCAGCCGGCTCTCGCCGGTGATGTCCAGCCGGGTGAACTTGCCCGCGCGCGAGCCGACCCAGTGCGAGATCAGCGCGCGCGCCCGGTGCGGATCGGGCGCCACCACCGGCCCCACCACATAGCCGCGCCCGAAGCGGCGGAACAGCGCCACGCCCAGCAGCTCGCCCTCGCGGTCGATCACCACGCCGCGCGCCTTCTTCAGCAGCGCCGCCATCAGCGCGGGCCGGTGCAGCCCGGTCGCGCCCTCCACCAGCGCGGCCACGCGGTCGGCGTCGCGCAGGCCCACCGGGCGCAACCGTTCCCCCGCCTCCAGCGGCACGATCGGTACGGAGAAGGCGGCACCCTGATGCTGCAATATCTCGGACACGCCCTGGAACCCCAGCTTGCGGTACAGCGGCAGGCCGTCGTCGGTCGCGTTCAGCAGGATCGTGCGGTCGCCGATCGCATCGAGCACCGCCTCCATCACGATCCGGCCGATGCCGGCGCCGCGATGGGTGCGCGAGACGATGACGATGCCGAGCGTCGCCACCTTGTCGCCGCAGGGCCACCAGATGGTGGTGCCGACGATCTTCCCGCCCATCTCAGCGACGATGCCGTGCCCCAGCGCCAGCATCGGCGCGAGGTCGTCGACGCGGTGCGGCCATTTCTCCGCCTTGGAAAGCGCGTGGACGGCGGGAATATCCCCCTCCTCCATCGCCCGCAGGCTCATCCGGTTGTCGGGCACCGTGTCGGGCAAGGCCGCCATCGACCATCCTCCTCATTCATTCCGGCCGGGCCGGACCATCACCAGCACCAGATAGCCCGACATCGCTGGCATGGACTGCCGCGATGCGGCGGAGTGTCGGGGCGATGTCCTCGATTGGCGGCACGATCTGCCATATCCTGCCGGGAAGCGCCGCCTATCCTCGCCTATCGAGCCTGTCTCTGAAGGAGGAATGCCTTGGCCCGGATCATCATCGTCGGCGCCGGTGTCGTCGGCCTCTCCACCGCTCGCGCCGCCCGCGCCAAAGGGCATGACGTGGTGCTGATCGAGCGCGGTCCGATCCCCAACCCGCTCGCCTCATCGTGGGATTCGCACCGCATGATCCGCCATCACTACGGCGATGCGGCCGGCTACACAGTGATGGTGCACGATGCGTTCGACGCGTGGGACCGGCTGTGGGCCGATCTCGGCGCGACGCATTTCGTCGATACCGGCGCGATCGCCATCGCCGAGAAGGACGGCGATTACGCGCATCGCACGCTCGCCACCTTCCGCAGCACCGGCTTGCAGCACGACGTGCTGGATGCGGCCGCCCTGTCGGTGCTGTGCCCGCAATATCGCCTGACCGACGAATCGTTCGGCGTGGTGGGTGGCCGCGCAGGGCCGCTGTTCGCCGATCGCATCGTCGCCGGCCTGGCCGATCTGGTGGCGCGCATGGGGGTGGAGCTGATGCCCGACACCACGGTCGCCACGGTCGATCCCGCCGCCGCGTCCGTCACGCTGGCGGACGGGCGGACGATCGCGGGCGATGCGCTGGTGGTGGCGGCCGGCGCCTGGGGCGGGCGGCTGGTGCCGGCCTTTGCCGGGCATCCGGTGATGCGGCAGGCGCTGTGCTACGTCACCCCGCCGCCGGCCTATGCGAAGGCGTGGAACGAAGGCCCGGCGCTCGTCGCCTATGGCGACAACGGCGGCTATACCCTGCCCGGCGTCTGCGGCACGGACCTGAAGTTCGGCTATGGCGCGCATCGCCGACCGGCCGATCCCGATGGCGGCGTCGCCAGCCCCGAAGGGGAGGCGCAGGCGATCCTCGCCGGCTTCGGCCGTTTCGTGAAGGACATCGGGGCGTATGTGCCGCTGCGCGTGCAGGTGGGCTATTACATGATGGACACCAGCCGCCGCTTCCGCATCGAGACGGAAGGCCGCATGATCGCGGTGGGCAATTGCGACGGACAGATGTTCAAGTTCGGCCCGCTGATGGGCGAGCGCGTGATCGCCACGATCGAGGGCGCCGTCAGCCGTCCCGACCTGAAGAGCTGGGCGGCGGGCGAATGAGGTGGCCGGGCGGACGCGGCAAAGTCTGCGGTCTGCCCGGTGAGTTCGGCACGATGCGCCTGCGGCATCATCTGCCGCGTGGCGACAATGCCGGGGGCATGGCCGAAGATCATAGCATACCGAAGGCCGGGAACGGGCCGATGACCGGGGGACAGGCGATGGCGATCAGGCAGCACGGGAGGACCGGACGATGAAGCTCGAGTCCTTCTGGACCGATACCGCGCCGCGCTTTGCCGGGGCATCGGATGCACCCTTGCCGCGCAAGGCCTCGGTCGTGGTGGTCGGCGGCGGCTTCACCGGCCTCGCCGCTGCCCGCGCGCTGGCGATGGCCGGCACCGACGTGGTGCTGGTGGAGGCCGGGCGCGTGGCGGGCGAGGCCTCGGGCCGCAACGGCGGGCAGTGCAACAACGGGCTGGCCGGCGATCTGGGCGGTTTGGCGGCGAAGATCGGCATGGACGCCGCGCGAGCGCTGTATCACGCGTTCGACGAGGGCGTGGACCGGGTCGAGGCGATCGTCCGCGACGAGCAGATCCAGTGCGATTTCGTCCGCAACGGCAAGCTGAAGCTGGCCGACAAGCCCGAGCATGGCGAAAAGCTGGGCAAGACCGCCGAGATGCTGGCGCGCGAGGTGGAGCCGAACCTCCGCCTGATCGACAAGGCCGACCTGCACCGCGAGATCGGCTCCGACCAGTTCCACGGCGGCATCGTGTTCCCGCGCAGCGCCTCGCTTCACATGGGCAGGTTCGCGGCGGGGCTGGCGGAGGCGGCGGTGCGCCACGGCGCGGTGCTGCACGAGCAGGCCGGCGTCACCGCGATCACGAAAATACCCGGCGGGCGGCACCGGATCGAGACGGCGAAAGGACCGATCGAGGCGGATGCCGTGCTGCTGGCCACCGGCGCCTCGATGAAGGGGCCGTTCGGCTGGATGCGGCGGCGGATCGTGCCGATCGGCAGCTTCATCGTGGCGACGCAACCGCTGCGCCCGGGCCAGGTGGCGCGGCTGATGCCGGGGCGACGCAATTGCTCCACCACGCGCAACGTGGGCAACTATTTCCGCCTCACCGCCGACGACCGGCTGATCTTCGGCGGCCGCGCCCGCTTCGCCCTCTCCTCGCCGCGCAGCGACCTCAAGAGCGGCAAGGTGCTGGAAGCGGGGATGGCGCGTATCTTTCCCGAGCTTGCCGACTTCCCGATCGACTATACCTGGGGCGGCATCGTCGACATGACGGCGGACCGGATGCCGCGCGCGGGCGAGCGGGACGGAATTTTCTACTCGACCGGCTACAGCGGCCACGGCACCCAGATGTCGGTGCTGATGGGCGAGCGGATGGCGCGGGTGATCGCGGGCGACGCCGCCGCGAACCCGTGGGCGAACCTGAAGTGGCCGGCGATCCCCGGTCATTTCGGCACGCCGTGGTTCCTGCCGCTGGTCGGTGCCTATTACCGTTATCAGGACTGGCGCCGGTGAAGGTGGCGGCCTTCCCGGCGCCGGACCGGCGCGGTGCGCTGCGTCTGCTGGGCGCGGGCGCGCTCGCGGCCGGCCTGCCGCTGGGGCTAGGCGCCTGCGGTTTCGCCACGCCGCCGAAGCCGGTGAAGGGCGGGCGGCTGCGCGTGGCCACGCCGGCCAGCTCCACCGCCGACACGATTGATCCGGCCAGGCAGACGGTCGTCACCGATTACTGCCGCTGCCACATGTTCTACGACGGGCTGACGAGGCTGGACGCCCATTCGCGCGCCGAGCCGGCGCTGGCCGAGGCGATCGACAGCAGCGACGCACGCATCTGGACGGTGAAGCTGCGCCCGGGCGTACGCTTCCACGACGGCAAGCCGCTCACCGCCGACGACGTGGTGTATTCGATCCGCCGCCACAAGGATCCGGCGATCGGATCGAAGGCGGCGGCCTTCGCCGGCCAGTTCGCCGACGTGCGGGCGATGGGCAGCGATGCGGTACGGATCACGCTGACCGGGCCGAACGCCGACCTGCCGGTGATCCTGGGCCTGCCTCAGTTCCAGATCGTCCGCGCCGGCACTACCGATTTCGCCACCGCCAACGGCACGGGCGCGTTCCGCTGCGTCGAGTTCCAGCCCGGCGTGCGATCGGTGGCGGCGCGCAACGAGGACTATTGGCGCGGCCCGGTGCATCTGGGCGAGGTCGAGCTGTTCTCGATCGCCGACGACAGCGCGCGGGTGAACGCGCTGCTCTCGGGCGACGTCGACCTCATCAACTCGGTCAACCCGCGCATCAGCCGCCACATCCGCAAGGCCGGCTTCGGCGTGCTCGAAACGAAGACGGGCGGCTATACCGATCTCGTCATCCGGCTCGATCGCGCGCCCGGCAACAACCCCGATTTCGTGGCGGGCATGAAGCTGCTGATGGACCGCCCGGCGATGCGCGACGCGGTGTTTCGCGGCTATGCCACGATCGCCAACGATCAGCCGATCCCGCCGACCAACCCCTATTTCGCCACCGACCTGCCGCAGCGCGCGTTCGACCCCGAGCGTGCCGCCTACCATTTCCGCAAGGCCGGGATGGCCGGCGCCACGATCCCGCTGGTCTCCTCCACCGCCGCCGAGAAGTCGGACGATCTGGGCGTGGTGATGCAGCAGGCGGCACGCCGCGCGGGCATCACGCTCGATCTGCGCCGGGCGCCGGCCGACGGCTACTGGACGAACAGCTGGATGAAGGTGCCGATGGGCTTCGGCAACGTGAACCCGCGCCCCACCGCCGACATCATCTTCACGCAGTTCTTCTCCTCGGACGGGCCGTGGAACGAGAGCGCGTGGCACGACGCCCGCTTCGACCGGCTGCTGCTGGAAGCGCGCGGCAGCACCGACGAGGGCGTCCGCCGCGCGATCTACGGCGAGATGCAGCATCGCATCCACGACGGCTCGGGCGTAGGCATCCCGCTGTTTCTCAGCCTGCTCGACGCGCACAGCCCGAAGGTGAAGGGCCTGCGGCCGATGCCGAGCGGCGGGCTGATGGGCTATGATTTCGCCTCCCACGTCTGGCTGGACGAAAAGGCATGAACCCGCAGGTCATCAGCCTGATCGCGCGGCGGATCGGCATCTCGCTCGCCACGCTGCTGCTCGTCTCGTTCGTCGTGTTCGCAGTGTCGCTGCTGATGGAGGGCGACGTGGCCGAGGCGATCCTGGGGCAGAGCGCCACGCCGGAAGCGGTGGCCGGCCTGCGCGCCGCGATGCACCTCGATGAGCCGGCGTACCTGCGCTACCTGCGCTGGCTGGGCGGCGTGCTGACGGGCGACGCCGGCACTTCGCTCGTCACCGGCACGCCGGTGTCCGCATTGCTCGCCGCGCGGCTGCCCAACTCGCTGCTGCTCGCCGGGCTGACGACCCTGTTCTCGGTGCCTATCGCGCTGGGGCTGGGCATTGCCTCGGCGGTGAAGCGGGGGTCCACGTTCGATCGCGTGGTCAGCTTCGTCGCCATCGCGGTCGTCTCGGTGCCCGAGTTCCTGATCGCCACGCTGGCGGTGATGCTGTTCGCCGTCACCCTGCGCTGGCTGCCGGCACTGTCTTCCACCCGCGAGATCTACTCGCTGTGGGACATGGCGCGGGTGTTCGCGATGCCGGTGCTCAGCCTGTCCTGCGTGGTGATCGCGCAGATGGTGCGGATGACGCGCGCCGCGGTGATCGATCAGCTCGACAGCAGCTATGTGGAGGCGGCGCGGCTGAAGGGGGTCAGGCCCATGCGGATCGTGCTGCGCCACGCGCTGCCCAACGCGATCGGCCCGATCGCCACCGCCGTGGCGTTATCGCTGTCGGTCCTGCTCGGGGGAGTCATCGTGGTCGAGATCATCTTCAACTATCCCGGCGTCGCGCGGCTGATGGTGGATGCCGTCGCCAC
>NZ_VNIM01000127.1 GCF_007785815.1 Alterirhizorhabdus solaris | reverse complement strand
CCTCCAGCGCGGTGAACGGGATATAGCCGAAGAACGGATCGGCCAGCGGCACCCCGTCCAGCAGCACCAGCGCCCGGCTGGAGGCGTTGCCGCCCAGCGCGCGCAGCGTCACCCCTTGCGCGGACGGATTGGCGGAGCGGCTGTCGGACCGGCGGAACTGCTGAAAGCCGGCGACGTCCTTCAGCACGTTCTCCACCCGGTCGGAGGCCTCGCCCGTCAGTCGCGCGCGATCGATGATGGTGGCGCCATAGGCCGGTGTGCCCGGCGGCAGCGGCAGGCCCGCCCCCAGCACGACGATCTCGTCGGCCCGCTCGGGCGGCGGCGTCCCGGCCATCGCGGGAAGCGGCAGCAGCGCGAGCAGCGCCGGGCAGGAATAGCGGAGCATGACGACGCGGGAGGCCTTCCGGGCAGAGGACGGGCGGGCGGCCCGCCGCTTGTGGATCGCCCGGGCGATCCGCACCGGCAGCGTCTGTCCGAAGGGAAATGGTAGCGGAGGAGGGACTTGAACCCCCGACACGCGGATTATGATTCCGCTGCTCTAACCAGCTGAGCTACTCCGCCCCGGTCGGCCGTGCCGTCCTGACGCGGCGCCTATAGGCACGGTCGACCGAACGGTCAACTGGCGCTGACCACCAGAGCGCGATAGAGGCCGGCGGAACGCGGAAAAAACGGAGACGAACGTGGAGCGGTACGATGTCCTGATCGTGGGGGCCGGGCATGGCGGCGCACAGGCGGCGCTGATGCTGGGGCAGAAGAAGTTCAGGGGCACCGTCGCGCTGCGGGGCGACGAGCGGGAGCCGCCATACGAGCGCCCGCCGCTCTCCAAGGACTATCTCTCGGGCGAGAAGACGTTCGAGCGCATTCTCATCCGCCCCGCCGCCTTCTGGGGCGAGCGTGACGTGGCGCTGCTGCTCGACCGGCGGGTGACGGCGGTCGATCCGGCGGCGCACACGGGGACGCTGAGTGACGAGAGCACCATCGGCTACGGCACGCTGATCTGGGCGACCGGCGGCAGCCCCCGCCGCCTTTCCTGCCCGGGCCACGATCTCGTCGGCGTCCACGGCGTACGAACTCGCGCCGATGTCGACCGGATGATGGACGAGCTGCCCGGCGTGACGAACGTCGTCGTGATCGGCGGCGGCTATATCGGGCTGGAGGCGGCCGCCGTGCTGACCAAGTTCGGCAAGAAGGTGACGGTGCTGGAGGCGCTGGACCGGGTGCTCGCCCGCGTCGCCGGCGAACCGCTGTCGCGCTTCTACGAGGCCGAGCATCGCGCGCACGGCGTGGACGTGCGGCTGGGCGCCAAGGTGGACGGGCTGGTCGGCTTCCAGCCCATCGGCGAGGACGAGCCGGCGCGCGTCACCGGCGTACACATGGCCGATGGCGAAGTGCTGCCGGCCGAGATGGTGATCGTCGGCATCGGCATCGTCCCCGCCGTCGAACCCCTCCTGGCGGCCGGCGCCGAGGGCGGCAACGGCGTGGCGGTGGATGCGCAGTGCCGCACCAGCCTGCCCGACATCTTCGCCATCGGCGACTGCGCCGCCCACGCCAACGATTTCGCCCGCGGTGACACGATCCGCCTCGAATCGGTGCAGAACGCCAACGATCAGGCCACGCTCGTCGCCAAGACGATCATGGGCGCCGACGCGGTCTATCATGCGGTGCCGTGGTTCTGGTCGAACCAGTATGATCTGCGGTTGCAGACCGTGGGCCTGTCCACCGGCTTCGATCAGGCGATCGTGCGCGGCACGCCGGAGACGCGCAGTTTCTCGATCGTCTACCTGCGCGACGGCAAGGTGATCGCGCTCGACTGCGTCAACGCCGTCAAGGATTACGTGCAGGGCAAGGCGCTGGTCGTGGGCGGCATCGCCGCGCCGGTCGAAAGCCTCGCCGACCCGGCGATCCCGCTGAAGTCGCTCGCCGCCTGAGCGCCCGCAGCCTCCCCTCACCGGACGGGCCGGGGAACCGGGCGCCTGCCCTCTCGTTCCCCGGCTCTACACAGGACGAGGAGTGGTGCGATGGAGCTTTCGGTTTCGCTTGAGACGGTATGCCGCCTGATAATCCGGGCGCGCGAACTGGAAGCGCAGGTGCCGGCCATCGAAACCGAGGAGGATGCCGATCCGACCGACTCCGACGACGGCATGGCGGTGCTGGAGGACGAGGCGAACGAATCGATCGAGGCCGAGATGACGGCCGCGCTCGAGGATCTCGCCGACGACCAGATCGCCGAGGTGCTGGCGCTGGCATGGGTCGGCCGCGGCACCTACGACGCGAGCGAGTGGGAGGACGCGCTGGAGGAAGCGAACGATCCGCAGGCCGAAGACCCGATCGACCAGTTGCTGGACATGCCGATGCTCGCCGGGCTGCTCGATGCAGGGCTGGCTGCGTTCGACCTGAGTTGCGACGGCATCGGCCAGATCGACTGACCGGCATGTCGCCCGCGCGCCGGATGAAGCGTTAGGTCATGCCAGACTGGCAGGCGATGTTCGTGCCGACGATCGAGGTGCTGGAGGTCGTCGCGCGGGTGACCATCATGTACCTCTTCCTGTTCCTTGCCCTCCGCTTCCTGCTGAAGCGCGAGGGCGGGACCGTGAACATCGCCGACCTGCTCGTCGTCGTCGCGATCGTCGACGGTGCGCAGCCGGCGTTCAGCGGCGATGCCCAGTCGATCACCGAGAGCGTGGTCTTCGTCCTGACCATCATCTTCTGGTCCTATGCGCTCAACTGGGCGAGTTTCCACTTCCGCGCCCTGCGCTTCCTCACCGCCGCGCCGCCGCTGGTACTCGTAAAGGATGGCAGGATGTGTCGCGCCAACATGCGGCGCGCACTGATGACTAGGGAAGAACTTTTCCAGCAATTGCGCGAGGAAGGCGTAGACGACATCGACCGCGTGAAAAAAGCGGTGATGGAGGGCGACGGTGAGATCAGCGTGATCGAACGCGACTGACCCCGCCCTGCTCGATCAGGCCGCTTCGCTTTCCTCGAAATCCTGCTCGGCAAGGAAACGCTCCGCATCCAGCGCGGCCATGCAGCCGGTGCCTGCCGCCGTGATCGCCTGCCGGTACACCTTGTCCGCCACGTCGCCACAGGCGAACACGCCGGGGATGTTGGTGTACGACGTGCCCGGCTTCACCCGCAGATAGCCGTCGCCGTCATGGTCCAGCTTGCCGACGAACAGCTCGGTGGCGGGGTGGTGGCCGATCGCGACGAAACCGCCGTCCACTTCGAGCCGGGATATTTCGCCGCTCTTGGTATCGCGCAGGTCGAGCGCGACCAGCCCCTGATTGCCCTCGCCGCCGACGAACTCGGCGACTTCCTTGCTCCACAGCACCTTGATGCCGGGGTGCTTGAACAGCCGCTCCTGCAATATCTTCTCGGCGCGCAGCGTGTCACGACGATGGATCAGCGTCACGTCGTGGCTGTGGTTGGTCAGGTACAGCGCCTCCTCGACCGCGGTGTTGCCGCCGCCGATCACCGCCACCTTCTTGCCGCGATAGAAGAAGCCGTCGCATGTGGCGCAGGCGGACACGCCCTGCCCGCGCAACCGCGTCTCGCTGTCCAGCCCCAGCCAGCGCGCCTGCGCGCCCGTGGCGATCACCAGCGTATCACAGACGTACACCGTGCCGCCGTCGCCGGTCAGCCGGAACGGCCGCTGCGAGAGATCGACATCGACGATCATGTCCCACATCATCTGCGCGCCGACATGCTCGGCCTGCGCCTGCATCTGCTCCATCAGCCACGGCCCCTGGATCACCTCGCGGAAGCCGGGGTAATTCTCCACGTCGGTGGTGGTGGTCAGCTGCCCGCCCGGCTGGATACCCTGCACCACGATCGGCGCGAGGCCGGCGCGCGCGCCGTAGATCGCGGCCGACAGCCCGGCCGGCCCCGATCCGAGAATGAGCATGCGGGTCGAGTGGGTGGCCGTCATCATGATCTCGCTTATGGTTCGTCGGCCGGAGATATGCAGGCCGCGCACCGAGTCAAGCCGCCGGCCCGCCGCCGGAACATGCGCCACGCCCCGCCGTTCAACGGCCAGACGCATCAGGCGAAGGAAATCGGGCATGGCCGGCAAGTATACCCAGCGGAACAGCGAAGGCGATCATGTGGTGAAGGACGACGATCCCCTCGCCATCTCGCTGCTGAAGGAAGAGCATCACCGCTTCCGCGAGCTGTTCGATGCGGCCAAGGAAGCCGAGGACGACAAGCTCAAGGAAATCGCCGACGAACTGTGCATGCGCCTCGCCGTGCACATGACGATCGAGGAGGAGATCCTCTATCCGGCGGTCAAGCCCGTGATCGGGGCGGACGAGGTGAACGAGGGTATCGTCGAGCATCAGTCCGGCAAGCGCATCGTCGCCGAGCTGGAGCAGCTGGACGGCACCGAGGAACTGTTCTCCGCGAAGGTCCATGTGCTGGGCGAGGAGACGATCCACCACATCGACGAGGAAGACGAGGACCTGTTCGAGGACGCCAAGCAGGCGCACGCGGCCGGCAAGCTGGATCTCGACGCGATCGGCGAGAAGCTGCGTGCCCGTCAGCAGGAACTGTACCAGCAGATCACCGACACCGGCGAACTCGGCAAGACCAACGAGGCGCGCGCCGAGGAAATCGAGAAGGCCTGATCCGGGCGGTCGCCGTCAGCGCGTAAAGGCGGCGACCAGTTCGACATGGGTGGACCAGCGGAATTGCCCCACCGGGGTGACCCGTTCTATCCGGTAGCCGGCGACGATGAGCGCACGCGCATCGCGGGCGAACGTCCCCGGGTTGCACGAGACGTAGACGATACGCGGCACGGCGGAGGCCGAGAGCAGGTCGACCTGTTCCCGCGCCCCGGCCCGTGGCGGATCGAGCACGATCGCATCGAAGCGCGCCAGTTCCTTGCCGTCCAGCGGCCGACGGAACAGATCGCGGTGCTCGACCAGCAGCAGTCGTTGCGCGCGCGCGCCCGCCGCCTTCAACGCCAGTGCCGGATCGCGCGCGCCTTCCACCGCGAGCACCTTGGCATTCGCCGACAGCGGCAGCGCGAACGTGCCTAGTCCCGCGAACAGGTCGGCCACCGCCGCCGCATCGCCAACCCCCGCCAACACCGCCACCAGCAGCGCCGCCTCGCCATCGGCGGTCGCCTGCAGGAAGCCACCGGGCGGCAGCGGCACCGCGACCCCGCCCAGCGTGACGGTCGCAGGCTCCGGCTCGTACCGCGTCTGCGGGCCGTAGCCGTCGTCCAGTGTCAGCCGGGCGAGGCGGTGCGCGGCGGCGAAGTCGGTCAGCGATTCGTCGGCCGCCAGCCCCTCGACCGTTACCTTTTCCAGCATCAGGTCCACACCCTGATCGGTCAGCGTCATCTGCACGCCGCCGGCGCGCCGATCGCGCAGCAGCCCGCCGAGCAGCCGCCGCAACGGCGCGACCAGCGCGAACAGGTCCGGGTGCAGGATATGGCACTCGGTCATGTCGACGATGCGGTGGCTGGCCCCCTCGTTGAAACCGATCACCACGCGCTTGCCCTGCTTCTCGGCGCGCAGCGAGGCGCGGCGGCGGGTGCGCGGCGGCGAGAGGTGCGCCGCGTCCATCGGCGGCACCTCCAGCCCCTGCGCCTCCAGCGCGCCGACGATGCGATCGACGATGAAATCACCGTAGGACGCATCGTCGACATGCTGCAATTGGCACCCGCCGCAGCGCGGGAAATGCCGGCACGGCGGCGTCACATGATGCGGCCCGGGCGCCACCACGCCGAACGCATCCACCGTGTCGCCCGGGGCGGTGAGCGGATAGTGCGTGCCGTCGTCGGTCACGCCGTCCCCCCGCCCGGCGAGGCGCACGATATCGATGAGGTCGTTCACAGGCAGGCACCGATCGCGGCAGGAAGGTGGATGAGCAGGTCGTCGGCGATCAGCCCCGGCCCGGCCCGGCGGGCGGCCTCGCCGTGCAGCCAAAGCGCGGCGCAGGCGGCATCGAACGGATCGAGTCGCGTCGCCAGCCCGGCGACGATCCCGGCGAGCACGTCACCGGTGCCGGCGCTCGCCAGCCAGCCGGGGGCAGGCGCGGCGATGGCGGCGCGGCCGTCGGGGTGGGCCACCACGCTGTCCGCCCCTTTCAGCAGCACCACCGCGTTGGCCCGCACGGCGGCGGCGCGCGCACGATCCACCTTGCTACCGGGCAGCGGGCCGAACAGCGTGGCGAATTCGCCCTCGTGCGGTGTCAGGATCGGCAAATGCGCCTGCGCGCGCAGCCGCTCCGGCCCGCCGAGCAGCATCAGCGCATCGGCATCGATCACCAGCCGGTGGCCGCAGCGCAGCGCCTGTTCCAACCGTTCGGCGGCGGCATCATTGCGCCCGAGGCCGGGGCCGATCACGACCACACCGATCCGCGGATCGTCCAGCCCGTCGCGATGAACCAGCGCCAGCGTGCCGCCCGCATGACCGCCGCCGGCCGCGCCGCCGCCCAGCATCACATAGCCGGCCAGCCGCTGCGCCGCGCCCGCCGTGAGCAGCGACGCCCCCGGCATCGCCCCGCCGACCACCGCCACCAGACCACGCGTATATTTGTGGGCATCCGCCGTCGGCACCGACAGGCGCGGCCGCGCGACCTCGACCAGATCGTCGGCGAGCGCGCCCAGCCCGATGTCCGCCACCACTACCCGTCCGCAGCGATCCGCCGCCGGTTGCAGTCGGTGCGCCGGCTTCAGCGCGCCCAGCGCCACGGTGAGGTGGAAGCGCGGCACGTCCGACAGCAGCACGCCGTCGTCGGTGGCGACACCGCTCGGCAGATCGACCGCGATGCGGAGCGTGGCGGCGGCCGCGAGATCGCGCAGGCGGTTCGCCTCCTCCTCTTCCAACCCACGCTTCAGGCCGGTGCCGTAGAGGCAATCGAGCAGCAACGCCGCCGGCTGCGCGTCCGCCAGCGGGATCACCGGCCCGGTCCAGCCGGCGCGCGCGGTGCCCGCCGCCGCCGTGCGCGGCTTGTCGCTGGCCGCCACCGTCACCGTCACGCCACGTTCGGCCAGCAGCCGCGCCGCGACGTAGCCGTCGCCGCCGTTGTTGCCGGGGCCGCACAGCACCAGCGTGGGCATCCCACCGCCGAAGCGCCACACCGCTTCCGCCACGCCTGCGCCAGCCCGCTCCATCAGCGCATCGACCGAGGTTCCCGCCGCCATCACGGCATCCTCGGCGGTGCGCGTTTCGGCGGCAGTCAGGATCGGCCGCGGCGTGGCGCGGTTCATGGCGTCGGCTTCACCGTGGCCGGCAGGCGATAACGATCCCCGCCGATCGCGACGAGGATGCCGTCCTTGCCCTCCACCGTCACGCTCGCCGGCTCCGCGCCGTCGGCCGCCGCTACGCCATGCCCGTCCTTCGTCACGAGCAGACGGCGAAAGCCGCCGTCCGGGTGGCGTACGGTGAGGACGAGACCGTCGGGCGTCGTCGACCGCTCCACCACGCAGTCGCGTGCGAAAGGAGCATGGGCACCTATGCTGCATTCGATGCGATCGGCATCGGGCGCGTCGAACGGATTGGCGGCCGGCTCAGACCCGCACGCCGCCAATAGCAGCAAGACGGCGACCGCAGCCCGTTGCAGAAGAACGTCAGATGTCCGCATACATATGCGTCTCCGCAGCACCACCCGGATGCGTCACCGCCCCGCGCCACGCCGGCCCCACGTTCTGCGCGTAACGCCACAGCGCGCCGGACTGGTAATCGGTACGGCGCGGCTCCCATGCGGCGCGGCGCACGGCCAGTTCGGTTTCGTCCACCTGGAGGTCGATCGTGCCGGCCTCGGCGTCGATCGCGATGATGTCGCCGTCCCGCACCAGCGCGATCGGCCCGCCGTCCGCCGCCTCCGGCCCGACGTGGCCGATGCAGAAGCCGCGCGTCGCGCCCGAGAAACGCCCGTCGGTGATGAGCGCCACCTTCTCACCCATGCCCTGCCCGTAGAGCGCGGCGGTGGTGGAGAGCATCTCGCGCATCCCTGGCCCGCCCTTCGGCCCTTCGTAGCGGATCACCACCACCGACCCTTCGGCGATGTCGCGCGCCTCGACCGCGGCGAACGTATCCTCCTCGCAATCGAACACCCGCGCCGGGCCGGTGAATTGCAGGCGGTGCATCCCCGCCACCTTCACGATCGCGCCATCGGGGGCGAGCGAGCCGCGCAGGCCCACCACGCCGCCGGTCGGCGTGATCGGCGTCTTCGCGTCGTAGATCACCTTCTGGTCGGGGTTCCAGGTCACCTGTTCGATGTTCTCGCCCAGCGTCTTGCCGGTGACGGTCATGCAGTCGCCGAACAGCAGTCCCTCGGCCATCATCGTCTTCATCAGCATATAGACGCCGCCAGCCTCGTACATATCCTTGGCGACATACTTGCCGCCCGGCTTGAGGTCTGCGATATAAGGCGTTGATTTGAAAGCCTCGGCCACGTCGAACAGGTCGAACTCGATCCCCGCCTCATGCGCCATTGCCGGCAGGTGCAGCGCGCCGTTGGTCGAGCCGCCGGTCGCCGCCACGATGCGCGCGGCGTTGATGAAGGCCTCGCGCGTGCAGATGTCGCGCGGGCGGATGTTCCTGGTGATCAGCTCCATCACCTGCACGCCGGCGGCATGGGCGATCTGGTCGCGCGTGGTGTAAGGAGCAGGCACCATGTTGCTGTTCGGCAACGACAATCCGATCGCCTCGCCCACGCATGCCATCGTGTTCGCGGTGAACTGGCCGCCGCACGCACCGTGGCCGGGGCACGCGGCCTTCTCCATCTCGGTCACTTCGCTCAGCGGGCATGCGCCGGCGGCATATTTGCCGACCACCTCGAACACGTCGACCACGGTGATGTCGCGATCCTGGTAGCGGCCGGGCAGGATCGATCCGCCATAGACGAAGATCGACGGCACGTTCAGCCGCAGCATCGCCATCATCATGCCGGGCAGCGACTTGTCGCAGCCGGCGAAGCCCACCAGCCCGTCGTAGCAGTGCCCGCGCACCGACAGCTCGACCGAATCCGCGATCACCTCGCGGCTGACGAGCGAGGCCTTCATCCCCTGATGGCCCATCGCGATGCCATCCGTCACGGTGATGGTGTTGAACCGGCGCGGCATCCCGCCGCCTGCGTTCACACCGTCGCGGCAGATATCCGCCTGCGCGTCGAGCGTGGTGTTGCACGGCGCGGAATCGTTGCCGGCGGAAGCGATGCCGACGAACGGGCGGGCGATCTCCTCCTCGGTCAGCCCCATCGCATAATAATAGCTGCGGTGCGGCGCGCGTTCCGGCCCCACGGAAACGTGGCGGCTGGGCAGGCGGGACTTGTCGAACTGGTGCGTCATCGGGCTTCCCTTTCAGGCCCGCGTCTTTACGCCCGTGGGCCGTCAGCGCAACCGATCGCGTACCGTGGCGATCACCGGCGCAAGGATCGCGGCCCATTCGGCCACCCCGGCATCGTCGCCGATCAGGTCCTGCCGCACCTCCAGCCCCAGATAGGCGATGCCATTGCCCTCGGCGTGGGTGTTCATCGTCGCGTTCAGCACCTGCCCCGAATAGGGCAGGTTGTCGCCGGTCACGACGCCCGCCGCGTCCAGCAGGGGGATCGCGAGGCGGGCGGCGCGATCGTCGCGGTTGTACAGCACGCCCACGGCCCAGGGCCGGGGATCGGGCGCTGTGGCGAGGCGCGGCGTGAAACTGTGCAGCGAGACGAGCAGCACCGGCCGGTCGGCGGCGATCCGCACGGCGAGGTGCGCGTGGTAGGGCCGCCAGAAGCGGTCGATCCGCGCCGCCCGCGCCGTCGCATCCAGCCCCGCATTGCCGGGCACGACATCGCCGTCGCTCGTCTCGGGGATCAGCCCGGCGGCATCCTCCTCGCGGTTGAGGTCGATCACGAGACGGGAGACGCCGCCCAGCACTGCCGGGCACCCGAGCGCCTCGCACAACAGAGCGGCAAGCGGCGCCACGCCGATATCGATCGCAACATGCCGGCGCATCACGCCGTCTGCCACGCCCAGCGATAGATCGGCCGGCACATGGGCGGAGGCATGATCCGAAACGATCAGCAGGCCGGTGGCGGGGTCGCCGGCGATGGCGGTGTAGGCGGTGTCGGGCATTCCTTACTGTTGCCGCCGCCCGCGCCGGATGTCACCACATGATCCTTGCACGACAGGGGATGGCGACGATGATTCAGGGTGGCACCAGACGCGAGGCGATCGCCGGCATGGGGGCGGTGCTGGGC
>NZ_VNIM01000126.1 GCF_007785815.1 Alterirhizorhabdus solaris | reverse complement strand
GGCGGCGGGCGCCGGCCTCGGCCTTGCCGCCAGGGGCGATATCGTGCTGGCGGCGCGATCGGCCTATTTCGTCCAGTCCTTCGCGCACATCGGCCTCGTCCCCGATGCCGGGGCGACATGGCTGCTGCCGCGCCTGGCCGGCAAGGCACGGGCGAGCGCGATGATGCTGCTGGGCGAGCGGATATCGGCCGAGCAGGCCGAGACGTGGGGGATGATCCATGCCGTGCATGACGACGCCGACCTGATGCCGGCGGCGCGCGCGATGGTGGCGCGGCTGGCCGCCGGGCCGACCGTGGCCTATCGCCTGATCCGCCACGCGATCGACGCCGCCGCCACCCTGTCGTTCGGCGAGACGCTGGCGCTGGAACGCGCGAACCAGCGCACCGCCGGCCTCACCGCCGATCATGCCGAGGGCGTCGCCGCCTTCTTGGCCAGGCGCCCGCCGGTGTTTCGCGGGGAGTAGCCCCTACCGCTTCGGCATCACCGTCATCGCCGCCAGCGTCATCGCCTCGGTGGCGGTGGCGATCGTCACGTCGGGGTCGGGCGCCCATTGCGCGCTGTGGATCGAGGGGAGCTTCGTGGTGTCACCCTTCGCCGCGTCCCATTTCGCCTGCGGCACGCCGCCCACCCAGAACAGCAGGCTCTGGATCGAGGGATCGGCCAGCAGGTAGCGGCTGAAATCCTCGCCGCCCATCTGCGGCTTCGTCTGCACCACCCGCGTCGCGCCGAACCGCTGGCGGAAGGCAGCGGCCAGCGTGCCGGTGAGCGGCTGGGTGTTGCGCGCGGCGGGCGTATATTCGGGCGGCTGCGTCACCACCGGCATCCGGTCCTCCGGCAGCCCCGCCGCGATCGCCTCGCCGCGCGCGATGCGGGCGATGCCGTCGAGCAGCAGCTTCCTCACCTCGGGGGTGTAGCTGCGGACGGTGATCTGCAGCCGCGCCTCCTCGGGGATGATGTTGTGCTTCGATCCGCCGTGGATGCTGCCGACCGTGACGACGCCGCTTTCCAGAGGGTCCACCTCGCGCGAGACGAGCGTCTGGAGCGTGGTGACGATCCGCGCGGCCAGCACGATCGGGTCTTTCGCCAGCTGCGGATAGGCGCCGTGCCCGCCGACGCCCTTCACCAGCACGTCCACCGAATCCACGTTGGCCATCGTGTAGCCGTCGGCGTAGCCGATCGTGCCGGCGGGTAACTGCGCCGAATCGTGGAAGGCGATGGCGACCGTGGGCCTGGGGAAGCGGGTGTAGAGCCCGTCGTCCAGCATCGCCTCGGCGCCGCTGCCGATTTCCTCGGCGGGCTGCGCGATCATCACCAGCGTGCCGGACCAGCGGTCCCTCATCGCCGCCAGTCGGCGGGCGGTGCCGATCCACGCGGTCATGTGCGTGTCGTGGCCGCAGGCGTGCATCACCCCGCTCTCGATCCCGCCGGCCGCCGTCGCCTTCACCGTGCTGGCATAAGGCAGGCCGGTCGCTTCGGTCACGGGTAGCGCATCCATGTCGGCGCGCAGCAGCACGACCGGGCCGGGGCCGTTCTTCAGCACCGCCACCACGCCGGTCTTCCCCACCCCGGTGGTGACGGTGAAGCCGAGCTTCTTCGCCTCGCCGGCGAGGATGGCGGCGCTGCGCGTTTCCTGGAAGCCGAGTTCGGGGTGGGCGTGCAGATCCCGGTAGATCGCCAGCAGGCCGGGCATGTCGGCGCGCACCGCCCCGGCCAGCGGATCGGGCGGGGTCTGGGCGAACGCGGGGAGTGCCGAAAAGACGGCGGCGAGGGCGAGGAACGGCTTGTGCATCGCGCCAGAGTGCCAGATTGCGCTGCCCGGGCAAGCAAAGGATGATGCGCGTGGGTGAGGCCAAGAAGGATCTGCTGGCACGGATCGCCGATGCGCTCGACCGGCTGGCCCCGCCGCCGCCGGCCCCCGCCGATCCGCTGGCGCACCCCGCCTATGTGTGGCGCGACGGGGCGCTGGTGGCCGCGCGCGCCTTCGCGCCGCTGCCGCTCGACCTGCTGAGCGGGGTGGACGCGCAGAAGGCCGCGCTGGTGGCGAACAGCCGCCGCCTCGCCGCCGGCCACGCCGCGCACGACGTGCT
Source organism: Alterirhizorhabdus solaris (assembly GCF_007785815.1). Lineage (GTDB taxonomy): Bacteria > Pseudomonadota > Alphaproteobacteria > Sphingomonadales > Sphingomonadaceae > Alterirhizorhabdus > Alterirhizorhabdus solaris. Next base: position 8,184 of record NZ_VNIM01000126.1, on the reverse strand, counting down.
GCTGTGGGGCGCGCGCGGCGCGGGCAAGTCCGCGCTGGTGAAGGCCAGCGTCGGCGCGTTGCAGGGCGAGGGTTCCGCGATCGCGCTGATCGAGGTGGCGGGCGAGCAACTGGCCGAACTGCCCCGCCTGTTCGAGATCATCGCGGGACGCGACCGCGCCTTCATCCTGTTCATCGACGACCTCGGTTTCGAGGAGGGCAGCGCCGCGCCCCGCCTGCTGCGATCGCTGCTGGAAGGCGGGGCGGAGGCGCGGCCGGGCAACGCGCGGCTGTACGTGACGGCCAACCGCCGCCACATCGTCTCGCGGTCGCTGGCGGAGCAGGACGACCCGATCAACCCGCGCGACGTGATCGACGACAAGCTGGCGCTGGCCGATCGCTTCGGCCTTAGCCTGGGTTTCCACGTGTGCGACCAGCCGACCTACGTTGCGATGGTGGCGGGCTATGCCGCGCGGCTGGGCCTGCCCTTCGACGAGCATGAGGCGATCGGCTGGGCGACGCAGCGCGGCAGCCGGTCCGGCCGGGTGGCGTGGCAATATGTGGTGGAGCTGGCCGGGCGGATGGGCAAGGCGCTGTAGCCGGCGGGGGCTCCGCGTCCGTCGCGGATCGGGACGCGCCCGTCGCCCGCGCCGCAGGAATGGCGGTGGCGTGGGGGGTGATCTGCGACTACCGACTGCCTATCTTCGATCGGGCCGTGATCGGAGGACTGGCGTGATCGCGAGGGCTGACCGGCCGATGGAAGAGGAGTCGCACGTCTCATGATCGCCAGCCTGATCGCGCTCGTCGCGTCGACAGCCACCCCGGCGCCCGCCGCCCCGCCAGCGGCCGCCACCCCGCCGGCGCGCGTGGCTCCCTCGCAGGCCACGGCGCGGGGCGCGGCGGCGATGAAGGCGCTCGGCATGTCCGATGCCGGCATCGCGGTCCTGCGCAAGCAGAGCGCGCCCGATCCCGATGCCAGGGCGATGCTGGCCAAGCGGCAGGCGTTGCGCGCAAAGCTGGCCGAGGCCGCCGCCGCCACCCCGTTCGACGTGGATGCCTTCGCCGAGCTGCTGCGTGAATCATCCACGCTGGAACAGAGCGTGCGCGCGCGCAGCGAGGAGCGGATCGTGACCACGCTGAAGGCGCTGCCGGCCGCCGACCGCCCGATCTTCGCCAGGGCGGTGTTCGCGGCACCGGCGGTGGCCCCCGCCGCCTTGCCGAAACCCTGACGGCGATCGCGCGCGTCATGGCCGATCCCGTCGTCCTGTGGTTCCGTCAGGATTTGCGACTTGCCGATCAGGCGGCGCTGGTCGCCGCCGCCGGCGAGGGGCCGGTCGTGCCGGTCTATGTGCTGGACGACGAGGCGCCGGGTGACTGGCGGATCGGCGGCGCGCAACGCTGGTGGCTGCACCACAGCCTCGCCGCGCTGGCGGCGGCGCTCGATGAAAAGGGCGTGCGGCTGATCCTGCGGCGCGGCGATGCGGCGGACGAGGTGGCGAAGCTGGCGGACGAGGTGGGTGCCACCCGCGTCCACGCGCTGCATCATTACGAGCCATGGTGGCAGTCGGCGGAGACGGCGCTGGGCAAGCGGGTGGACCTGTGCCTGCACGAGGGGACGCGGCTGGCCCCGCCCGATCGGATACGCACCGGCAGCGGCGGGCGCTACCGCATGTTCACCGCCTTCTGGCGCGCGCTGAAGGAACAGATGCCGCCGCCCAGGCCCGTCCCCGCGCCGGACCGCATCGGGACGGTGGCCAGGCCGCCGAAATCCGATCGCCTCGCCGACTGGGATCTGCTGCCGACGAAGCCCGACTGGGCAGGCGGCTTTTCGGTATGGACGCCGGGCGAGGCGGGCGCGCTGGAGGCGCTCGACGATTTCCTGCCGAAGATCGACGACTATGACGTCGCCCGCAACCTGCCCTCGCAGGAAGGTACGTCGCGCTTCTCGCCGCATCTCCACCACGGCGAGCTTTCCCCCGCGACGGTGTGGCATGCGGTGAGCAAGGCGGATGCCCGCCACGCCGAACCGTTCCTGCGCGAGCTGGCGTGGCGTGATTTCACCGGCAACATCATCGATCAGTTCGCTGATTACGCCGACAGCAACGGCCGCGCCGCCTACGATAAAATGCCGTGGCGCGCCGGCAAGGAAGCGGATGCCGATTTCACCGCCTGGACGAAGGGCCGCACCGGCTACCCGATCGTCGATGCCGGGATGCGCCAGTTGTGGGCGACCGGCTGGATGCACAATCGCGTGCGGATGATAGCCGCCTCCTTCGTCATCAAGCACCTGCTGATCGACTGGCGACGCGGCGAGGCGTGGTATTGGGATGCGCTGGTGGATGCCGATTTCGGCAACAACGCCGTCAACTGGCAGTGGGTGGCCGGCACCGGCATCGACAGCAACCCGTTCGGCCGGATGATGGCGCCGCTGGTGCAGTCGCCCAAGTTCGACGCGGGTGATTACATTCGCGAGTGGGTGCCCGAACTGGCCGATGTCGGCGACGACGCGATCCACGACCCGCACGGGGCGGGCAAGGCGCCGGCCGGCTACCCCGCGCCGCTGATCGGCCACCGCGAGGCGCGCGCCCGCGCGCTCGACGCGGCGGCGAAGGTGCGCTGAGCCGGGCCTTGCGCAACGACGGCGATCTGGACAGGAAGCGGGCGATGGATGCTCCCCCCTCCACCCCTACGCGCGCGGCCGTTCGCGGCCGGCATCTGCTGAAGGCCGATCGCGGCTTCGCCACCGGGCCGGGCTGGGTGGCGCGGCTGGTGGCGCCAGGCTTCCACTCGGTGCTCGACCGGATCGATCGCGGGCTGGCGCACGGCTCGCTGGCGGCGGACCTGCCCGACGGCACGCATCGCGTTCTGGGCGGGCGCGGCGAGGGGCCGGCGGTGATCGTCCACCTCGCCAGCTGGCGCGCGCTGCTGCGGCTGATGACGACCGGCTCGGTCGGCTGGTATCGCGCCTGGGCGGAAGGCGAGTGGGCCAGCCCCGATCCGGTGGCGCTGTTCGATCTGTTCATGCGCAACCGCCTGACGCTGGGCGGCGCCGCGCGTGCCAAGGGCTGGGGCCGGCTGGTCAATCGCGCAGCCCATGCGCTGCGCGGCAACAGCAAGGCGCGGGCACGGCGCAACATCGCCTTCCACTATGATCTCGGCAACGATTTCTACGCCAGCTGGCTCGATCGCGGCATGGCCTATTCCAGCGCGCTGTTCGCCGAGCCGATCGGCCCGCGCGAAAGCCTCGAGGTGGCGCAGGCGCGCAAGGTGCGCGCGCTGCTCGACCGGCTGGACCTGAAGCCCGGCCAGCGGCTGCTGGAGATCGGCTGCGGCTGGGGCGGCCTGGCCGAGGTGGCGGCGCGCGATCATGGCGTCTCGGTGGTGGGCCTCACGCTGTCGGCCGAGCAGAAGGCCTATGCCGATGCGCGCCTCGCCGTGGCGGGGCAGGAGGACCGCGTCTCGATCGAGCTGACCGACTATCGCGACGCGACCGGGCAATATGATGCCGTCGCCAGCGTGGAGATGGTCGAGGCGGTGGGTGCCGCCTACTGGCCGGCGTTCATGGCCGCGATCGCCGGTCGGCTGAGACCGGGCGGGCGCGCCGCAATCCAGTATATCGTGATCGACGACGCCATCTTCGAGAATTATGCCGCCAGCGCCGACTTCATCCAGACCTATGTCTTCCCCGGCGGGATGCTGATCTCCGAAACCCGGTTCCGCGCGGCGGCCGAGGCGGCGGGGCTGGAATGGCGCGACCGGCGCGGCTTCGGCCTGCATTATGCCGAGACACTGCGGCGCTGGCGTGTCGCCTTCGACATGGCCGAGGAGGAGGGCCGCCTGCCCGCCGGGTTCGACCCCGCCTTCTGCCGGCTGTGGCGCTATTACCTGATGTATTGCGAGGGCGGCTTCCGCGGCGGCGGCATCGACGTGGCGCAGGTGACGCTGGTGAAGCCCGCCTGATCGCCAACGCCGCCGGTCTATGACCGGCTGTCGGGGCCATCGATACGACAGCCGCGTTGCTCCACACGGCGGTACGATGGGGGGAGTGCAAGACCCTGTCGCCGATTCCTAGCGATCCTCACGGCGGCAATGCCGGCGGCGCGCGGGCGCTGCTGGCGTGCGCGACGCCGCGCGGACGAACCGATTTCGCGGACCGGCGCCGTCGCCCGAACGATCTCGTCATCAGCCGACAAAAAAGGGCCGGCGAGTTGCCTCGCCGGCCCAGTCGTTCGCAGGAGGAACATCGTCTGGTCGCCGGGGCGGTTCGTGCCCCCGGCGTTCCAATCTCTCAGATATTGTAGGCCCGCTCGCCATGCTCGCCGAGATCGAGGCCTTCGCGCTCGACTTCCTCGGTGACCCGCAGGCCGGTGAGCGCCTTGGCGGCATACATGGCGATGGCGGTGCCGATGGCGGCCCACACGATGGTGGTGGCGACGGCGGCGATCTGCACCATGAGCTGATGGCCCATGTTATAGTCCGCCGGCCCCGGCCCGCCCAGCGACGGAGCATAGACGATGCCGGTGCCGATCGCGCCGATCATGCCGCCCACGCCGTGGATGCCGAACGCATCGAGCGAGTCGTCGTAGCCCAGCTTCGGCTTCAGCACGGTGACCATGTAGAAGCAGACGATCGAGGCGATCGCGCCGAGGATGATCGCGCCGAACGGGCCGCTGTTGCCTGCCGCCGGGGTGACGGCGACGAGACCGGCGATGATGCCCGAGCAGAAGCCCAGTGCCGAACCCTTGTGGCCCGAGAACCGCTCGGCCAGCATCCAGAACAGCGCGGCGGACGCGGTGGCGACGAAGGTGTTGATCATCGCGAGGGCGGCCGAACCGTTCGCCTCCAGCGCGGAGCCGGCGTTGAAGCCGAACCAGCCGACCCACAGCAGGCCGGTGCCGACGCCGGTCAGCGTCAGGCTGTGCGGGGTGATGATCTCACGCATGTAGCCGATGCGCTTGCCGAGGATGATGCAGGCCACCAGTGCGGAGACGCCCGCGTTGATGTGCACCACGGTGCCGCCGGCGAAATCGAGCGCGCCCTGGGTGAAGAACAGCCCGTTGGAGGCCCACACCATGTGCGCGATCGGGAAATACACGATCGTCAGCCAGATGAGCGCGAACACCATCACGGCGGAGAACTTGATCCGTTCCACCACCGAGCCGAGCACCAGCGCCACGGTGATCGCGGCGAAGGTCATCTGGAAGCTGATGAACACATATTCGGGAATCGCCACGTCCTTGGTAAAGGTGGCAGCGGTGCTGGCCGAGGTGACGCCCGACAGGAACATCTTGCCGAAGCCGGCGATGAAGGCGTTGCCGCCGTCGCCGAACGCCATCGTGTAGCCCCACATCACCCACACGAGCATGGCGAGGCAGGCGACCGCGCCGATCTGCGTCATCGCCGAGAGCATGTTCTTGGTGCGGGTGAGGCCGCCGTAGAACAGCGCCAGGCCCGGCAGGATCATCATCAGCACCAGCACGGTGGAGGTGAGCATCCAGGCGGTATCGCCCTTGTTCACCACCGGCGTGACGGCAGCGGCGGCGGCATCAACCGGCGCCTGCAACGCATCCTGCGCCCAGGCGGGAGCGGCGGCGAGGGCGATTGCCCCCAGCACACCCCCAGCGGCCACGATCTTGGTCGAAAGCTTCATGTGTCCCCCTGTCGTTTTAGAGCGCGACGTCGTCGGTTTCGCCGGTGCGGATGCGCACGGCCTGCGCGATCTCGACGACGAAGATCTTGCCGTCGCCGATCGCGCCGGTGTTGGCCGACTGCTGGATCGCTTCCACCACGCGCCCGGCAAGATCGGTGGAGCAGGCCACCTCGACCTTGATCTTGGGCACCATGTTGGTGCTGTATTCGGCGCCGCGGTAGATCTCGGTCTGGCCCTTCTGGCGGCCGAAACCCTTGACCTCGGTCACGGTCATGCCCTGCACGCCCAGCCCGGACAGCGCTTCACGCACCTCGTCCAGCTTGAACGGCTTGATGATGGCTATGACGAGTTTCATTCCGCCTCCCTGCTTGGCTGTCAGAGATGGCATCGCAAAGGCCGTGCCAGTTGCGATACAAGGTCGTTCTGCACCGCAATGCAGCAGATACGGCCGAGGCGCGGCGTCCCGGCCGCACAGGCTTTAAGCAGGAATGAGCAGGTGCCTTGAAAACAGGCAGATCCGCCGATCCGGTATGGAGCCGGATCGGCGTTCGTGCGTCAGCCGCCGGTGCCGCCCACCGTCAGCCCCTCGATCAGCAGGGTGGGCTGCCCCACGCCGGCGGGAACGGACTGGCCGCCCTTGCCGCAGATGCCGACGCCCTCGTCCAGCGCCATGTCGTTGCCGATCGCGCCGACGCGGGTGAGCGCGGAGGGACCATCGCCGATCAGCGTGGCGCCCTTGATCGGGGCGCCGATCTTCCCGTTCTCGATGCGGTAGGCCTCGGTGCAGGAGAAGACGAACTTGCCGCTGGTGATATCCACCTGTCCGCCGCCGAAATGTTTGGCGTAGATGCCGTTCTTCACCCGGCCGAGGATCTCGCCCGGATCGTCGTTGCCGCCGAGCATGAAGGTGTTGGTCATCCGCGGCATCGGCGCATGGGCATAGCTTTCGCGCCGGCCGTTGCCGGTGGCGGGCACGCCCATCAGCCGGGCGTTCAGCCGGTCCTGGATGTAGCCCTTGAGGATGCCGTCCTCGATCAGCACGTTGCGCTGCGTCGGCGTGCCCTCGTCGTCGATCGAGAGCGAGCCGCGACGGTCCGCGATCGAGCCGTCGTCCACCACGGTGACGCCCGGAGCCGCCACCCGCTCGCCGATGCGGCCGGAGAAGGCGCTGGTGCCCTTGCGGTTGAAATCGCCCTCAAGCCCGTGGCCGATCGCCTCGTGCAGCAGCACGCCGGGCCAGCCGGGGCCGCACACCACCGTCATCTCGCCGGCAGGGGCGGGCACGGCATCGAGGTTGACGAGCGCCTGCGCCAGCGCTTCGTCGATCGCGCGGTTCCAGTTCGCCGGCTCGAAGATGCGGTCGTACATGTAGCGGCCGCCCATGCCGAAATAGCCGCTCTCGCGCTTGCCGTCCTGCTCCACCACGATCGAGACGTTGAGGCGGACGAGCGGCCGCACGTCGAACGCGACGAACCCGTCGGGGCGGACGATCTCGACCACGCTCCAGCTTCCCGCGATGCCGACCGACACCTGACAGACGCGTGGGTCGCGGGCGCGGGCGGCGGCGTCGACCTCCTGACAGAGCGCCACCTTGCGCGCGAACGGGATCGCGCCGAGCGGGTCGTCGCCCGTATAGAGCGCGCGATTGGTGCCGCGCGGCGCGGCATCGCGCGCGCCCTTGGCGGGGTCGAGCAGCGTCATCGTCTCGGCGGCACGGCGGATGGCGCTTTCCGAGATGTCGTTGGCGTGGGCGAAGGCGGTCGTCTCGCCCGATACGCCGCGCAGGCCGAAGCCGGCCTGCGTGTTGAAATCGGCGGTCTTGAGCCGGCCATCGTCGAAGCCGAAGCTCTCCGACGCGATATATTGCAGGTACAACTCGCCATCGTCGCACCCGCGCAACGCCTCGGCGGTGAGGCGGAGCGCGCCATCGGGATCGAGCGCGTTCTCGCGATAGAGGAAGCGGCGGGGATCGGTGAAGCTGGTCATGGGGGTAGATATAGAGCGCGGCGCGCGCGGGGGAAGGGCGTTGGCCGTTGGTGGGTTCGGTGCCGTTCGTGGCGTGCGGCTCCGCGCAAGGACGAGGCGGTTGAGGTTGTAGCGCCGGCAGAACGCTGCACCCTTGCCGTCGCGATGTTGCACGACGCGGACGGCCAGATCGGCGGTGACGCCGACGTAGAGTACGCCCTGCGGCCGGTTCGTCATTACGTAGGTCCAGCCGCCGATCGCATGAGATCAGCGTATCGCCTGCCTCACGGGATGCCAGCGTTCGCTGGCATGACGAGACTTGGAGAAGGGACATCCTCGCCCTCGCGGGCGTAGGGAGCAGTAAAGGCGGGGCAGCATCGTTTTCGCGTGCAGGACGGTTTGGAACGAACGGCGCGCAGGTTGCCCCGCGCCCTCAGTGCGCCTCGTCCGCCGGGCCGCCGATCAGGATGAAGCGGCGGTCGCAGTAGCCGCAGTCGACATAGCCGGTCTCGTCCACTTCCAGCCACACGCGCGGGTGGCCGAGGGCGGCGCCGCCGGGAATGTCGCTGGCGCCGTCGCAGGCGACGCGGG
>NZ_VNIM01000125.1 GCF_007785815.1 Alterirhizorhabdus solaris | reverse complement strand
CCCCACAACCGACCTACACCCGCCCCCCCCGACCCCCGCGCCCACCCGCCCCCCACAACCGCCGGCCGAACCCCCGCCGCCCCCGAAACCACCGCCGCCGAGCCCCGGCCCCCCCAGGATCACCGGCGCCACGCCGCGACCACCCCGGAAACGCCGGCCGCCGCCGCCGCCGCCACCCCCGCCGCTGCGCAGCATCGAAAGGATCACGAACGCCGCGACGATGCCCCAGAAGATCAGACCGAGCGGGAAGCCGCCGCCGCCCTCGCGCGCCGCGTCATGTTCGGCGACCGCGGCGTCCAGCCGCGCCTTGGCCTCGGGATCGGGCAGGCTGAGTTGCTCGATCAGCGCATCGGCGCCGGCCGCGATGCCGCCGGGCAGATCCCCCGCCTTGAACGCGGGGAGGATGCGGTTCTGGATCAGCAGCGTGGAGTAGACATCGGTCAGCACCGGGGTGAGGCCATAGCCCACCTCCACCCGCACCTTGCGCTCGACGGGCGCGACCAGCAGGATCGCGCCGTTGTCGAGGCCTTTCAGCCCGACGCGCCACGCGCGGCCCAGCCGGTAGCCGTAGTCCTCGATCGTATAGCCCTGCAGGCCGGGGACGGTGGCGACGACGAGCTGGCGCCCGGTCGCTTTCTGCAACGCGTCGAGTTTCGCGGTGAGGGCCGCTTCCTGCGCAGGCGGCAGCACGTCGGCGCCATCCACCACGAAGCCGGTGAACTTGGGGAAGGTCTGCGCCCATGCCGGCCCCGCCAGCAGCAACGCCAGCAGCAGCAACAGGGCACGAACGGGGCGGGCGATCACCCGCCTCGCCTCAGAAATTGACCGTCGGCGCGACCTGCGCGTTGGCGGACACCGCTTCGAACGGGATCATCGGCTTGGCGCCGTGGAAGATCTTGGCGCCGATCGCATCGGGGAAGGTGCGGATGCGGGTGTTATAAGCCTGCACCGCCGCGTTGTAATCCCGCCGGGCGATGCCGATGCGGTTCTCGGTGCCCTCCAGCTGCCCTTGCAGGCCGATGAAGTTCTGGTTGGTCTGCAACTGCGGATAGGCCTCCACCACGGTGCGCAGCTGGCCCATCGCCTGGGTCAGCTGGTTCTGGGCATCCTGGAATTTCTTGAACTCCTCCGGGTTGCTCAGGTCGTCGGTGGTGATGTTGATCGAGGTGGCGCGGGCGCGTGCCTCGGTCACCTTGGTCAGCGTGCCCTGCTCCTGCGCGCCGGCCGCCTTCACGGTGGAAACGAGGTTGGGGATCAGGTCCGCCCGGCGCTGATATTCGTTCTGAACGTCCGCCCAGCGCGCCTTGGCCGCTTCCTGCGCCTCGGGCACGCTGTTCAGGCCACAGGCCGACAGCGTGAGCGCGGCGATCGGCGCGGAGAGCGCGAGAGTAAGGCGGCGCGACATCGTCATAGCTGGGCAGGCCCCGTGGTGGTGACAGGCCCGACAGATAAACGAGCGCGCGACGGGCGGCAATCGCCGGGTTGAAATCCCCGCGCCGCCAGGCGACACCGGCAACATCAACAGGGAGACGGCCATGCTCGGCGAGTTCAAGGCATTCATCGCGCGCGGCAACGTGCTCGATTTGGCGGTAGCGGTCATCATCGGCGCCGCATTCGGGCGGATCGTCACCTCGCTGACCGACGACATCATCATGCCTGTGATCGGCAAGATCACCGGCGGGCTGGATTTCTCGAACTACTTCGTACGGATGGGCGATGTGCCGGCAGGCTATGTCGGCTCGATCAATAATTATGCCGACCTGAAGAAGGCCGGCGTGCCGCTGCTCGGCTACGGTCAGTTCATCACGATCGCGGTCAATTTCCTGATCGTGGCCTTCATCATCTTCCTGCTGGTGCGCGCCGTGAACCGGCTGACCGAGCGGGATCGCGCCAAGGTGGAGACGGCACCCGCACCCGACGCCGCCGATGTGGTGCTGCTGCGCGAGATCCGCGACGAACTGCGCGCGCGACGCCCGTAGCGGCGGGGCTTTCCAAACGCCGGCACCGGGTCTATATCGTTCGGTGCCGGGTTCGCCCGGCTATGGTGATAAATCATGTCGCATAATAGACGCAGCGGACCCGGGGGCAGTACCCGGCGGCTCCACCACAAGCCTCGGCAACGAGGTTTATGACGGGGCCGAACCAGGATCGACGTGTGTTCAAAGGCGATGTCTTTGCCCGGCCTGATTGAGCCGTAAAACCGATCAAAACCACAAGTGCTAACGATAACGAAGCACTCGCGATTGCTGCGTAACTGACGCCCTTCGGGGAGTAGGTTACAAGGCTTAAGCGCGGTTCGGGCCGAACCGGGCAACAGAATCGGACACCGGCGGTACGGGGGGCACCGAGCAACAGAAGCTCCCCACTTCGCATTTTCCGCACGCTCCGTCGCCGGGCCGCAAGGCCGTTGAGGCCATCGTCTCGACTGCGCGTTTCCTCGCCATCACTCATGATGGAGGCGACGATGGCGGAACATGACGACCCCGGGATCGGGCAGGACGCGAAGCCCGACGATACCGCGGCCAAGGTGGTGAGCGATACCGCCCGTCCGGTGCGACCGGGTGGTGGCGGCCTGGGTGGCGCTTCCGCCGCCGCCGATCCGCTCGACCAGTCCGGCCGCAGCATATCGGGTGCTACGCCCAACAGTCCGATCGATACGCAGGCTCCGCATCCGGAGGGGCCGGCCGATGTCGCCGGCCACGAGGCGGCGCTGCGGGCGGCGGGCGATGCGCCGGAAGACAAGCCCGGGTCGCGATAATCTTCGCATCACGGTTGCCGTCGGCTCGCTTCGTCGCATTTGGCGGAACCGGCAGGGGGGTGGGTGGCTTTCACTCCCCACAGCCGCGCCCGCATGTGGGACACGGATGGAAGCAGGGGTATCTCGCATGAACCGCATGTACAAAATTGCCGTGGTCGCGGCCTTCGTCGGTCTCGCCGCATGCGGCGGCAAGGGTGACGACTCGCTCGGCTCGAACGTCGAGCAGGCCTATGACAATCAGGCCGACGCACTCGACGCCGCTGCCGACAACACCGCCAACGAGGCGACTTCGGACGCACTCGAAAACCGTGCCGACGCGCTGCGCGACGAGGGCGACCGCAAGTCCGACGCGATCGACGATGCGGACGTGAACGCGGCAGCGGTCAATTCCGCGACCGTCAACGCGATGTGATCGTCTTCGGGGGAGGGGGCAGCCCTTCTCCCGGAACGGCGACGGAAAAGGGGCCGCGAGGCCCCTTTTTCATGTCTGAGCCCCGTGGGCCGTGCGGATAGAGCATTGCAGCCAAGGGGCATCCCGGTCCGCCCCCGAGAAGGCGAACGCCCGAGCGCCTGTGACAAAAAAGGGGGCCGAAGCCCCCCTTTCCGTTCGACTATGAAGTCGAGGATCAGTCGTCGTTGCGCGTCAGGAACGCGGGCGCGAACTCGGGCGCGGGGCCGTCGTCGTTGCCGCCTTCGCTGCGCTCGCGGCGCGGGCCGCGATCGGGGCGATCACCGCCGCCTTCACGACGCGGGCCACGATCGGGGCGGTCGCCGCCTTCGCGACGCGGGGCACGGTCGCCGCCGTCACGACGCGGACCGCGATCGCTGCGCGGGGCACGATCTGGGCGGTCGCCACCTTCACGCGGGGGACGGCTGTCCTCCAGCTCAGCGCCGGTCTCCTGATCGACGACGCGCATCGACAGGCGAACCTTGCCGCGCTGGTCGATCTCCAGGACCTTGACCTTCACTTCCTGCCCTTCGGACAGGACGTCGGACACCTTGGCGACGCGCTCGTTCTTGATCTCCGAGACGTGGACGAGACCGTCCTTGCCGCCCATGAAGTTCACGAACGCACCGAAATCGACGAGGTTGACGACCTTGCCGTCATACACCTTGCCGACCTCGGCCTCCTGCGTGAGACCGACGATCCACTTGCGCGCGGCCTCGATCTTCTCGGGGTCGGACGAGCTGATCTTGACGGTACCGTCGTCCTCGATGTCCACCTTGGCGCCGGTGGTGGCCACGATCTCGCGGATCACCTTGCCGCCGGTGCCGATCACGTCGCGGATCTTCTCCTTGGGCACCTGCAGCGTCTCGATGCGCGGCGCGTGGGCGGAGAGTTCCGAACGGGTGGTGTCGAGCGCCTTGGCCATCTCGCCGAGGATGTGGGCACGGCCCTCGTTCGCCTGCGCGAGCGCGACCTTCATGATCTCCTCGGTGATGCCGGCGACCTTGATGTCCATCTGAAGGCTGGTGATGCCCTCGCTGGTGCCGGCTACCTTGAAGTCCATGTCGCCGAGGTGGTCCTCGTCGCCGAGGATGTCGGAGATCACGGCGAACTCCTTGCCCTCGAGGATCAGGCCCATCGCGATGCCGGATACCGGGCGCTTCAGCGGCACGCCGGCATCCATCATCGCCAGCGACCCGCCGCACACCGTCGCCATCGACGACGAGCCGTTGCTCTCGGTGATGTCGGACAGGACGCGGATCGTGTACGGGAACTCCTCCTTGGTGGGCAGCACCGGATGCAGCGCCCGCCATGCCAGCTTGCCGTGGCCGACTTCGCGACGGCCCGGCGCGCCGAAGCGGCCGACTTCACCGACCGAATAGGGCGGGAAGTTGTAGTGCAGCATGAAGTTCTCGTAGTTCAGGCCGTTCAGCCCGTCGATCATCTGCTCCGCGTCGCGCGTGCCGAGCGTGGTGCTGACGATCGCCTGCGTCTCGCCGCGGGTAAACAGCGCCGAACCGTGCGCGCGCGGCAGGAAGTGGACCATCGACTCGATCGGGCGAACCGTCTTCGTGTCGCGGCCGTCGATGCGGCGGCCTTCCTTCAGGATGGCGGTGCGGACGATGTCGGCTTCCAGCTTCTTGCCGAGCTTGGCGGCCTTCAGCCGGGTCTCGGCGTCCGCATCGGCGAAATGCTCGTGCATCGCCTTCTTCGCCTCGGCGATCGCGGCGACGCGGTCGGCCTTGCCGGTGTTCTTGTAGGCCTTGGTCAGGCCGTCGCCGATCAGCTTCTTGACCTTCTTCTTCAGGTCGCCGCCGTCGTCGAGCTTGGGCAGTTCCCACGGATCCTTGGCGGCCTTCTCGGCCAGGCCAATGATGCCCTCGACCACTTCGGCCGATGCGCGATGCGCGAACATCACGGCGCCGAGCATGATCTCTTCCGAAAGCTCCTTGGCTTCGGATTCCACCATCATCACCGCATCGGTGGTGCCGGCGACGACGAGGTCGAGTTCGCCTTCCTTGATCTGGTCCAGCGTCGGGTTGAGGATATACTCACCGTCGATGTAACCGACGCGGGCGCCGCCGATCGGCCCCATGAACGGCACACCCGAGATGGTGAGCGCCGCCGACGCCGCGATCATCGCGAGGATGTCCGGCTCGTTCTCGCCGTCGTAGCTGAGAACCTGGCAGATCACGTTGATCTCGTTGTAGAACCCTTCCGGGAACAGCGGACGCAGCGGGCGATCGATCAGGCGGCTGGTCAGCGTCTCCTTCTCGGTGGCGCCACGCTCACGCTTGAAGAAGCCACCGGGAATGCGGCCGGCCGCCGAATATTTTTCCTGATAGTGGACGGTGAGCGGGAAGAAATCCTGCCCGTCCTTGACCGACTTGGCGGCGGTGACGGCGCACAGCACCATCGTCTCGCCGAGCGTCGCGATCACCGCGCCGTCGGCCTGGCGGGCAACACGGCCCGTTTCCAGCGTCAGCGTCTTGCCGCCCCACTGGATTTCCTGCTTCTTGATATCGAACATGTGGTTTCCTTCTCTCCGATGGCCGTATGCCACCGGGGCCTGTGTGGCGCTGCATCAGCGCCAATCCGGGCAAGACGCCCGGGAACCGGATCGCAGCCTCGTGCCGCGATGCGGGCAGTGCCGGACCGCGCACCCGCGCTGGCCCGGAAACGAAGCGGCCCCCGAAATCGGGGGCCGTCCGGATTACTTGCGAAGCCCCAGCTTCGCGATCAGTGCCTGATAGCGGCCGCTGTCCTTCTTCTTCAGATAGTCCAGCAGGCTCCGACGGTTGTTGACCATCATCAGCAGGCCGCGGCGCGAATGGTTGTCCTTGGCGTGGCCCTTGAAATGCTCGGTCAGGTTGGTGATGCGCTCGGTCAGGATCGCGACCTGGACTTCGGGGGAGCCGGTGTCGCCTTCGGTGCGGCCATGCTCCTTGATGAGGTCGGTCTTGCGCTCTGCGGTGATCGTCATTCAGTCTTCCTTCGACATCCGTAGGTTGAAACCGCGCACCACCCGTATTTCGGGCCCGGAGATATCCACCAGCGCGACCGGATCCTGTCCGTCGATCGCCATGTGGAGCCCCGATGCTGCGGCGTTCCCGATCACGATGCGCCCCTCGCGGAGCGCCCTTGCCTGATCGGGGGTGACGGGGAGGGCCGGGATGTCGTCCAGTCCCGCCGTCAACGGCAAGAGTATGTCTTCAAGGCGGCGCGCATCGCCCATTTCGGCCAGATTGTCCAGCGTAATCGCCCCGGCGAGGCCGAACGGCCCTGCCTTCGTCCGCCGCAGCATGGCCACATGCCCGACCGTGCCGAGCGCCAGCGCGATGTCCCGCGCGAGGCTGCGGATGTAGGTACCCTTGGAGACGCGGGTGGACAGCGTGATCGAGTCCAGCGGCTCGCCACCGGCCGCGTCGTCTCCGCCCACACGGGGGGCAGCGCCGAGCGCGTGGATCGTCACCGCGCGCGTCTTCATCGCCACGTCCTCGCCGGCGCGGGCGCGATCGTAGGCGCGTTTGCCGTCCACCTTCAGCGCGGAATAGACCGGCGGCACCTGTTCGATCGCGCCGGTGAAGGCGGGCAGCACCGCCGCGATCTGCGCCAGCGTCGGCCGCACCGGGGAGGTGGCGATCACCGGCCCCTCGCGGTCGAGCGTGTCGGTCTGCTCGCCGAACGCGATGGTGAAGTCATAGCCCTTGTCGGCATCGAGCATCCGGCCCGACAGCTTGGTCGCCTCGCCCAGCGCCACCGGCAGCACGCCGGAGGCCAGCGGATCGAGCGTGCCGCCGTGGCCCACCTTCACCTTGTCGTAGCCGCCCGCGCGCATCGCCCGCTTCACCGCCGAGACGACCTGCGTGGATCCGGGGCCGACCGGCTTGTCGATGATGATCCAGCCGTGCAGCATCAGCGCGCCGCCCATTCGCGTTGCAGGATCGCGAAGACCACGGTGTCGCGGACATGGCCGGTCCAGGTAATCATGTGATCGCGCAGCACGCCCTCGCGGCGCGCGCCGAGCTTTTCCACCGCCGCCTGGCTGCGCGCGTTGCGGGCATCGATGCGGAACTCGATACGGTGGAAGCCGCAGGCGAAGGCGTGATCGATCAGCAGCTGCTTGAACCGCCGGTTGAGGCCCGATCCACGCGCGGCCGGCGCGAGATAGGTGCCGCCGATCTCCAGCACGCGGTGCTTCCCGGCAATGTTGAGATAGCCGGTCATCCCCACCAGCACGCCACCGGCAAGGGCGGCGAACGGCACCCGCCCGGCGGTATCGGTCAGCGCGTCGAAGGCGGGGTCGAAGCCGGCGCCGGCATAGCTGACCGGATAGATATCCCAGATCGCCGGGTCTGCGGCACAGGCGGCGCGCAGCGGCTCGCGGTGGCTTTCACCAAGCGGCTCCAGATGCGCCACCCCGTCGGCCAGAGGCGCCGTCAGCCGGTCGGCGCGGGCGCCCGGGCGGGCGGTGTCAGGCATCGGGCGTCGGCTCGTCCGGCTCGATCAGGTCGCGCGCCACCTTGGGATCGCGCAGCAACTGATCGATCTTGCCACCTTCGTCGAAGCTCTCGTCCGGCTGGAAGCGCAGCTTGGCGGCGAAGCGGCTGTTTACCCGGCGGGCGACCTCGCTCTGTAGATAAGCCGTATTGGTCCGCAACGCCTTGAGAACGACCGCCTCGTCCGCGGTGCCCAACGCCTTCACGAAGGCGGTGGCGTGGCGCAGGTCGGGCGACATCCGCACCTCGGTGATCGACACCATCGTGGCGGCCAGCGTCGCATCGTGTACGTCGCCGCGCATCAACACGTCCGACAGGGCGTGGCGCACCTGTTCGCCCACCCGCAGCACGCGGATCGACTGGCCTTCGGGGGTCTCGTTGCGGCGCATATTGTCTCGTTGGGCTTTCGGTCGTATATCGGGAGGGCCACAGTCGATCGATGCTGTACGATCATTCTCCGAGCCCGGATGTTCCCGCATCCGGGCTCGGATCATTTGCGGGGGCCGGCGTTCCCGCGCCGGACCCCGCACTGGCTTAACGGCGGCTCAACTCGATGATCTTCACCACCAGGCCGAGCATCGCGACGATGAAAGTCGCCACGCCGAGAACCAATGCCACAGTCTCCGCGATGCTTATACGAACCACCTCCCAACGGCGCCCCGGTTGGGCGCCGCTAGGAAGTGTATAGGAACAAATAGGGAACGGTCAAACGGCTTGATGGAACGCGTGGCTTAAAGCGTGCGCTCCCGCTCCTCGACCTCGAACGTCTCGACGATGTCGCCCGGCTTGATGTCGATCGATCCCTCGATGGTAATGCCGCACTCCAGCCCAGCGCGCACTTCCGGCACATCGTCCTTGAAGCGCCGCAGCGAGGCGATCGAGCCGTTGTACACGATCACGTCGTCGCGCAGCACGCGGGCACGCAGCTTCTGGCGGATGTAACCATCCACCACGAGCAGACCCGCCGCCTTGCCGTGCTTGCCCGCCGAGAAGACCTCGCGGACTTCGGCGCGGCCGACGACATGCTCCAGATACTCCGGCCCCAGTGTCCCCGCCATGCCGGCGCGAATCTCGTCCAGCAGCGCGTAGATCACGTCGTAATATTTCAGCGCGACCCCGTCGCGGGTGGCGAACTCGCGCGCCTTGGCATTGGCGCGCACGTTGAAGCCGATGATCGGCGCGCGGCTGGCGGCGGCCAGCGTCACATCGCTCTCGGTGATGCCACCCACGCCGTAATGCAGGATACGGGCGCGAATATCGGCCGTGCTGATCTTGTTCAGCGAGTTGACGATCGCCTCGACCGACCCTTGCGTGTCGGCCTTCACCACCAGCGGATATTCGATCGCCTGCTTCTCCTTCAGCGCGGAGAACATCGACTCCAGGCTGGCGGGGACGGTGGTGGTGCGCTTGGTCTGGATCAGGCCGGCGCGATAGGCGGCGACCTCGCGGGCGCGTGCCTCATTCTCCACCACCGACAGCGGATCGCCCGCCGACGGCACGCCGGACAGGCCGAGCACCTCGACCGGCACGGACGGACCGGCCGATTTCACCTGCTTGCCCTTGTCGTCCACCAGCGCGCGCACCTTGCCGCTTTCGGCGCCGACGACGAAGATGTCGCCCACGCGCAGCGTGCCACGCCCGACGAGGATCGTCGCGACCGGGCCGCGGCCCTTGTCGAGCTTCGCCTCGATCACCGTGCCTTCGGCGGCGCGATCCGGGTTGGCGCGCAGTTCGAGTAGTTCGGCCTGGAGCTGGATCTTCTCGATCAGGTCGTCCAGCCCCATCTTGGTCAGCGCGGAAACCTCGACGTCCTGCACTTCACCGCCCATGCTCTCCACCTGGACGTCATACTGCAGCAGCGCCTCGCGGACGCGCTGGGCATTGCTGCCCGGCTTGTCCATCTTGTTGATCGCGATGATCATCGGCACGCCGGCCGCCTTGGTGTGGCTGATCGCCTCGATCGTCTGCGGCCGCAGGCCATCGTCGCCGGCCACCACGATCACGACGATGTCGGTCACGTTGGCACCGCGCCCGCGCATCTCGCTGAACGCCTCATGGCCGGGCGTATCGAGGAAGGTGATCTTCGATGAGTCCGCCATCGTCACCTGATAGGCGCCGATATGCTGGGTGATGCCACCGGCCTCGCCCGACACCACGTTGGTGCCGCGCAGCGCATCGAGCAGGCTGGTCTTGCCGTGATCGACATGGCCCATGATCGTCACGACCGGGGGACGCGTCGCCATCGTCTCGTCGGCATCGATATCGCCATCGGTATCGATCTCGACGTCGGCATCGGACACGCGCTTCAGGTTATGGCCGAACTCGGTAACGAGCAGTTCGGCCGTATCCTGATCGATCGACTGGTTGACGGTGACGGGCATGCCCATCTTGAACAGCGCCTTCACCAGATCGGCGCCGCGCTCGGCCATGCGGTTGGCCAGCTCGGCGACGGTGATCGTCTCCGGCACCACCACGTCACGCACCTGCTTGGCGGACGGGCCGCTCGACTGGCCGCGTTTGCCCTTCTCCCGGCTGCGCTTGAGCGCGGCGAGCGACCGTGCGCGGGCGCTGTCGCCCTCGGTGTCGAGTGCCTTGGTGACGGTGAGCTTGCCCGACTGGCGACGATCATCCACGCCCTTGCCGCGCGCGGGGCGCACCGGCTCGGGCCGCTTGATCGGCGTGACGGGGGTGAAGCGG
>NZ_VNIM01000124.1 GCF_007785815.1 Alterirhizorhabdus solaris | reverse complement strand
TGTATGGGGCGTGAGGGGCGATTGGGGGGCGGGTTTCGCCTACTTGCCGCCGTTCGCAGGGCGCGTAGCATAGGCGCATGATCCGATCCGGCTACGCGCTCCTGCCATCGCTGCTCTTCATGGCTGGTTGTCCTGCGGGCACACCGAGCGATCGAACGGTCGATCTGATCGAGCGGCAGCTCGCTTTAGACCCATGCTTGAAACACATCGCCTCGATGCGGCGGACGTATTCGTTCGCGCAGCGCGGGTGGAAAATTGACTCTAACAGGATCGACGTGGAGGTAGAGCAAGCTGACTTCGACGGGCTCCCCGGTGGTAGGTTTATTATTTTACCACCCCGCTCCTTCTCCCTTGACGAACGCGATCGCTTTCAAGCCGCTGCAACTTACGTCGTTAGCACGGGTAGTTTGGACCTTTGGCACTGTGGAGGCACTTGGACTGGGCTGCGTCACACGCCACGCTTCTAATCGTCCCTCCGCTCGCCACCATCTTGGGCTGTTCGGTCGGTCAACCGATCCTGCAAGCTGCCGGGCAGGAAACGCCCAACAGCGGACATTGAGTTAGGGTCCGGGGTCGCCACTTAAAGGTCGCTCTGTCCAAGCGCCCCCTTCTCCACAGTCGCCATCTTCTGAACACTGCAACACGCGGGAAATTAGCGATCTGACTTCCGCAACCTCTGAGCACGGTGCATCAGCCGCAGGCTTGTATATCGTTACCGGCTGCGGACTCATCTGACGAATTAACTTGAGATACTCTAGGAGAGTCGGCTCCGAGACGGGTGTGCCGTTGAACTGCAAGCCTCTACTCTTCTCGATTGTCACGGTGTTCCAAGCCCGATGTGCGGCAGCAAGAGTATCTAGTGGAGCAGCTCTCCAAGTGGGATCGGGGAGACGGCAGTTCATCGATGCATCGCCGCCCGAGCATGCTCCAAGAGCAAGTAGAGCAGCGTAGGAATGATGGAACAGGCGCATTTCTTCATGGTACTCGCCGCATGGCATCAGGCAAGGTCTGCTAACCACCACCTCACGTCGTTCGGCGTCGGACGAAGCGTCGAGGCTAGGCCTGTCATGATGGCGCGGCTGGTGCTTCACCCGCTCCGCCCCTATCCCACACCCATGACCATCCCGAGCCGCCTCCCATGCCCGTAACCCGCAGGAACCTGCTGATCGGCGGCGGTGCCGGCGCGGGGCTGGTGCTGGCGTGGGGGCTGTGGCCGCGCACGTACCGGCCCAATCTCGTCGCCGCGCCGGGGGAGACGATCCTCAACGCGTTCCTCAAGATCGGCACCGACGGGCATGTCGCGGTCGTCGTGCCGCAGGCCGAGATGGGGCAGGGGGTATGGACCGCGCTGCCGCAGATCCTCGCCGACGAACTGGGGGCGGACTGGCGGACTGTTTCGGTGGAGCCGGCGCCGATCAGTCCGCTCTACGCCAACACGCTGCTGATCGGCGAGGGCGCCGAGGAGTCGCTGCCCGCGTTGCTGAAGGGCGTAGGCGGCTGGGCGGCGCGCACCTATGCCACGCGCAACGCGCTGATGCTGACGGGCGGCTCCTCCTCGATCCGGGGGTTCGAGCCGCGCTTTCGCGAAGCGGGGGCGATGGCGCGGGCGCTGCTGTGCATGGCGGCGGGCGCGCGCTGGGAGGCGGACTGGCGGGCGTGCGATACGGCCGAGGGTTTCGTCACGCGCGGCGCCGACCGGCTGCGTTTCGCCGATCTGGCGGCCGAGGCGGCGGGGTTCAGCCCGCCCGACGTCGCGCCGCTGCGCGCCGTGGGGGCGGGCGGGATCGTCGGGCGGTCGATGCCCCGGCTCGACCTGCCGGCCAAGGTGGACGGCACGGCGCGCTATGCCGCCGACGTGCGGGTGCCCGATCTGGTCTATGCCTCGGTGCGGCACGGGCCGATCGGCAGCGGTGCGGTGCAGGGGTTCGACCGGGCGGCGGCGGAAAAGGTGCCGGGCCTGATCGGGCTGGTCGAGCAGCCGGGCTGGGTGGCGGCGGTGGCGGCGAACTGGTGGGCGGCGGACCGCGCCGCCGATGCGATGGCCCCCCGCTTCACCCCGGGGGAAAATGTGCCGGACAGCGCCTCGATCGAGGCGGCGCTGGCGGGGGCGATGGCGAAGGGCGAGGGGCGGCGCTTCGCCTCGACCGGCGATCTGGAGGCGGCGTTCGCGGCGGGCGGCAACCGGCTGAAGGTCGACTATGCCGTGCCCTTCGCCGTTCACGCCGCGATCGAGCCGCTGACCGCCACCGCGCGCATCACCGGCGACCGGCTGGAGCTGTGGATGCCGACGCAGGCGCCCGGCATCGCCCGCGCGGCGGTGGCGAAGGCGATCGGCTTCGCCGGGGATCGGGTGACGGTGTATCCGATGCTCGTCGGCGGCGGCTTCGGTCGCAAGATCGAGCATGACGCAGGAATCCAGGCGGCGCTGTGCGCGCAGGCGATGAAGCGGCCGGTGCAGGTCACCTGGTCGCGCGCGGAAGAGACCATGATGGACCGGATGCGCCCGCCCGCCCGTGCGCGGATGACGGCGGCGCTGGGGCGCGGCGGCCGCATCCGCGGGTGGCAGGCGGAGATCGCGGCGCCCGCCACGATGGCCTCGATGATGGGCCGGCTGATGCCCGGCGCGGGCGGCGGCAATTCGGCCGAGGCGGCGGCGGTGGAAGGTGCGGTACCGCCCTATGCGGTGGACGCGCTGGCGGTGGATCATTTCCCCGCCGACATCGGCGTGCCCACCGGCATCTGGCGCGCAGTGGCGCACAGCTACACCGCCTTCTTCACCGAATGCTTCGTGGACGAGCTGGCGCGGCTGGCGGGCATCGAGCCGCTCTCGTTCCGCATCCCGCTGCTGGCCGGCAACCCCCGGCTGGCGCATTGCCTCGTCACCGCCACCGCGCTCGGTGGATGGGACGGCGGGGTGGCCGGCAGCGGTCAGGGTGTCGCCTGCCATTCCAGCTTCGGCAGCCATGTCGCCATGCTGGCCGAGGCGCATGTGGGCGAGGGGCAGCGGATCGTGGTGAGCCGCGTCGTCGCGGTGGTGGATTGCGGGCGGATCATCAATCCCGACATCGTGCGCCAGCAGATCGAGGGCGGGATCATGTGGGGCATCGCCGCCACGCTGGGCGCGACGACCGGCTTTACCGCGGGGCGGGCGGACGCGCGCAATTTCGATGCGCTGGGCCTGCCGCGCCTGGCCGACACGCCGGAGATCCGCATCGAGCTGGTGCGCAGCAACGCCGCCCCCGGCGGGGTGGGGGAGATCGCGGTGCCGCCGGTGGCGCCCGCCATCGCGAACGCGCTGTTCGCCGCCACCGGCCGGCGGCTGCGCACGCTTCCCCTCACCCCCGGCGGTCGCTAGAACGGTGGCTCGCCGGCCGTGTCGCGCCGATACGTCGAAAAGGCCGCCCGCTTGATCCCCGCCGACCACCCCGCCGTTCCCGTTCCCGCCATCGGCGTGCTCGTCGTCAACCTCGGCACGCCGGATGCGCCGACCCCCTCGGCGGTGCGTCGCTATCTGGCGGAGTTCCTCTCCGACCGGCGGGTGGTGGAACTGCCGCCGATCCTGTGGCAGCCGATCCTGCGCGGCGCGGTGCTGACGACGCGGCCGCGCAAGTCGGCCCACGCCTACAGCCAGGTATGGCGCGAGGACGGCTCGCCGCTCGCCGCGATCACGCGCGCGCAGGCGCTGGCGCTGGCGCCGCTCTTCCCGCCGGGGGGGATCGTCGACCATGCGATGCGCTACGGCAAACCCGCCATTGCGGAGCGGATCGCGGCGTTGCGCGAGAAGGGGTGCGACCGCATCCTGATCGCGCCGCTCTACCCGCAATATTGCGCGGCGACGACCGCCACCGCCAACGATGCCGTGTTCGCCGCGCTGGCCAGGATGCGCTGGCAGCCGGCCATCCGCACGCTGCCCCCCTATCACGACGACCCGGCCTATATCGCCGCGCTGGCGGCCTCGATCGAGACGGGGCTGGCGGCGCTGGACTTCACACCGGACGTGATCCTGGCGAGTTTCCACGGGATGCCGCAGCGGACGCTGGAGCAGGGCGATCCGTACCATTGTCACTGCCAGAAGACGGCGCGGCTGCTGCGCGATGCGCTGGGGCGCGATCTGCGGATCGCCTTCCAGTCCCGTTTCGGGGCGGCCAAGTGGCTCGGCCCGGCGACCGATGCGACGCTGGCCGCGCTGCCGGGCGAGGGCGTGCGCCGGGTGGCGGTGGTGGCCCCCGGTTTCTCCGCCGATTGCCTTGAGACGCTGGAGGAAGTGGCGATCAGGGGGCGGGAAACTTTCCTCCACGCCGGAGGAAGTGACTTCGCCTACCTGCCTTGTCTGAACGACAGTCCCGATGGCATCGAAATGCTGCGTATTGTTCTTGCGCGACAGCTCGAAGGCTGGTTACCATAGTCGTTAACGAGTAAGAGACGGAGAGAGATAATGGCGCGTGTAGCGATCGTTACTGGGGGAACGCGTGGCATCGGCGAGGCTATCAGCCTTGCACTTCGCGAAACCGGCGTCACTGTCGCCGCCAACTATGCGGGCAATCAGGAACGGGCGAAGGAATTCACCGATCGCACCGGTATCGCCGCCTTCCGTTGGGACGTGAGCGACCCGGAAGCCTGCGCCGCCGGCGTCAAGGAAGTCGAGGAGGCGCTCGGCCCGGTCGACATCGTCGTCAACAATGCCGGCATCACCCGCGACGGCGTGCTCGCCAAGATGAGCTACGACGACTGGAAGGCCGTGATCGACACCAATCTGGGCGGCTGCTTCAACATGGCCAAGCCCACCTTCGCCGGCATGATGCAGCGGGGCTGGGGGCGGATCGTCAACGTCGGCTCGGTCAACGGGCAGGCGGGGCAATATGGCCAGGTGAACTACGCCGCCGCCAAGTCCGGCATCCACGGCTTCACCAAGGCGCTGGCGCAGGAGGGCGCGCGCAAGGGCGTGACCGTCAACGCGATCGCCCCCGGCTACATCGACACCGACATGGTGGCGGCGGTGCCGGCCGAGGGGCTTTCCAAGATCGTCGCCAAGATTCCGGTCGGCCGGCTCGGCCAGGCCAGCGAGATCGCCCGCGCGGTGACGTTCCTCTGCTCCGAGAACGGGGCGTTCATCACCGGATCGACGCTGTCGATCAACGGCGGGCAGCACATGTACTGATCGCGCGGCGCTGCCGACCGGCCCTGTCGATCCTGTGGCAGGGCCGGTAAAGCGTTCCGTGATGGTGGCGGGCCACGCCACCTCGATCAGCCTCGAACCGATCTTCTGGGATGCGCTCGCTGCTGCCGCGTCCGAGGACGGACTGCCGATCACCGCGCTGGTGGCGCGGATCGCCGCCGAGCGTATCGCCGTTCCTCCCCCCGCCAATCTCGCCAGCGCCGTCCGCGTATGGCTGTTTTCTCGTACTCGACCCCGGTGACGTTCATATTTTGTGATAATGACTCGCATTGACTCTGCGATACGTTCGCAATAACTGACCCGTAACGATCGCCCGACGGCTGATCGACGGGGGAAAATTCATGTCAGATCACGAGAACGCGCCTCGCGGCGCGACCAGCCTGCTTGCGCTTTCATGTGTCGGGTTCATCGCCAGTGCCACGCCTGCCCACGCCCAGGCCGCACGGCCGGTGGAGGAAAAGTCGGCCGTGCTCGGCGGCATGACGGTGACCGACACCGTCATCGAGGATCGCGTGAAGGTGGAGCGGGCCGAGAACCCGAAATACACCCGCCCCCTGCTCGATCTGCCGCAGACGATCACCGTTATCGGCGCGCAGACCATCCGCCAGCAGAACCTGCTCACCCTGCGCGAGGTGCTCGGCACCGTGCCGGGCATCACCTTCGGCGCGGGCGAGGGCGGTTTCGGCTACGGCGACCGGATCAACCTTCGCGGCTACAGCGCCAACAACGACATCACCGTGGACGGCGTCCGCAGCGGCGCGGTGCTGAGCCGCAACGAGACGTATAATATCGAACAGATCGAGGTCACCAACGGCGCCAACTCGGTCGTCAACGGCGGCGGCTCGGT
Organism: Alterirhizorhabdus solaris; assembly: GCF_007785815.1. GTDB lineage: Bacteria > Pseudomonadota > Alphaproteobacteria > Sphingomonadales > Sphingomonadaceae > Alterirhizorhabdus > Alterirhizorhabdus solaris. Next base: position 4,538 of record NZ_VNIM01000124.1, on the reverse strand, counting down.
CGGCGGCACGATCAACCTCGTCACCAAGCGGCCCACCGCCGAGAACACCACCGTGCTGAACGCCGGCATCGGCACCGACAATTATTATCGCGCGACGGTGGACTCGAACGTCCGCCTCAACGAGCTGATCGCGGTCCGCCTGAACGCGGTCTATCACGAGAACGACATCCCAGGCCGGCAGGTGGAGAATAACAAACGCTGGGGCGTGGCGCCGGCGATCAGGATCGGCATCGACGGGCCGACCAGCCTGACCTTCCAGTACGAGCATCTCGACGACGAGAGCCTGCCGCAATACGGCATCCCCTATTTCGCGACGCTGGGCGGCGTGATCCCGGACATCAACCGCGAGGGCTATTACGGCTTCCGCAACGTCGATACGCAGAAGTCGAAGACGAACTCGCTGCAGGCGATCTTCGCGCACCGGTTCAGCGACACGGTGAGCATCCGCAACCTGACTCGCTACGAGAACATCCGGCAATATACCGTCACCAGCCAGCCCGCCGGCACCTTCTGCCTGGACAACGGCCTGACCTCCACCGGCGGCGCCTGCACCGTGGCGATCTCCACCGCGCCGGCGCGCAACCTCACGATCCCGGCGGGCTACTACCTGCCCACCGGCGGGCGCGGCACCACCCGGCACATCCGCAACCAGACCGCCTACAACCAGACCGACCTGACCGCCGTGGTGAATACCTTCGGCGCGGAGCATACGCTTGTGCTGGGTGCCTCGGCGCTGTGGGAGAAATATGCGCTGGATTCGGGCAACATCCTGCGCGCCGCCGACGGCAGCAATCCGTTCGCCGCGCCCGGTTATTACCCGCTCACCAGCATCGCCAACCCGAACGGCGTGATCGTCGGGCCGGCGGCCACCACCGGCCTCGCCCGGATCTACGGCTCCAACGTCTATACCGGGCCGATCAACTATATCCGTGGCGCCTACAGCGATGGCGAGCAGACCAGCTATGCCGCCTATCTGTTCGATGCGGTGAAGATCACCGACTGGTTCGAATTGAACGGCGGCATGCGCTACGAGCGGTTCTCCGGCGAGAACGTCACGCGCAACTTCAGCACCGCCGTCGCCACGCTGGGCCAGCCGACCACCACCACCGGTCCGTTCCGCGCGACCGATCACCTGTTCTCCTACCGCATCGGCGCGGTGGTGAAGCCGATGCCGAACGTCAGCGTGTATGCCGCGTTCGGCAATTCGCGCACGCCGTCCAAGGCGTCGGTCGATGGCTCCTGCGCGCTTGCCACCTGCAACACCGCACCGGAATCTGCCAAAAATTACGAAATCGGCGCAAAGGCCGACGTGTTCGACGGCGGCCTGCAACTCGCCGCCGCGCTGTTCCGCAACGAGCGTGACAAGTACCGCCTCGTCTCGGGCGATCCGACGATCCCCGATCAGGTGCTGGACGGCAAGTCGCGTGTCGACGGCATCGCGCTGAGCGCCACCGGCAATATCGGCGAGGCGTTCTCGATCTTCGCCAACTACACCTATCTGGACAGCAAGGTGGTGCGCGGCGTCTCCCGTTTCTGCCTGGCCAATCCGGGTGCCGGCACCTGCGCCAACAGCGCGGCCTTCCCCGATCCGGTGGCGGGCGTGGCCCTGCAGAGCACGCCGAAACATTCGGGCAGCGGCTTTGCCACCTATCGCCTGCCGTTCGGATTGGAGCTGGGCTACGGCCTGACCTATCAGGGCAGCTTCCTGCTGAACGTGCCGACGCTCGCGCAGCTGGCGGCCAACAATTACGTGGCCTACCGCGTGAACGATTACGTCACGCATCGCCTGATGGTCACCTATCCCGTCACCAGCGCATTGCGGGCGCAGCTGAACGTGCAGAACTTCACCAACGAAAAGTACGTCACCACCGTGCGCACCGCGACCGGCAACAGCTGGGCACAGCCCGGCGCGACCCGCTCGGCCGTGCTGAGCCTGTTCTATACCTTCTGATCCGGGCGGAGAGGCAGGCCCGGCTTCCCATGCGATTGCTTCGCAATAGAGAATCGATTATGCGGAACATAAGCATGGGGGGACGATGATGGACGTGGCGTACGGGCGCAGCACGGTCGCAACCGGGGGCGAGGCGCGGTTCCGGGCCAGCTTTCCCGCCCTAGTCGATGCGCCGCCGCATGTACCGCCGCCCGCGCCTGCCGTCCGCTACGGCGACCAGCGTCGCCCCAACTTCACCGCGATCGGCACCGTGCTCGCGCTGCATGCGGTGCTGCTGGTCGGGCTGGTGAAGGCGGACGTGATCCCGCTGCACAGGAAAGCGCCGCCGCCGCTGGTGGTGGACCTGATCGCCGAGCCGCCGGCGCCGCCCCCGCCGCCGTCCGCCACGCCGGAGCCGGTGGTGCAGCAGGTGCAGCCGCCTCAGCCGACCATCGTCTCGCCGCCGCCGCTGGTGGCGACACCCGCGCCGCCGCCGCAGGTGGCCATCGTGGCCGAGGCACCGCCGCCTCAGGCGGTGGTCGTGGCCGCCGCCCCCAGGGTGGCGGCGGTCAGCGCGCCGGTGTCGGTCGATCTTTCGACCAAGCTCGTGTCCGGCAAGCCGCCGCGCTATCCGATCGAATCCCGTCGTCACAAGGAACAGGGCACGGTCGTGCTGCGCCTCACGCTTGGCCTCGATGGCGGGGTCGAGGCGATTTCGGTCGCGCAGAGCAGCGGGTTCGACCGGCTCGACCAGGCCGCGCTCGATGCGGTGCGGCGCTGGCGCTGGTCGCCCACGGTGCAGGGCGGGCAGCCGGTGCAGGTGCGGGGCATGGTGCCGATCCCGTTCGTATTGCAGGGCTAGGCATCGCCCGATGATGCTGGCGATCCCCGACGTGCTGGACGCCGCCGGCGTGGCCCGGGTGCGCGCGCTGATCGACGCGGCGGACTGGGTGGACGGCAACGTCACCTCCGGCCACCAGTCGGCGCTGGCCAAGCGCAACCACCAGTTACCGCAGGGGAGCGCCGCCGCGCAGGAGGCGGGGGCGATCATCCTCGATGCGCTCGGCCGCTCGCCGCTGTTCGTGTCGGCGGCGCTGCCGCTCAAGGTGTTCCCGCCGTTGTTCAACCGCTACACCGGCGGCGAGGCGTTCGACACGCATGTCGACAACGCCGTGCGGATCCTCGCCGGCAGCGACTTCCGCGTGCGCAGCGATCTTTCCGCCACGTTGTTTCTCGCCGAGCCGGACAGCTATGACGGCGGCGAGCTGGTGGTGGAGGATCATTATGGCGTGCAGGCGGTGAAGCTGCCCGCCGGGCATCTCCTGCTCTACCCGGCGTCCAGCCTGCACCGCGTCCAGCCGGTCGCGCGCGGCGTGCGGGTCGCCTCCTTCTTCTGGGTGCAGAGCATGGTGCGCGACAATGACGCGCGGCGCATCCTGTACGATCTCGACCACAGCGTGCAGGCGCTGGCGGGGGAGCGCGGTCAGGCCGATCCGGCGATCATCCGGCTGACGGGCGTGTACCACAATTTGCTGCGCCGCTGGGCGGACTGCTGAGGGCGAGGGCGGGCTCCCCTTTCCCGGACCTTGTGTCGAGACATCGAGCGTCACGGGGGCGGCCCCTCGACTTCGCTCGGGGTACGGAGATCGTCTTGCGGCGGCGGCTTGGAATTCGGTGGCGTAGAACCGATCTGCGGACTTTTGGAGCCTGACCGGAAGTATAGTTTTAACCTTCGCTCCCCGAGCGAAGTCGAGGGGCGGGCCACGCATGTGACGCTCCGTGTCTCGACTTCGCTCGACACAAGGGCGGGATGCGGCGGGATCAATCAGGATTCCGACGAAAGCCGAGGCTGACTTTCAATCCCTCAGAATGATCGGTCGGGGGCCGACCTTATGTCCTCCTGCTCCAACTACCGGCGCTTCGCGCGCACCGCGGTACGCTCCAGCACGCAGCCGGGGTCGCGGTGGAGGCACGTCCCTCAGTCCAGCATGGCGGCGAAGGAGGGGGTGACGTGCTCGGCGAAACCGTCCCCCTCGCGCGTTACGAACAAAGCGGCGATGTCGCCCCGCGCGGCGAACGCCATCCCCCCGGCCACGCCCATCACCAGCAGCGCGGTGGCGAGCGCGTCGGCCATCATGCACTCGGCGTGCAGCACGGTGACGGAAGCGATGTCGTTTTTCACCGGGCGGCCGGTGCGCGGATCGAGGCTGTGGGCATAGCGGCGGCCGGCGTGGTCGAAGTAGCGCCGGTAATCGCCCGAGGTCGCGATGGCCAGGCCGTGCAGCGCGACGTGGATGGGGGCGAGAGGGACGGGGGCGAGCGCGGAGCCCGGCGGCGCTTCCACCGCCACCCACCACGGCTGGCCATCGGGCCGCACCCCGCGCCCGACCAGCTCGCCGCCGATCTCCACCAGCGCGTGGGCGATGCCGTGGCCGGCCACGACCGCCGCCAGCCGGTCGACCGCATGGCCCTTGGCGATGCCCGACAGATCCAGCCGCAGCCCGCCCGGCTGGCGCGCGCGGCGGGCATGGATGTCGAGGTCGAGCCGCCGCCAGCCGCTGGTGGCCTGCGCTCGGGCGATGGCATCGGGCGGGGGCGGCAGCACGGG
>NZ_VNIM01000123.1 GCF_007785815.1 Alterirhizorhabdus solaris | reverse complement strand
CCTTCGCTACGCTGTGTGGTGATCATTTGGGTATGCGTGTAGTCGCTCATCCTAAGCTGTGAGAGTCTTTTTATATTTTTTATGGAAAACAAGCCCGACGACCGTGATCCTGAGTTGTCCGGTGGGCGTAGAGATGGCAAAAGGAGCGGGGGGGGCGGGGGGCACCTCACCGGTGCCGGGCGTGTCCTTGCCGAACGCTTCCCTGGCCAGTTCGCCGATGCCGCCCAGCGTGCCGATCAGCTGCGTCGCCTCCACCGGGAACAGGATCGTCTTGGCGTTGGGCGAGGTGGCGAACAGCGCGATCGCATCGACATATTTCTGCGCGACGAAGTAGTTGATCGCCTGCCCGGTGCCGCCGGCGATCGCATCGGACACCATCTGCGTCGCCTTGGCCTCCGCCTCGGCCGCGCGCTCGCGCGCCTCGGCATCGCGGAAGGCGGCCTCGCGCCGGCCCTCGGCCTGCAGGATCTGGCCCTGCTTGGCGCCCTCGGCACGCAGGATATCGGAAGCGCGGCTGCCCTCGGCCTCGAGGATCTGCGCGCGCTTCTCGCGCTCGGCCTTCATCTGCCGGCCCATGGCGTTGACGATATCCTGCGGCGGCTTGATGTCCTTCACCTCGACGCGGGTGATCTTCACCCCCCACGCGGCGGTCGCGTGATCGACGACGTTGAGCAGGCGGGCGTTGATCTCGTCGCGCTTGGACAGCGTCTCGTCGAGGTCCATCGATCCCATCACGGTCCGCAGGTTGGTCGTCATCAGCGCCAGCACCGCCTGATACAGATCGGACACCTCGTAGGCGGCCTTGGCGGCATCGAGCACCTGGAAGAACACCACGCCGTCCACCGACACCATCGCGTTGTCGCGCGTGATGATCTCCTGGCTGGGGATGTCGAGCACCTGCTCCATCATGTTCACCTTCTTTCCGACGCGGTAGAAGAAGGGGACGTAGAAGTTGAAGCCCGGCTGCGCGGTGGCGACGAACTTGCCGAAATATTCGATCGTGTAGCGGTAGCCCTGCCGCACCACGGTGACGCCGGCGAAGACGAAGGCGGCGGCAAGCACCAGCAGGACGATCGCGAAGGTGGCCACGTCTGTTTCTCCCGCCGCACATCGGCCTTCGCGCGACATTGCCCTTTGCCCGGCGTGGCGTCCAGCATATCGCGATGCCCGAGGAGATGCCCCATGAACACGATCTTCGCCGACGTCCGCTCCGCGCTGTACCTGCCCGCCTCCAATGCGCGTGCGATCGAGAAGGCGCGGGGGCTGCCATGCGACATGGTGATCCTCGATCTGGAGGATGCGGTGAAGCCGGACGACAAGCAGGCCGCGCGCGAGGCGGCGGTGGCGGCGGTGGCCGAGGGGTTCGGCCCGCGCATCGCCGCGATCCGGCTCAACGGATCGGACAGCGTGTGGCACGCCGACGACGTGGCGGCGGTGCGTGCTTCCCACGCCGCCGTCGTGGTGCTGCCCAAGGTTGAAAGCGCGGCGGAGGCAACGCGCGTGGCCGATGCGGTGGGCAAGCCGCTGTTCGCCATGATCGAGACGCCGGCGGGCGTGCTGGCGGCGGTCGGGATCGCCGCTGCCCACGGAGTGGCCGGGCTGATCGCCGGATCGAACGATCTGGCCGCCACCCTGCGCCTGCCGCCCGATGCCGGCCGCGCGCCGCTGGCGCTGTCGCTCCAGACGATCGTGCTGGCCGCGCGCGCCGCCGGCATCGTCGCGCTGGACGGCGTGTGGAACCGGCTGGCCGATCTGGACGGTCTGGCGGAGGATGCGCGTGCCGGGCGGGCGACCGGGTTCGACGGCAAGACGCTGATCCACCCGAACCACATCGCCCCCGCCAACACCGCCTTCGGCCCCACGCCCGCGGAACTGGAGGACGCCCGCGCGCTGGTGGAGGCCGCCACCGGCGGCGCCGAACGCTTCCGCGACCGGATGATCGAGACGATGCACGTCGATGCGGCCAAGCGCCTGATCGCGCGGGGCGAGCGGTAAACGATGGAAACCGCTCATCCCGAGGGTCTGACCGGGAACTCGCTTTTCACGTCCATGCCCCGAGCGAAGTCGGGGGGCGGGCCGCGTACGTGACGCTCCGTGTCCCGACTTCGCTCGACACGAGGGCGGGATGAAGCTGGATCGATCAGGATTCCGGCAAAGGCCGAGGCCGATCTTGACTGCCCGGTCAGCCTCGCAGGATGGTCGGGGAGGGGATCGGGTGGTGACGGAACCCCGCACTACCAATCCGCCGCCCCCGCTCCTATAGAAGCCCGACTCCGCCAGCCACAGATCGGGTCAAGTCAGCGTCATGGAAATCAGCCTCGGCCTCACGTTCGACGACGTTCTCCTCCGCCCCGCCGCGTCGGAGGTGTTGCCGAGCCAGGCCGATACCCGCACGCTGGTGACGAAGGCGATCTCGCTAAACATCCCGATCCTGTCGTCGGCGATGGATACCGTCACCGAGGCGGACATGGCGATCGTGATGGCGCAGATGGGCGGCCTTGGCGTGCTCCACCGTAACCTGACGGTGGACGAGCAGGCCGATGCGGTGCGCGCGGTCAAGCGGTTCGAGAGCGGCATGGTGGTGAACCCGATCACGATCGGCCCGCGCCAGACGCTGGCCGACGCGCAGGCGCTGATGACGCGCCATCGCATCTCCGGTATCCCTGTGGTGGAGGACGGCGGCCGGCTGGTGGGCATCCTCACCAACCGCGACACCCGCTTCGCCGAAAACCCGGCGCAGACGGTGGCCGAGCTGATGACGCACCAGAATCTCGTCACCGTGCGCCCCGGCGTGACGACCGAGGAGGCGCGGCGGCTGCTGCACCAGCGCCGAATCGAGAAACTGCTGGTGGTGGACGATGCGTTCCGCTGCGTCGGCCTCATCACCGTGAAGGACATCGAAAAGGCCGTCACCTACCCCAACGCCACCAAGGACGGCACCGGCCGCCTGCGCGTCGCCGCGGCCACCACCGTGGGCGACAGCGGGTTCGAGCGGACCGAGGCGCTGGTCGATGCCGAGTGCGACCTGATCGTGATCGACACCGCCCACGGCCACAACCGCGACGTGGCGCGCGCCGTCGAGCGGGTGAAGAAACTCAGCAACTCGGTGCAGGTGATCGCCGGCAACGTGGCCACCGCCGAGGCGACGCGCGCGCTCATCGACGCGGGCGCGGACGGCGTGAAGGTGGGCATCGGCCCGAGCTCGATCTGCACCACGCGCGTGGTGGCGGGCGTCGGCGTGCCGCAGCTCACCGCGATCATGGACGCGGCGGGCGAGGCGGCGAAATCGGGCGTGCCGGTGATCGCCGACGGCGGCCTGCGGACCTCCGGCGATCTGGCCAAGGCGCTGGCGGCGGGCGCCTCCAGCGTGATGGTCGGCTCGCTGCTGGCGGGCACGGCGGAAGCACCGGGCGAGACGTTCCTGTATCAGGGCCGCACGTACAAGAGCTACCGCGGCATGGGCTCGGTCGGCGCGATGGCGCGCGGCTCGGCCGATCGCTATTTCCAGTCCGACATCAAGGACCAGATGAAGCTGGTGCCCGAGGGGATCGAGGGGCAGGTGCCGTACAAGGGGCCGGCCAAGGACGTGATCCACCAGCTTGTCGGCGGGGTGAAGGCGGCGATGGGCTATACCGGGTCGCCGACCATCGCCGATCTCCAGCAGCGCGCGCAGTTCGTCCGCATCACCAACGCGGGCCTGCGCGAGAGCCACGTCCACGACGTCTCGATCACGCGCGAGGCGCCGAACTATCCCACGCGGTGACGCCCTTGGCGGTATCGGAGTTCTGAGATGACCCCCGCCGCACGGGCGCAGGCGGCGATCGACCTGCTTGACGAGATCCTCGCCGCCGCGCGCGGCAACGGCGCCGCCGCCGACACGCTGATCGCGCGCTATTTCAAGACCCGCCGCTACGCCGGATCGAAGGACCGGCGGGCGGTGCGCGAACTCGTCTATGGCGCGATCCGCCGGGCGGGGGAGCCGCCCGTCAGCGGCCGGGCCGCGCTGCTGGGGCTGGCCCAGGCCGATACGGTGCTGGCCTCGTCGTTCGATGGATCGTCCCACGGCCCCGTCGCCGTGACGGCGGGCGAGCCGGTCGCCCCCGCCGGCATCGCGCCGGCGTGGCTGGAGACGGCGCTGGCCGCCGCGATCGGGCGGGACGAACTGCCGGCGCTGCTCGACCGTGCGCCGCTCGACCTGCGGGTCAATCGCCTGAAGGCCACGCGCGCGCAGGTGCTGGCTGAGCTTCCCGATGCGGAGGCGGGGGCGCTGTCGCCCGATGCGGTGCGGCTGCGCGAGGGGATCGCGGTGGAGGCATTGCCGATCTTTACGCAAGGCTGGATCGAGATCCAGGACGAGGGCAGCCAGCTGATCGCGGCGGCCGTGGGGGCAAAACCCGGCCAGACGGTGGTCGATCTGTGCGCGGGCGCGGGCGGCAAGACGCTGGCGCTGGCCGCTGAAATGGGCGTGCCGACGACGGGTCGGCTGATCGCCTGCGACAGCGATCGCAACCGGCTTTCGCGCCTGCCGCCACGCGCCGAACGGGCGGGGGCGGCCGGGATCGAGACGCGGCTGCTCGATCCGGGCCGCGAGATGGCGGCGCTGGCCGATCTGGCCGGGCGGGCCGATGCGGTGCTGATCGACGCGCCCTGTTCGGGCACCGGCACATGGCGGCGCAACCCCGAGGCGCGCTGGCGCCTCACGCCGGAGCGCGTCGCGCGGGTGGCCGCCACGCAGGCGAGATTGATGGATGTCGTGGCGGCGCTGGTGCGGCCGGGCGGGGCGCTGGTCTATGCGGTCTGTTCGCTGCTCGATGCCGAGGGGCGCGATCAGGCGGCGGCCTTCCTCGCCCGCCACCCCGGCTGGCGGGCGGCGCCGGCGGCGACGGCGGGGCGCGCGCACGGCGACGGCCGGCTGCTGACGCCGGCACGCGACCGCACCGACGGCTTTTTCATCGCGAGGCTCATACGGCCGTGCTAGAGCCGGCACCTGAGAGTTTTCGGGAGTATGTGATGCGCCTATCGCCGATCGCCGTGGCCCTGTCGCTCACGCTCGCGGTGGTTTCCAGCGCCGGCCAGGGGCAGCGGCCGGACGACCAGATCAACCCGCGTTCGGTGGCGCTGGTGCAGCAGGGTGAGGCCGCGCGCCGCGCCGGCAATTTCATTGCCGCCACCGATGCGCTGGAAACCGCGCTCGCGGTCGATCCGCGCAACCGCGCCGCCTTTCTCGCGCTCGCGCAGGTCGCGCGGCAGCAGGAGTTGCCGGGCAAGGCGATCCGCCTTTATCGCGAGGCGCTGACGCTGGAGCCGAACGATCTGGCCGCGCTGGAAGGGCAGGGCGAGGCGATGGTGCAGAAGGGCGCGGTCGAGCGCGCACGCGTCAACCTCACCCGCATCAAGACGCTGTGCAAGGTGGAGTGCGCGCCGGCGACCACCCTCGCCGCCGCGATCGCCAAGGGGCCGCCGCCTGCGGTAGTGACCGCGCAGGCCACCACCGTCGTCCCGCCCAAGGGCAAGGAGACGACGACCACCCGGCCCTGAGCCTCAGGGCGGCCCGGTCGGTTATTGATTGCATAAGTGAAGCGGGTTCGAGTGGTTTTTATTCGAGCCGCGCTGATCTGGAATTAAATTCCCTCCTTCTCCAAGGCTTGAAAGCCGACTTTGCGATAGCTTCTTGGTGAAGGTATGGACTTGGCGGTTCAGCCAGAGCCGAGCCGGATAACCGCCGTACGTTCCCGCACCGGCCATCGGACGATCTGACAAACTGTCTGACGGCCGGGTATCGGCCGACCTGCCGACGATGTTGCCCATCTCGCCGGCCTCACGTTCCGCTGCCACAGTCACTCGACTGGATGGTGCAGGTCGCCACGGCGTTATCGAGCGGGTCGACCGCTTCTCTAGTCGTAAACCGCAAGAACCGTCGTCGAGACGGCATTCTTGAGGCGCGTCCCCGCCGAAGCAAGCGGTGTCGGGATCACCGAAACCAACCCGCCCCATCGGCGGTCGCTAGTTCGCCACGCGCAGCGTCGGCGGGGGCGTGAAATCGACCGGATCGAAATGCACGCGGTTACGGCCGTTGCGCTTGGCCGCATAGAGCGCGCGATCCGCCCGGGCGAGCGCGGCGTCGAGATCGCGATCGCCGCGCTGGATCACCGTCAGGCCGATGCTGGCGGACATCCGCAGCGCCTCGTTCGGTTCGGGCAGGCGGACGGCGCTCAGGGCGGTGCACAGCCTCTCGGCGATATCGATCGCATCCTCGCCCGAGGTGTCGGGCAGCAGGATGCCGAACTCCTCGCCGCCGACCCGGCCGATGATGTCGGTGCCGCGCAACTGCTCGATGCAGAGCGTGCCGAACGCCCGCAGCGCCATGTCGCCGGCCTGATGCCCCCAGGTGTCGTTGATCGCCTTGAAGTGATCCAGATCGATCATCAGCAGCGCCAGCGGCCGGGCCAGCCGGGCGGCGCGCATCATCTCGGCGCGAGCGGTGGAGAAGAAGCTTAGGCGGTTCGGCAGCTTGGTCAGCGGATCGGTGGAGGCGAGCCATTCGAGGCTGAGCTCCACCGCCTTGCGATCGGAGATGTCGATGATGCCGGCGATCACGATACGCCCCGCCGCCATTTCCACGATCGATGCCTTCACCATCACGGTGCGCTGCTTGCCGTCGCCGCAGCGCGCCTGCACCTCGAAGTCGGCGACCTCGCCGTCCCGCTGCAGCCGCGTCATCAGCCGCAGCCGGTCCTTGGGGTCGGCATAGAAGCGCTCGAACGATTCGTTGCCGATCATCCCGGGCGAGATGCCGAACATCTCCGCGCAATTGTCGTTCACCTGCAGGATACGGCCGTCGTCGCAGCGGGTGACCACCATCGGCACGGGGGCGGCGGCGAACAGCTTCTCCAGCTTCTCGCGGCTGATCTCCAGCTCGTCGGCGATATCACGGGCGATGCGCGTGGCGTGCCATTCGAGCCGCTGGAACCGGTTGGCGCGGGCGACGACCAGCATCAGGCAGACGTTCAGCGTCGCCAGCGCCAGGCCGAGGCCGATCACGCTGCCGTCGTCGGCATGATGCGCCTCGTACCCCAGCAGCAGCAGCGCGCTCGCCACCACGCTGCACCCGCTCAGCCACGCGAACGGCAGCGGTACGCCGAGGTAGAAGATCATCGGCAGCAGCAGCATCACGAACAGCGCCAGCTCGCTGTGCGAACTTACCAGTGCGGCCACGCCCAGCGCCGTGATACCGGTCCACCACGCCATCACCTGCTGCACGGATCGCGGCGAGCACCGACGGCGCAGCACCAGCAGGCATCCGAGCGAGGCGAGGACGATCATCGCCCGCGCCGGGATCGCGATCCAGAACTGGCTGGTGCCGTGGAAGCGCCAGTCGCTGATGAAGAACAGCGTGTTGAGGATCGCCGAGGCGATCAGCAGCCAGCTGCTGTGGCGCACCGTTTCGGCAAGCCGCGCCCAGCCGAACGCCTGTTCGAGCGTGTCTGCGCGAAACTCCCCGCTGCGGCCCACCAGCGCGGTGGCCGCCCCGGCATCATGCAACGGGAAGACGCCGTCGGGGGCGTCGTGGGGGTCGAGCCGATTCATCAGATCCAAAGGTCTAGACGCAAGGGATTGTGTTAATGTTAATCGCCGCCGCCGGCCACCTCTTACTGACCCTGATCTTACAATGGCATCGAGGCATCGGCACGATCGGGCGCGGCGCCATAGTGATGCCAGGTGAAGATCGCCGCCGCGCCGCGATGCGGCCGCCACGTTTCTGCCAGCGCGCGGGTCAGCGCCTCGTTCGGCCGTTCGGCCAGACCCAGCAGGCGGCCCACCTCGATCTGCACGGCAAGGTCGCCCGCCGGCCAGATATCGGGCCGGCCCTCGGCGAACAGCAGGTAGATCTCGGCGGACCAGCGGCCGATGCCCTTGATCCGCACTAGCGCCGCGATCGCCGCCTCGTCGTCCTGCGGCAGGGCGTCCAGCGTGAGGCGGCCGCTGACGATTTCCCCGGCAAGGCTGCGTGCGTAACCGGCCTTCTGCCGCGAGAGGCCGGCGGCGCGCAGCGTCTCGTCCGAGGCCTCGATCAGCCGGGCGGGATCGGCCGCGCCGCCGATCAGCCCCTCCAGCCGACGCCATACCGCATCGGCGGAGGCGACGCTGACCTGCTGGCCCAAGATCGTACGCAACAGCGTGGCATAACCGCGCGGGCGGATACGCGGCGGCGGGTAGCCGATCCGTTCCAGCCCGCGTGCGATTCCCGGCTCGATGCCGGCCAGGGCGTCGAGCGCGGCGTTGATCTGGTCGGCGCTCAGTCCCATCTCGCGGCCCCTTGATTTCGCAGCGCCGGACAGACATAGCCGCGCCGAAGTACAGTGCCGATATCGGAAGGAGCCATAATGCCCAAGTTGATCGTCGTCACGCGCGAGGGTGAAGAATCGACGCTGGAGGGCGATGCCGGCCTCTCGGTGATGGAGGTCATCCGCGACGCCGGAATCGACGAGCTGCTCGCCCTGTGCGGCGGCTGCTGCTCCTGCGCGACCTGCCATGTCCATGTCGATGCGGACTGGGTCGACCGCCTGCCCGCGATGAGCGAGGACGAGAACGACCTGCTCGACAGCTCCGATCACCGCAACGAGACGTCGCGCCTGTCGTGCCAGCTGCCGCTGACCGACGCGCTCGACGGCCTTCGCGTGACCATCGCCGAAGAGGATTGAGGATCGCATGGTCGCCGCCCGCATCTACCAGACCGGCAAGCATGCGATGCAGTCCGGCCGCGCCCGTGCCGCCCAGTGGGTGCTCGAGTTCGAACCGGGCGAGGCCAAGCGCGCCGACCCGCTGACCGGCTGGGCCGGATCGGGCGACACGCGCGGTCAGGTCGTGCTTCGCTTTCCCACGCTGGAAGCGGCGCAGACCTATGCGCGCGAGCAGGATCTGGATGTCCGGATCGTGGCGGCGGCCGAAAAGGCGCTGCGCATCCGCGCCTATGCGGACAACTTCAAGTAGGATGACGCCGGGCCGGTGAGGGGGGTGCCCCCGCCGGCCGGGCGCCTCGGTGGTTTTCCGTGGCGAACGGGCGGGTCTCAGCCTGCCTGTCGCAGCATCCCCGCGCCGAGCAGCAGCAACAGCTTCACGTCCACCGCCACGCCTTCCGCGCGCTTCGCCTCGACGAAGCCGGCGATGTCGCTCAATGGCACGCGGTGGACGGTGATGTCCTCGCCCTCCACGCCGCCGCCGTCGCCGACCTTCTCCAGCCCCGAGGCGATGACGAGCGTGAAGTTCTCCGACACCATCCCCGGCGACGAATGGAAGCGCCCCGCCGACACGACCGTCGCCGGGCGGTAGCCGGTCTCCTCCTCCAGCTCGCGCGCGGCGGCCAGTTCCACCGCTTCGCCCTCCTCCTCGTCGCCGACCAGCCCGGCCGGCAATTCGAGGCAGCGCTGGCCGATCGGCACGCGATACTGCTCCACCAGCAGGATGTGCCCGTCCGCCACCGCCACGATCACCGCCGCCTGTATCCCGCGCGTGCGGCCGACATATTCCCAGCGACCCTTGCGGCGGGCGACGATGAAACGGCCCTCCCACATCGTCTCCTCGGGGGCGTCGTGATCGTGGTGGGTCATAGTTCGATCAACCTGTCCGGCAATTCATTGCGATCGCTCGCGGTCTTGGGGAAGTGGCGGGCCAGCACCACGCCGATCTGCTCGACCGCCGCGACCATGCCGTCGCCGGGCCGGCCTTCGCGCACCGCCTCCACCATCGCCGTCATCGCCTCGCCCCAGCATTCGGGGGTGGTGATGCCGTGGATCGCGGCATCGGCGACGATCTCGGCCTGATGTTCGGCCAGTGACAGATAGAGCAGCACGCCGACCCGCGCCTCGGTGCGCTTCTCGGTGCCGACGGCGAAGAAGGCCACCGCCCGCCGCCTGACCCGCCGCCGCCGGGTGGAGCGCGGCGTCAGCGCCATGCGCAGCGGCATCCACGCCAGGATCACCCGCCACACGAGGAACACGGCGGCCAGCAGCATCAGCAACAGCCCGAGCAAAGCTCCCCGGCTGTAGTCGTGGCTCCAGCCGTCCGCGCGGTCGAGCAGGCCGAGTACCGCATCGGGCACCGTCGCGACGATCGCCAGCGCCAGGAACATCGCCAGCAGCGCCCAGTGCAGCGCGACATCGTGATAGCTGTCCGATCGGTTGGCCACGATCGTCACGATCTCGCCGTCGGTGGCCGCCTCGGCGGCGGTGACGGCCGCCGTCACGCGGGCATGATCGGCCTCGGTCAATCGCATCACCAGCTCCCCGAAGCCCCGCCGCCGCCGAACGAGCCGCCACCGAGGCCCCGCCACCACCCGCCCACCGCCCCGACGCCGCCGCCGCACGCGAACCGCCGGCCGCCGACGCCGCCGCCGCCCCGCCCCCGCCGCCGCAGCCTTCCCCCCCGCCGCCCCCCCCGCCCCTGCCAAAATGGACAGCTTTGTCCGCCCGAAACCCCGCCGGCTTTGCTAGCAGCGGTGCATGGACAGCCCCCGCCGGTGCCGTATCGCGCTCGTCGAGCATGATGCCATGATTGCCCGCTCCATCCTCGCCACGCTGCGCAGCGCCGGGCATGTCTGCCG
>NZ_VNIM01000122.1 GCF_007785815.1 Alterirhizorhabdus solaris | reverse complement strand
CCGGCTCGCGCCATCATAGATTGCCGCCAGCGCGAGCAAGCGCCGGGTTTGTGCGCCGTCCTTGGAGTGGCGGGCCGCCTTCCTCACAGAGGCAGCGTCGAAATCGGTGCGAAGCGCGATCGGCATGGCAAACTCCAATCCGTTTGCCATGTTGAATCAGGGCGCGCTGACGCTGGCAAGCCCCGCCGAGTCACGATCTCTGAGCCTTGGTATTAGTCGATCATCAATCGAATCAGACCATTTTAAATCAGATCCACTAAGTCTGGTCAGCCTTATATCAACCATCTGCTGTAGAGAACTAGAGTTCCAGTTGAGTGCAAGTGCCGGCCCCCTAGAAATCTTGTTCCTGTCAGAAAATATTAAAGAATCCCAGAGATCTTGACGAAGATAAACAAATGGCCGGACAAGTTGTTTTGAGTTTACTACAAATCCCCTGAAACTTTGAACGGCCAGAACCAATCCCACTATGAGAAGTTCTCTATTTCTATCGAACTTCTCAAGTCCGAAATCTAATTCGTCAAAATGTAATTCTACATGGGCACTGCCACGATAGATCATAATCTCAGAAACAAGGCGTATAATTTCAGTTGCTACCGCGTCTATTTGTTGCCCAAATCCTGGCTTGACAGACTTGAAATCAATTGAGCCAATCTCTTGGCCGGCTATTTTCGGGTTAAGTGTAGCTTTTTCTATAATAATTCGATCAGGTGAAAAGACTTTGTCTACGTCAACGATAGGCGCGCCATAGTTGCGTGTAAAAAAACTCTTAACTTCTTTTCGGAATCAATTTCATTTTTCCATTTCGCCTCAAGAACAGCCGAGGCTGCTTGCGCAGCTATTAAATAGCGCCACGATGAAACGTAGGCCTCCATTTCACTACCCTGCTGATTGGCAAGTTCGCCATGCAGCGCCCACGGGTATCCTCGTAGATTCAAGGCTCTATGATATGGATTAGTTTGATCCTTCGTAAAATGTTTAACCAGTGCCGTTTTTCCCGCTCCTTTGCGTCCGATAACAAGAAATACTTCATTCTCGCTTATCTGGCGGACAGAGTCAGTTGTTAAAAAATAATCGAGGACGGCATCCTCCTCTGCGGAGGGCTTTCCAATCGATTTAATTGCGGGAAACGCCATACCCCCTACTCCGCCGCCACCCCGTTCGGCCCGAACAGACCCATCTCCATCACGTCCTCGTTCGCCGTCACCACGCGGCCGGCCAGCTTGCGGCGGTCGAAGGCGTCCCATACCTCGTTCCAGTTGCCGCGCGTGGCGGCCTTGGAATATTCGGTGGCGCGGGTTTCGAAGAAGTTGGCGTGCTCCACCCCGTTCAGCATCGGCGCCAGCCACGGCAGCGGGTGCTCGTCGATCATGTAGATCGGCTTCAGCCCCAACTGGCCCAGCCGCCAGTCGGCGATGTAGCGGACGTACTGCTTGATGTCCTTGGGGGTCATGCCGCTCACCGGCCCCATCTCGAACACGAGGTCGATGAAGGCGTCCTCCAGCCGCACCGTCTTCACGCACTGGTCGAGGATGTCGTCGCGCACGGCCGGGGTCAGGCAGTTGCGCTCCTTCACGAAGGCGTGGAACAGGCGGATGATGCCGTCGCAGTGCAGGCTCTCGTCGCGGATCGACCAGGTGACGATCTGCCCCATGCCCTTCATCTTGTTGAAGCGCGGGAAGTTCATCAGCATCGCGAAGCTGGCGAACAGCTGCAGCCCCTCGGTGAAGGCGCCGAACATGGCGAGCGTGCGGGCGATATCCTCGTCCGAATCCACGCCGAACTTCGCCAGATAATCGTGCTTGTCCTTCATTTCCTTATACTCGAGGAACATGCCGTACTCGCTCTCGGGCATGCCGATGGTGTCGAGCAGGTGGCTGTAGGCGGCAATGTGCACCGTCTCCATGTTGCTGAACGCGGCCAGCATCATCTTGATCTCGGTGGGCTTGAACACGCGGCCGTATTTGTCGTGGTAGCAATCCTGCACCTCCACGTCGGCCTGCGTGAAGAAGCGGAAGATCTGGGTGAGCAGGTTGCGCTCGTGGTCCGTCAGCTTCTGCGCCCAGTCGCGGCAATCCTCGCCCAGCGGCACCTCCTCGGGCAGCCAGTGCAGCTGCTGCTGGCGCTTCCAGAACTCGAACGCCCAGGGGTATTCGAACGGCTTGTAGGTCTTGCGGGCTTCGAGCAGCGACATGGCATTCGTCCTTGGGATCACGCCGGCACGCGGCGGGGTTGGCGCCATCATACCACAAGACTTGGTGGGCCAAAGGGTTGTTTGCCCACCAGAAGCGGTAATCTGGGTTTATCCACAGCGAATCACCGGCAGGCGGCGCGGGCGGTGGCGGTGGAACCCGGAAGGCAGCCCGGCGTCTTTTCCGGCGGGACTGGCAGGCAGGGAAACGGGGTTTGACGAACAGTGTGTGGAGACGGGCGGCGCTGATGGCGGCGGCGCTGGTGGCGGTGCCGGGGGCGGCGCGGGCGGAGGGGTTCATCGACGTGTACGCCGGCCGTTCGTCCGCCGAGGCGCGGAGCCTGACGATCCGCGCGGACGAGGCCCAGGTGAACGGCGCGGTGGTGCCGGCCGATCTGCGCGTGCGGCTGTTCGACGTGAAGACGACGAAGGAGACGCTGTACGGTGCGCGCGCCGGCTACTGGTTCGGCCGCAACGTGGGCGTGGCGGTCGACGTCTCCACGCTGGACCCCGACGTGCGCGCGCAGACGCTGAACGCCACCGCCAACCTGGCGTTCGACGAGACGGTGTTCGACGAGCCGGTGACGATCGACGCGGGCGAGCGCCGTACGGTGACCATCCCGAAGGTGACGGTGCCGACCACCGCGACGATCGCGGCGCTGGCGATGGTGCGGCTGCCGCTGGGCGGGGAGGGGGTGGCGCCATCGCGCCGGATCGCGCCTTATGCCTTCGCCGGGCCGGTGTGGCTGGTTACCGACCCCAGCCTGGACGGCAATCTGGGCCTGCGTGCCGGCGGCGGGGTGCGCGTGCCCGTGGCGGGCGGCATCGCGCTGTTCGCCGAATATCGCTACACGCGGGGGAATGCCGATGCGGTGGCCGGGCGCGTCTCCGGCACGGTGCAGGGGATCAGCGCGCGCAGCGGCGACATCCGCGTCGATATCCCGATCCGCAACCCCAGCGGCGTGGCCGGCCTGTCGCTCTCGCTCTGACCGGCCGCCCCGCGCGGATCGGGTCCGCGCCGGGCGACGGTGCCGGGCGGGATCGCCTCAGGCGAAGTTGTCGTCGAACGGCTCGCCCTTTTCCTCGATCCGCTTCGCGTCGTCGTCGTGCTTTTCTGGCGCGTCTTTTTTCGTGAGGCCGAGATTTTCGGGCGAACCTGGCTCGGCGGGTTTTTTCGGATCGCTGGTCATGCCGGTCTCCTCGATAGCGGCGCCGGTCAGCGTGGCGCGGGCGGTAACGATGGCATTACGCGTACAGGGTGTCGACACGCATGGTTGCCCGGCCGTCCGCCCCACGAAGGGCGGACGGCCGGGCAGGCGCCGTCACGCGATCACTGGCAGGCGAGGCACTCGTCGTAATCGGTCGCCTCAAGCTCCAGCTTGCGCAGGTCGATGGTGTTGTCGGCCTCCACTCCGCCGGCGAACCCGGCGCGCTGGATGCTCTTGGAGCGCAGGTAGTAGAGCGACTTCACCCCCAGTTCCCACGCGCGGAAGTGGAGCATCAGCAGGTCCCACTTCTCCACGTCCGCCGGGATGAACAGGTTCAGCGAGGTGGCCTGATCGATATAGGGCGTGCGGTCGGCGGCCAGCTCGATCAGCCAGCGCTGGTCGATCTCGAAGCTGGTCTTGTAGGTGTCCTTCTCGTCCGCGCTGAGGAAATCGAGGTGCTGGACGGAACCGCCCTGTTCGAGGATCGAGTTCCACACCGCGTCCGAGTTCTTGGACTTCGTCGACAGCAGCTTTTCCAGATACGGGTTGCGGATCGAGAAGCTGCCCGACAGCGTCTTGTGGGTGTAGATGTTGGCCGGGATCGGCTCGATGCAGGCGCTGGTGCCGCCGCAGATGATGCTGATCGAGGCGGTCGGCGCGATCGCCATCTTGCAGCTGAACCGCTCCATCACGCCCATGTCGGCCGCATCGGGGCAGGCGCCGCGCTCGTGCGCGAGCATCATCGAGGCGTCGTTGGCCTGCGCCGAGATGTGCCTGAAGATCCGCAGGTTCCACGATTTGGCCATCGCGCCCTCGAACGGGATGTTGCGCGCCTGCAGGAAGCTGTGGAACCCCATCACGCCCAGACCCACCGACCGCTCGCGCCCGGCGCTGTACTTGGCCCGCTCCATCCCCGGCTCGGCGCGATCGATATAGTCGGTCAGCACGTTGTCGAGGAAGCGCATGATGTCCTCGATGAAGCGCTTGTCGCCGTTCCACTCGTCCCATGTCTCGAGATTGAGCGAGGACAGGCAGCACACCGCCGTGCGCTCCACGCCATGCTGGTCCTTGCCGGTGGGCAGGGTGATCTCGGAACACAGGTTGGAGGTGGAGACCTTCAGCCCCACGTCGCGCTGGAACTTGGGCATCGCGCGGTTCACCGTATCGGCGAACACGATGTACGGCTCGCCGGTGGCCAGCCGCGTCTCGACCAGCTTCTGGAACAGCGACCGGGCGTCCACGGTGGCGCGCGGGCTGCCGTCCTTCGGGCTGGTCAGCACCCATTCGCTGCCGGAGCGGACGGCCTCCATGAAGGCATCGGTCAGCAGCACGCCGTGGTGCAGGTTCAGCGCCTTGCGGTTGAAGTCGCCCGAGGGCTTGCGGATCTCGAGGAACTCCTCGATCTCCGGATGCGACACGTCGAGATAGCAGGCAGCCGACCCGCGCCGCAGCGAACCCTGGCTGATCGCCAGCGTGAGCGAATCCATGACGCGGACGAACGGGATGATCCCGCTGGTCTTGCCGTTCAGCCCCACCGGCTCGCCGATGCCGCGCACGTTGCCCCAGTAGGTGCCGATGCCGCCGCCGCGCGAGGCGAGCCAGACGTTCTCGTTCCACGTATCGACGATGCCGTTCAGGCTGTCCGGCACGGAATTGAGATAGCAGCTGATGGGCAGCCCGCGCCCGGTGCCGCCGTTCGACAGCACGGGGGTGGAGGGCATGAACCACAGCCTGGAAATGTAATCATAGAGCCGCTGGGCGTGCGCGGCGTCGTCGGCATAGGCGGCGGCGACGCGGGCGAACAGATCCTGATAGGATTCGCCGGGCAGCAGGTAGCGGTCGTTCAGCGTCTCCTTGCCGAAATCGGTGAGGAGCGCATCGCGCGACGGATCGAGCACGACATCGGTCTTGGCCGCCTTGCCGGGGATGGCGGCGGCTGCCACTCGTTCGGAAATGTCCTCAGCGGGTTCCGCAACGCTGTCGATCGATGCGAAATTCATGGCGTTCTCCACAGGCTAATCCACAACGGAATGAGGGACAGCATCTGATGAGCACCAGATATTGTGTTCAGTTGGGTAACCGGCGGTGTCAACGTTTACAACAGGGAGTGGTGCAGCTGATCGGCCTCTAAGGTCAGCGGCTCGCGAGTTAAAGCCGTGTCAAGAGTCTAATTATTTTTTTGACGACGCCACCGGGATCGTGTGGCGCGTAGCAGCATCTTGGCGAGATCCTCGCCTCTGAGTTCCTCAAGTGGGTTTGCGCCGATAGGAAGACGCATCCAGCAGCGACGCCCTTCCGCATCGCTCCACGGGATTGCTCTCTCCCATGGCTTCAGTAGTGGATAGTCATCTTCAACCAGCCATTTTAACCTCACGAAAAACTCCATATTGGGCTTGCGATCATGCAAGGGCACAATATCTGGTAGGAGGCTTAATCGTGTCCAGCTCAAAATTTAGTCAATGTTCACGGTTTGAACATTGACTCGGCAGAATCGGTGGTTCTGCGGTAAATTTGGCTACAACGTCAGCGCACGCAGCAGCAGTGCGGTGATGCCCACCATTGCCACCGCCATCTGCGGCGGGCGCAACTTCGCGAAATGGCGGGGCAGTTCGCCGCGCGCCGCCGCCTTCGGGTCGAGCAACGCGACGCTGCCGTAGCCCACGAACAGCGCGCAGAACGCCACCAGCCACGGCGCGATCAGCCCGATCATCCCCAGCACGAACAGCCACAGCATGCTGACGAGCAGGAAAGGCCGCGCGCCGTTCTCGATCGAGAAACCGTAGCCGCGCCGCACCCCCGCCATGAAGATCAGCAGCGCCGCCGCCCACAACTGCCCCGCGCTCACGATCAGCGCGGCCCACCAGCCGTTCGCGCTCCACCCCGCGATCGCCAGCACGGGCAGCAGCAACATCGGGCCATAGCCCAGCACGAGGCTGGAAGGGGGTATGGGGCGGGTTCGGCTCATGCCGGTTCAACGCCGCCCGGCGGCCGCGGTTGCTGCACGATCGGCCAGACCCGTTGGAAACCGCGCCGCGAAGGCGTATGCGCGCGGCGATACGGCGTGCGCCGGCAGCATATGAAGGGGTGGCATCATGGTGATGACGATCATCAAGGAAGCGGATCTTGTCGAGAGCGTCGCCGACGCGCTCCAGTATATCAGCTATTATCACCCGATGGATTACATCCGCGCGCTGGGCGATGCCTATGAGGCCGAGCAAGGCCCGGCCGCCAAGGATGCGATCGCCCAGATCCTGACGAACAGCCGCATGTGCGCGGAAGGGCACCGGCCGATCTGCCAGGATACCGGCATCGTCACCGTCTTCATCAAATGGGGACAGGGCTGCGTGCTGGAGAGCGAGAAGTCGCTGCAGGAGGTCGTCGACGAGGGCGTCCGCCGCGCCTACCTCCACCCCGAGAACCGCCTGCGCGCCTCGATCCTGCGCGACCCTGCGTTCAGTCGGGTCAACACCAAGGACAACACGCCGAGCGTGCTGAACGTGGAGATGGTGCCCGGCCACCATGTCGACGTGCAGGTGGCGGCCAAGGGCGGCGGCAGCGAGAACAAGAGCAAGTTCAAGATGCTCAACCCCAGCGACTCGATCGTCGACTGGGTGCTGGAGATGATCCCGCAGATGGGCGCGGGCTGGTGCCCGCCGGGGATGCTGGGCATCGGCATCGGCGGCACCGCCGAAAAGGCGATGACGCTCGCCAAGGAATCGCTGATGGGCGATATCGACATGGCGCAGCTGAAACAGCGCGGGGCCGTGACCGACATCGAGAAGCTGCGCGTCGAGATCTTCGACAAGGTGAACGCGCTCGGCATCGGCGCGCAGGGGCTGGGCGGGCTGGCCACCATCCTCGACGTGAAGATCATGGACTATCCGACGCACGCCGCATCCAAGCCGGTGGCGATGATCCCCAACTGCGCGGCCACCCGCCACGCGCACTTCCACCTCGACGGCTCCGGCCCGGCGTTCCTGGAGACACCGAACCTCGCCGACTGGCCGAAGGTGGAATGGACGCCCTCGAAGGAATCGATCCGCGTCGATCTGGATACGCTGACGCCGGAGGTGGTGGCGACGTGGAAGCCGGGCGACCGCCTGCTGCTGAACGGCCGGATGCTCACCGGCCGCGACGCCGCGCACAAGCGCATCCAGGACATGCTGGCCAAGGGCGAGCCGCTGCCGGTGAATTTCGCCGGCCGCGTGATCTATTATGTCGGCCCGGTCGATCCGGTGGGCGACGAGGTGGTCGGCCCCGCCGGCCCGACCACCGCCACCCGGATGGACAAGTTCACCGACATGATGCTGGAGCAGACCGGCCTGATCGCGATGGTCGGCAAGGCCGAGCGCGGCGCGCTGGCGATCGAATCGATCAAGCGCCACAAGGCCGCGTATCTGATGGCGGTGGGCGGTGCCGCCTATCTGGTCGCGCGCGCGATCAAGAAGGCCGAGGTGGTGGGTTTCGCCGATCTCGGCATGGAGGCGATCTACGAGTTCACCGTGCAGGACATGCCGGTGACGGTGGCGGTGGATGCCACCGGCGAAAGCGTCCACCACACCGCGCCGCTGGTATGGCGCGAGAAGATCGCGCGCGAGAAGCTGCTCGAAGGGGTGTGACCGGGGGCTTGCGGCTTTGACGGGGCCGGTGTTCCTTGCTGCTGGCGGTGCGCTGGTAGTGGGAGATACCGGGCTCGTCTGTCGCCGGGATGACGTTCCGAGAACATCCCCCACGAACCGGCGCCTGAGGTGACCGCTTCGTTCGAGTAGCCGTCATCCGATTGCTGACGGGCCACGTCAGAGCAGCCGTCATCCCAGCGAACGCCGGGATCTCCCGTCAGCTTGATGCGACGTTCCGACAGCCTCGACGAGATCCCAGCCTTCGTCGGGATGACGATGGGGCTGACAGGCGCGACGTCGTTCACGACCATTGTTCATGAACGCCACTCATCGATGGGAAAGGCGATCAGGCCCGTCGCCCCGTCGCCCCAGCCTTACCGGAACGACGCCGCGATCGGCTCGCCACCTCACCCCGCCATTCCCCGCAGCCGCCCGGCGATGATCGCCTCGGCGTCGCGCATGATGCGGCCGATCAGGTCGGCGGCGGTCGGCAGGTCGTGGATCAGCCCCTGCACCTGGCCCGCCCACAGCAACCCGGCCTCCAGCCGGCCGTGCTCCAGCACCTCCCGCCCCTGCGCGCCGCGCACCAGATGCGCCACGTCCGCGAACGTCGCGCCCGGCTGGGCCAGCAGCCGCACCACCTCGTCGGAAACCGCCGTCTTCGCCACGCGCGCGGTATTGTGCAGGCTGCGGAAGATCAGGTTGGTGCCGCGCTCGTCGTTGGCGAGCATCGCCTGCTTGGCGTTGTCGTGGATCGTCGCCTCCTGCGTGGCGCAGAAGCGCGTGCCCATGTTGATCCCGTCCGCGCCCAGAGCCAGCGCCGCGACAAGCCCGCGCCCGTCGCCGAAGCCGCCGCTGGCGATCATCGGGATCGTCACCTTGTCGGCGGCCGCCGGGATCAGGATCAGGCCGGGGATGTCGTCCTCGCCCGGATGGCCGGCGCACTCGAACCCGTCGATCGAGATCGCATCCACCCCCATCCGCTGTGCACTGAGCGCGTGGCGCACCGAGGTGCATTTGTGGATCACCCGGATGCCGTGTGCGCGCAGATCCGCGACATGGTCCTGCGGCCTGTTCCCCGCCGTCTCCACGATCGTCACCCCCGCCTCGATGATGGCGCGGCGATACTCGGCATAGGGCGGCGGCGAGACGGACGGCAGGATGGTGAGGTTCACCGCGAAGGGCTTGTTGGTCAGATCGCGGACGCGGGCGATCTCCCTCGTCAGGTCCTCCGGCGTCGGCTGGGTCAGCGCAGTGATCGTGCCGAGGCCGCCGGCGTTGGAGACGGCGGCGGCAAGCCCCGCGCGGCCCACCCACATCATCCCGCCCATCATCACCGGATGCTCGACACCCATCAGTTCGGTGAACCGCGTCTTCATCGGCCGCTCCCTCCGGCCGGCGATCCGGCCGGCGTCTCGCCCGGCATGACGGCCGCGGTCCGGCTGTGCAAGAGGTGGCCGGTTTCGTCCGCGCGCGATCTTTGCCCGGGCCGCGCGCTGTGCCATCAGCGGGCGACCCTGCCGACGAAAGAGGCGCCTGATGACCGATACGCACCCCGAACCCGTCCGCCTCGTCGTCGCCGATGGCGTGGCGACGATCACGCTCGCCCGCCCGCAGGCCGGCAATGCGATGAACATGCCGCTGGTGGACGCGCTGTTCGCGCAGGTCGGCGCCGTCGTGGCCGACAAGACGGTCCGCGCGATCCTGCTGGAGGGCGAGGGGCGCAACTTCTGCGTGGGGGGCGATCTGCGCGCGTTCGTGGCCGAGGCCGATCCGGCGGGCTTCATCG
Organism: Alterirhizorhabdus solaris; assembly: GCF_007785815.1. GTDB lineage: Bacteria > Pseudomonadota > Alphaproteobacteria > Sphingomonadales > Sphingomonadaceae > Alterirhizorhabdus > Alterirhizorhabdus solaris. The sequence goes on along the minus strand of NZ_VNIM01000122.1, from coordinate 838 downwards.
GCGCGCTGGCGCGGCGACTGCATCAGGCGATGCGGCTGCTGCACGAGCAGCCCGTGCCGGTGGTGATCGCCGTGCAGGGGGCGGCGGCGGGCGCCGGCCTCGGCCTTGCCGCCAGTGGCGATATCGTGCTGGCGGCCCGCTCCGCCAGCTTCACGCTGGCCTATGGCGCGATCGGGCTGACGGCGGACGGTGGCGCCACCTGGCTGCTGCCGCGCCTGATCGGCCTGCGCCGCACGCAGGAAATGGTCTATGCCGGCCGCAGGCTGGACGCGACCGAGGCCGCCGCGATGGGCCTCGTCACACGGGTGGTCGAGGATGCCGATCTGGCGACCGAGGCGCGCACCGTGGCCGCCGCCATCGCGCGCGGGCCGACGGGCGCGTTCGGCGCGGTTCGCGGCCTGCTCGCCGCGGGGGACGGCACGACGCTGGCCGATCAGCTCGACGCCGAGGCCGCCTCGATGCAGGCGGCGATGGCCGGGGCCGATGCGCAGGAGGGTGTCGCCGCCTTCCTCGAACGGCGCCCGGCGCGGTTCACCGGGGCATGAGGGGGCGGAGGCGTCGGGTCTGACGGGCGCCGGTCAAGCGCCGTCCTCCCACTCTCCGTCATCCCGGCGAACGGCGGGATCGCCGCGTGGCTTGATGTAACGCTGCGATCGCCGCGACGAGATCCCGGCGTCCGCCGGGATGACGAAGAAGGGGTTGGGCAAGCAGGCGGGTCGGTTATCCAATCCCCCCCCCCCCGGTTCAGCCCCCGTCCCGCCCCAGCGCCGGATCGAGATCGCGCGGGCGGACGAACCCGGGGAGGCGGCCGGTGCGTGGGTTCATGTCGGCCCAGCGA
>NZ_VNIM01000121.1 GCF_007785815.1 Alterirhizorhabdus solaris | reverse complement strand
GCTGACGAGGAACGCCCGGAACCCTTCGGCATCGGGGCTGGTCGCCGTCGTCAGCCGGGCGATCGGGTAAGTGATCGGCGGGTGGCTGGCGGCGGGAAACACGCCCACCACCGCCACCTTCGGGGCGGCGCGTGCGTCGGTGGCATAGACGATACCGAGCGGTGCCTCGCCGCGCTCCACCAGCGCCAGCGCCGCGCGCACGTTCTCCGCCCGCGCCACCCGTGCCGCCACCGAGGGCCACACGCCGAGCCGGATCAGCGCCGCCTTGCCGTAGCGCCCGGCCGGCACCGCATCGGGATCGGCCATCGCCAGCCGCCCGTTGCCCAGCGCGCGGGCGAGCGGGAAGCCGGGGCGGATCGCCAGTCTCGCCGGCCGCGCCGCCGGGGCCACCAGCACCAGCCGGTTGGCGAGGAAATCGCGCCGCGTGGCGGGCACGATCAGCCCTTTGGCAGCCACGGCGTCCATCCACTCCTCGTCGGCGGAAACGAACAGATCGGCCGGCGCCCCCGCCAGCACCTGCCGCGCCAATGCGGAGGAGGCCGCGAACGACAGGCGCGGCGCGGCATGGCCGCGCGCCTGCCACGCGCCCGCCGCCTCGGTGAGCGACTCCTGCAGGCTGGCCGCCGCCAGCACCAGCGGCGGCGCGGCGAAGGCGGGGGCCGCAACCAGCGCGAGCAGCAGCGCCAGGCCCGCCCGCCAGCGCGCGAGAATTCGCATCATCATATCCCGACCCCGTCTCACCCCCGATATCCGGCCGGATATATCGGCGCGGCGATGGAACGGGTCAATGGCTGCCGGGTGCCAGCGGTTCCGCCCGCAGCCGGGCGAGCAGCGGCTCGGTGCCGGCGCCCGCCTCCGCCAGCCGCGCTGCCCACGCGGCATAGTCAGCGCGCACCGCCGCGCCGAACGGCGTCACCCGTGCGCCACCGCCCTTCACCCCGCCGGTCACGGCGGCGACGAGCGGCTCGGCCCAGCAGCGGTTCATCGCGTCGACGAGCAGCCACGTCCGCCGGTAGCTCATCCCCAGCCGCCGCCCGGCGGCCGAGATCGAGCCGGTTTCCGCGATCGCATCGAGCAGCGCGGCCTTGCCCGGCCCCATCGCGATCTCGTCGCCGCTCAGGATCTGGGGCCGCAGCTTCAGCCGCGCGGTGTCCGTCCTGTCCGTCATCGCCCTCCCCCTCGCCGGCCGTGTACCGTAACCATATGGAACATCGCCCGATCAACCGATAGAGGTGCGCGCCAGCGGCCCGTGTCGGGCCTTGGGGGAATGCCCGGACCATGCGGATTGTGATGATCGGCGCAGGCTATGTCGGCCTCGTCTCGGGCGCGTGCTTCGCCGATTTCGGGCATGACGTGACATGCGTGGACAAGGCGGAGGACAAGATCGCGCGGCTGCATGCGGGCGTGATGCCGATCTACGAGCCGGGGCTGGACTCGCTGGTCGCCAAGAACGTGGCGCAGAAGCGGCTGTCGTTCACCACCGATCTGGCCGATGCGGTGCGCGGGGCGGATGCGGTGTTCATCGCGGTCGGCACGCCGTCCCGCCGGGGCGACGGGCAGGCCGACCTGTCCTATGTGTATGCCGCCGCCGAGGAGGTGGCCGGGCATCTCGACGGCTTCACCGTGATCGTCAACAAATCCACCGTGCCGGTGGGCACCGGCGACGAGGTGGAGGCGATCGTCCGCCGCACCAACCCGCAAGCCGACTTCGCCGTCGTCTCCAACCCCGAATTCCTGCGCGAGGGCGCCGCGATCGAGGATTTCAAGCGGCCCGACCGGGTGGTGCTGGGCGTGGAGGACGAGCGCGCCAAGGCGGTGATGCAGAACATCTACCGGCCGCTCAACCTGAACGAATCGCCGATCCTGTTCACCGGCAGGCGCACCAGCGAGCTGATAAAGTACGCCGCCAACGCGTTCCTCGCGATGAAGATCACCTTCATCAACGAGATGGCCGACCTGTGCGAGGTGCTGGGCGCCGACGTGCAGCAGGTGGCGCGCGGCATCGGGCTGGACAAGCGGATCGGCGGCAAGTTCCTCCACGCAGGACCGGGCTATGGCGGCTCGTGCTTCCCCAAGGACACGCTGGCGCTGACCCGCACCGCGCAGGAGGCGGGCCGACCGACCCGGCTGATCGAGACGACCGTGGCGGTGAACGCCGATCGCAAGAAGGCGATGGCCACCCGCATCGCCGCCGCCGCCGGTGGCGACCTGACGGGCAGGCGCGTGGCGGTGCTGGGCCTCACCTTCAAGCCCAATACCGACGACATGCGCGACGCCCCGAGCCTCGACATCGTGCCCGCGCTGCTGGCGCTGGGCGCCGAGGTCCACGCCTTCGACCCCGAGGGCCGCCACGAAGCCGAGCCGCTGCTGCCCGGCATCACCTTCGCCGATGGCCCCTATGAGGCGGCGGAGGGCGCCGCCGTGCTGGCGATCCTGACCGAATGGGACCAGTTCCGCGCGCTGGACCTGCGCCGATTGAAGGCGGTGATGGCCGCACCGGTGGTGGTGGACCTGCGCAACATCTACCGCACCTCCGAAATGGCCGAAGCCGGCTTCACCTACTCCGCCATCGGACGCGGGGCGGGATAAACAGGGCTTTCTCCCGACACCCTTGTGTCGAGCGAAGTCGAGACACGGAGCCCCGCGCATGTGGCCCGCCCCTCGACTTCGCTCGGGGAATGAAGAGGGGGAGTGCGAAGTTTCGGTCAGCTTTCGAGGAAGGCGGGACGAAAGGGCGGCCGACCTACCGCCACAGCCCCGAGATATCATAGCCCGCCGCCGCCGCCTTGGCGGTGAGCGCTGCCGCATCGTCCCCCGCCGCCGCGCGCGCCAGCGCCCAGACGTAGGTGGAGCGCGTGCCCGAGCGGCAATAGGCCAGCACCGGGCCGCCTGCCGCCGCCAGCGCCTCGCCCATCGCCGTCACCTGCGCATCGGTGAAGCCGGCGTGGGTGATCGGGATCGCGACATAGGCCAGCCCCTGCGCCCCGGCGGCGGCGGCCATCTCGGCATCGGTCGGCTGGCCCGGCTGCTCGCCGTCCGGTCGGTTGTTGACGATCGCGACGAACCCCTGCCGCTTGGCCTCGGCGAGATCCGCCGGGTCGATCTGCGCGGCTACCGAGATCGTGTCGTCGAGCTTGCGGAACATGGCTGTCTCCTTCTTCAACCGTGGGCGCGCAGGGCGGCGAGGAATGCGTCGCCATAGGCATCCAGCTTGCGCGCCCCCACGCCGCTGATCTGGCCCAGCGCGTGCAGCGAGCGCGGGCGGAACGCCGCCATCTCGCGCAGCGTGGCATCGTGGAACACCACATAGGGCGGCACCCCGGCCTCCTTGGCGATCTCCCGCCGGGTGGCGCGCAACGCCTCGAACAGCGGATCGTGGGGATGCTCCTCGTCGCTGCCGCGCTTGCGCTCGCGCGCGGGCGGCGGCTTGACGATCGCGACGGGCACCTCGCCCTTCAGGATGCCGCGCGCCGCCGGGCCGAAAGACAGCCCGCCGAACTCGTCCGCCCGCAGCGCATCGCGCGCCAGCAGCGCCCTCGCCACCGGCTTGATGAGCTTCAATTCGGCCGCGTCGGCGATCCCGAACACCGAGAGCCGGTCGTGGCCGAACTGGCGGATCTTGTCGCTCACCTTGCCCGCCAGCACGTCGGCCAGATGGGTGATGCCGAAACGCATCTCGGTGCGGAATGCCGCGGACAGCAGCTTGCGCGCGGCCTCCGTCGCGTCGATCGAGGCGGGCGGGGCAAGGCAGTTGTCGCAGTTACCGCACCGCTCCGCCGGCTCCTCGCCGAAGTGGCGCAGCAGCACGGCGCGGCGGCACCCGGCCGTCTCCACGAGACCGCCGAGCGCATTCAGCCGCTGGCGCTCGCCCTCCTGCCGGTCCGCCCCCACCTCGTCGGCGATGCGGCGGCGCGCGCGGGAGAAATCGTCCGCGCCCCAGAACAGGTGCGCCACCGCAGGATCGCCGTCGCGCCCGGCGCGGCCGGTCTCCTGATAATAGGCCTCGATCGATTTGGGCAGGCCGGCGTGCGCCACGAACCGCACGTCGGGCTTGTCGATGCCCATGCCGAACGCGATCGTGGCGCACATCACCATGTCTTCGGAAGCGACGAACGCCTGCTGGTTGCGCGCGCGCACGGCGGGGTCGAGCCCGGCGTGATAGGCGCGCGTCGGCCGCCCCGCCTCGGCCAGCGTCGCCGCCAGCCGCTCGGTCGCGTCGCGCGAGGTGGCATAGACGATGCCGGGGCCGGGGTTGTCGCGCACCAGCGCCTTCAACTGCTGCGGCAACCCGTCGCGCGGGGAGATCGCGTAGCGGATGTTCGGCCGGTCGAACCCGGCGAGGATCAGCCCCTCGTCGGGAATGTCGAGCTGCGCCAGGATATCGGCCCGCGTGTGGCGATCGGCGGTGGCGGTGAGCGCGAGGCGCGGGATTTCCGGATGCGCCTCCACCAGCCCGCGCAGCAGGCGGTAGTCGGGGCGGAAATCATGCCCCCATTCCGACACGCAATGCGCCTCGTCGATCGCGATCAGGGCCAGCGGCACGCGGTCGATCAGCCGGCGGAACCCCTCGGTGGAGGCGCGTTCGGGCGCGGCATACAGCAGGTCCAGCTCGCCGGCGCGGAAGCGGGCGAGCGTCTCGTCGCGGTTGTCGTCGGCCGACGTGAGCGCGGCGGCGCGGATGCCCACGGCGGTGGCCGAACGCACCTGATCGTGCATCAGCGCGATCAGCGGCGAGATGACGAGGCCGGTGCCCGGCCGGCACAACGCCGGAATCTGGTAGGTCAGCGATTTGCCCGCGCCGGTGGGCATCACCGCCAGCGTGTGCGCGCCGGCCATCACCCGATCGATCACCTCGGCCTGGCGGCCGCGGAAATCGCTGTAGCCGAAGGTGGTATGGAGCGCTTCGTGCGGGGTGGGCATGGCCGGCGCTGTAGCGGCTGGCGCCCGCCGTTGCCATCGCCTTCACCATCGCTTTTGCCCGGCCCGCCGATGATTGAAAGGATGACGAACCCCCTGCGAGGCTGTAGCGACGCGGCTTTGGCGCCCCAGGCCGGCGCCCGTCCGACGGAGCAGGTTGCGATGATCGAAGCCGAATGGTGGGAGTATGACGACGAGGCCGAACTCGCCGAGGCGGTGGCCGGCGACGTCGCCTTCATCATCGAGAGCGCGCTGGATGCGCGCGGGCAGGCGCTGGTCGCCTTCCCCGGGGGCAGCACCCCGCCGCCGGTCTTCGCCGCGCTGGCGAAGAAGAAGCTGAAGTGGAAGAACGTCACCATCATCCCCACCGACGAGCGGCTGGTGGCGGTGAACGATCCGCTGAGCAACGTGGCGGTGATCGCCAAGACCTTCATCCCGCTCGGCGCGCGGGTGCTGCCGATCGGATCGGAGAACAAGGATCACCGCATGGCCGGCAAGGCGGCGGATGCGCGGTTGCAGGATCTGCACTGGCCGCCCGATCTGGTGTGGCTGGGCGTGGGCGCCGACGGCCACACCGCCTCGATCTTCCCCGGCGCGGATCTGGACGAGGCGCTGAACGCCCCCAAGGCACGGCGCGCGGTGGGCGTGATGCCGGAAGTGCTGCCGGCCGAGGCGCCGGTCGCCCGCGTCACGCTCACCCGCGCGGCGATCCTCTCGGCGCGCGCGATCACCATCGTGGTGCGCGGCAAGGACAAGCGCGAGATGCTGGAAAAGGCGATCAAGGACGGCCCGCTCTCCCCCACCCCGGTCGGCCGCGTGCTGGCCGATGCCGAGCAGCCGATCGACATTCACTGGTGCGCGTGAACTTTACTCGATGAAACCTTACCGCGAGCGAAGTCGAGCGGCCGCGCTGTCGGATCGCGGTGGCCTCGGCTGCGCTCGGCCGGCCCCTCGACTGCGCTCGGGACATGGAACGATGAAGGACAGGACATGACCAAACCGTTGCGTATCGCGCTGGCCGGGCTGGGCACCGTCGGCGGCGGCGTGGTGAAGCTGCTGGACGCCAACGCCGCGCTCATCACCCGCCGCGCCGGTCGCCCGATCGAGATCGTCGCCGTCTCCGCGCGCGATCGCACGCGCGATCGCGGCGTCGATCTGTCGCGGTTCGAGTGGGTGGACGACGCCCTCACACTTTCCGCGCGCGACGATATCGACGTGGTGGTGGAGTTGATCGGCGGCGCGGACGGCCCCGCCCTCACGCTGGCCCGCACCACGCTGGCGGCCTCCAAGGCGTTCGTCACCGCCAACAAGGCGATGATCGCGCATCACGGCGTGGAACTGGCGGGCGCGGCCGAGGCATCGGGCACGGCGCTGAAGTACGAGGCGGCGGTGGCTGGCGGCATTCCGGTCATCAAGGGCCTGCGCGAGGGCGCGGCGGCCAACGTGATCGGCCACGTCTATGGCATCCTCAACGGCACCTGCAACTACATCCTGACCACGATGGAAAAGGAGGGCCGCGACTTCAACGAGGTGCTCGGCGAGGCGCAGGCGCTGGGCTATGCCGAGGCCGACCCCAGCTTCGACATCGACGGGGTGGACGCCGCGCACAAGCTGTCGATCCTCGCCACGCTGGCGTTCGGCACGGAGCTGGATTTCGGCTCGGTCGCCATCTCCGGCATCCGCCACGTGATCGCCGCCGACATCGCCGAGGCCGCCGCCATGGGCTATCGCGTGCGCCTCGTCGGTCTGGCGGAAGAGAGCCGCAAGGGCCTGTTCCAGCGCGTCCACGCCTGCCTCGTGCCGCTCGATCACCCGCTGGCGCACGTCTCCGGTTCGCTCAACGCGGTGGTGGCGGAGGGCAATTTCGTCGGCCGCCTGTTCTTCGAGGGGCGCGGCGCCGGCGAGGGGCCGACTGCCTCCGCCGTGGTGGCCGACCTGATCGACATCGCGCGCGGTGAATATGGCCCGGCCTTCGCCATGCCCGTCGCCAGCCTCGCCCGCCCGGGTCCCGCTCCGGCGGGCGAGCGGCGCGGGCGCGCCTACCTGCGCTTTACCGTGGCCGACCGCCCCGGCGTGCTGGCCGAGATCACCGCTGCGATGCGCGATGCCGGCGTCTCGATCGAGAGCATGATCCAGCGCGGCGCGACCGCGGACGGCAGCGTGCTGCTGGCGCTCGTCACCCACGTCTGCCCGGAACGTGCGGTCGGCGATGCGCTCAATCGGCTGGAAGGATCGCAGAGCATCGTCGGCAAGCCGATGCTGATGCATATTCTCGACATCTGAGGATCTGCCGGCACGCCGACGCCCCTGCGGGATGCGCCCACGTGCGTATTTTCAGGGATGGCCGGCGGCCGGCACGTTATCGACAATGTAACGATGCACGCCTAAGCGGACTCGACATAATTCGGACGGGGTAAAGATGGTTCAGGCAAGCAAGGCGCTCGATCGCGTTCTCGTGCTCGAGATGGTGCGCGTCACCGAAGCGGCGGCGATCGCCGCGTCCAAGCTGGTCGGTCGCGGCGACGAGAAGGCCGCCGACGCCGCCGCCGTGGAGGCGATGCGCCTTGCCTTCAACGGCCTCGAATTCGACGGCACCGTGGTGATCGGCGAGGGCGAGCGCGACGAGGCGCCGATGCTCTACATCGGCGAGAAGGTCGGCAACGCCATCGGCACCGGGCCGAAGATCGATATCGCGCTCGATCCGCTGGAAGGCACCACGCTGACCGCCAAGGCATGGCCCAACGCGCTCGCCGTGCTGGCCATCGCCGAGGAAGGCGGCCTGCTGAACGCGCCCGACGTGTACATGGACAAGATCGCGATCGGGCCGGGCTACGAGAAGGGCCTCGTCAGCCTCACCCGCACGCCGACCCAGAACATCGAGGCGATCGCCACCGCCAAGGGCGTGAAGCCGGACGAGATCATCGCCTGCGTGCTCGATCGCCCGCGACACGAGGCGCTGATCGCCGAGCTGCGCGCCACCGGCTGCGGCATCATGCTGATCCCGGACGGCGACGTGGCGGGCGTGATCGCCGTGACCGATCCCGACACCACGATCGACATTTACATGGGCTCGGGCGGCGCGCCGGAAGGCGTGCTGGCGGCAGCCGCGCTCGCCTGCGTGGGCGGCCAGTTCCAGGGCAAGCTGCTGTTCCGCAACGATGACGAGCGCGCCCGCGCCGCCAAGTGGGGCGTCACCGACCTCGACCGGATCTACGACCTGCAGGATCTGGTCAAGGGCGACGCGATCTTCGCCGCCACCGGCGTGACCGATGGCTCGTTGCTGGCCGGCGTGAAGCGCCGCAAGGGCTGCATGACCACCGAAAGCGTGGTGATGCGCGCCAGCAGCGGCACCGTCCGCTGGGTGAAGGGCGAACACAAGATCGGTGCTTGAAACACGACGCGGCTGGCGGGACGGGAGTGGGAGCATGACTGAAACGCAACCGCCCGCCCCGAAACCGCCCGCGCCCGTGCCGTGGGACCAGCCGGCCACGCTGATCGATCTGGACGGCACCGCCCCGCTGATCGCCCCGCTGCACGATTGCGTCCGTCACTTCGCCGCGCTGAACGCCGCGGCGAAAGCGGATGCGCGCATCCTGCTGACCCAGCCCATCCCCCGCCTCACCCGCCGCACCCGCACCTGGCTGATCGGCCCGGAAGAAATCGCCGCGCTGGGTGAGCCGCCCGCCAAGGGGTAGGCGAGCGGCGAGGGTGTTGTTGAGATTGCGCCCACGGTCCCTTCGTCACCCCGGCCTCGTGCCGGGTCCACCGTCGATCGACGCAACCGCTGGAAAACTACGGAAGTGGACCCCGGCACAAGGCCGGGGTGACGGTGTCGAGCGCCGGCCGCTCGTCCGTCCCCCACCGCACCCATTTTCCCCAAACCGCGATCCGCCCGATGCGCGCGCCCCGCAAGTCGCTATATCGCAGGCATGAACCACGTTCTCGATATCTCCCGTTCCATCCTCGGCCAGCCGTGGCGCTGGCGCGGCGCGGGGCAGGACGGGCGCGATCCGAGGTTCCAGCCCGACGATCTCGTCACCGGCCTGCTGCTGGCGCGCGGCTGCCCGCGCGACGCGCTGGACGATCACCGCACCCCCACGATCCGCGCCTTCATGCCCGATCCCTCGATCTTCCGCGATATGGACCGCGCCGCCGAACGGCTGGCGCAGGCGGTGCGCGGCGGCGAGGCGATCACCGTGTTCGGCGATTACGACGTGGACGGCGCCACCTCCGCCGCGCTGCTGATCCGCCTGCTGCGCGATGTCGGCGCGGCCGATCCGCAGGCCTATATCCCCGACCGGCTGATGGAGGGCTACGGCCCCAGCGGCGAGGCGCTGGTGCGGCTGGCGGCGGGCGGCGCGAACCTGATCGTCACGGTCGATTGCGGCGCGCAGGCGTTCGAGGCGCTGGGCATGGCGCGCGAGGCCGGGGTGGACGTGATCGTCGTCGATCATCACCAGTGCGCCACCGCGCTGCCGCACGCGCACGCGCTGGTGAACCCCAATCGGCTTGACGAGGCGGCAGATGCCGCCGCGCACGGGCATCTGGCGGCGGTGGGCGTCGCCTTCCTGCTCGGCGCGGCGCTGCTGCGGGTGCTGCGGCGCGAGGGCTGGTTCGCTGACCGGGTCGAGCCGAAGCTGATCGAATTGCTCGATCTGGTCGCGCTCGGCACCGTCGCCGATGTCGCCTCGTTGCGCGGCCTCAACCGCGCGTTCGTGGCGCAGGGGCTGAAGGTGATGGCCGGCCGCCGCAACATCGGCCTCGCCGCGCTGATCGAGGCGTCGCGGCTCGCCCGCGCGCCCACCTGCACCGATCTCGGCTTCGCGCTCGGCCCCCGCATCAATGCCGGCGGGCGGGTCGGCAAGTCCGATCTGGGCGTCCGCCTGCTCACCACCCGCGATCCGGACGAGGCGCGCGAGATCGCGGTGGAGCTGGACCGGCTCAACGAGGAGCGCCGCGCGATCGAGACGGCGGTGAGCGAGGCCGCGCAAGAGGCCGCCGCCGGTCAGGGAAACCGTGCGGTGGCGGTGGTGGCCGGGCATGGCTGGCATCCGGGCGTGATCGGCATCGTGGCCGGGCGGCTGAAGGAGAAGCTGAGCCGCCCCGCCATCGTGATCGCGCTGGACGAAGCGGGCGTCGGCAAGGGATCGGGCCGCTCGATCAGCGGGGTCGATCTTGGCGCGGCGGTGCTGGCGGCCAAGGAGATGGGGCTGCTGGTGGCCGGCGGCGGCCATGCGATGGCGGCCGGGCTGACGATCGCGGCCGACCGGATCGACGCCTTCGTCGCCTTCCTCGACGAGCGACTCGCCGAGGGCATCACCCGCGCGCGGGACGATCGCGCGCTGCTGCTCGATGCGGTGCTGGCGCCGGGCGGGGTAAACCCCGCGCTGGTGGAGGCGCTGGAGGCCGGCGGCCCCTATGGCGCCGGCTGGCCCGCGCCGCGCGTGGTCGCCGGGCCGGTGCGGGTGATTCGCGCCGACGTGGTGGGCGCGGGCCATGTCCGCGCGGTGGTGGCGGGCGAGGACGGCCGCTCGATCAAGACGATCGCCTTCCGCCAAGCGGACAGCGCACTCGGGCAGGCGCTGCTCGGCGCGGGGGCCACCCGCCGGCTCTGGCTGGCCGGCCGCGCGCGGATCGACGACTGGGGTTCCCGCCCCGCCGCCGAACTGCATCTGGAAGATGCCGCCTGGGCCGATTGAGGCCTCCTCCAAATGCCGGATCGAATGGCTTGACCGGCCCGCCCCTTCCCCCTAA
>NZ_VNIM01000120.1 GCF_007785815.1 Alterirhizorhabdus solaris | reverse complement strand
GGTGATGACGGGCGAGGGCGCGCTTGCCGGTGAAGGAACGCTTGCCGCCGGCGTGGTCGATGCCGGGGCGGCATCGACCTGTGCGGAGGACGCCGCCGGTACGTCGGACATGTGCGTCGGGGCGGGAAGCGGGCCGGGATCGGCGTGCACCGGCGGTGTTACCGGCGTCGGATCGGGTAGCGCAGCATCGCTTGCCGTCACGGGCGTTCCCGGCGAAGGCGGCGGTGCCAGCTGTGTCAGCAACAACTCAGGCTCTGCAGCAGGTACCGCCTGCAGCAACAACAATTCCGGTTCGGCCCCGGCCTGTTGCAGTTCGGGCTCCGGCGTCGCGGCGGGTTCCACCGGCGGCACGGGGTGCGACGCCGATCCGGCCATCATCGCGGCCAGCTGGAGCATCTGGGAGGAGAGGAGGGCCACCGCCTATTTCCCCTCGCACACATTCTGTTCGCTGGTGTCGAGGAACGGCGCGACCGGGCATTGCACGTAGGGCAGGAAGGCGTTGTTGGCCTGGCGGAACGGGATCGCGCTGATCCGCATGTCCCGCGCCGCATGGCCCACGCCGCCGACGCGAACGCCGCCGTTGAACACGCCGAGGAACGAGACCATGTCGTCCTGATCGATGCCGTCGCCCGAGACGCCGATCGCGCCGATCAGCGTGGTGCCGCGATAGATCGGCTCCCCGCCGGGGAAGATCTGGAGACCGTTTTCCAGCCGGTTGCCGCCACTGGCATCGAAGGCGGGCAGGGTGGTGCAGCGCCGTGGCACCGCCGCCCCGCCGGCCACTTCACCCAGCTGCTGTGCCAGATTGCCGATGATGAGCGCCGATTGCAGCCCGGTGGAGAAGGGGCTGAAGCTGGCGATCGGGCGGGACAACGGCCCGTTGGCGGTGTTGACCTGCCCATCGGGGAAATACGGTCGCGCGAGCAGGCCGATCGGCCGCTCGGAGAAGGCGATGTTGCCCGTCAGCGCATCCTGTCGGCCGAGGAAATCGCGCGTCTTCTGAACGAAGCCCGCAACATCGGCCGAGCCGCTGGCGAGCAGGTCCGCCGCCGCCTTCGGGCTGGAGAGGAACGCCGCCGAGCGCGCCTTCTGCAACGACACGTCGGTGCCGAACACCGGCGCATCGGGCGACCGCTGGAGCGCCAGCACCTGTCCGCGCGTATCCACGATCGAGATCGTCGCCTGCATCCGGCTGTCGAGCGGCTGGCGGATCGCGCCACGCGCCCGGCCGAGCACCTTGAACGCCTCTTCCGCGATCGCGCGCACCTCGGCGGCGGTCAGCGGTTGCGCCACCTCGGCATTGTCGGTGCCGCCGCGGATCGGATAGCGGTTGTTGCCCGCCGCATCGACGACGAGCAGCGCATCCGGGCTGTCGATCGCGGAGCCGGCGGTCCGCTCGGCGGCGGTGGCCAGGCGATAGCCGGAAGCGGCGGTGGCATAGGGCGTGCCGGCGATCGGCCCGCCGCCGACATAATAGCCGGGGATAGCGACATAGCCGCCGAGTCCACCGAGCGACGGCGGCGCGGCCGGGTTGCTCTTCAGGTTGGCGCGGGTGACACCGAAATCGACGAAGCCGAGCGTGGTCCCATCGATCGAGATGCGGTTGGCCTTGATCTCCTCCGGTGCCTCGAAGCCGGTGGCGCCGGCCAGCGAGATGAACTCCTCGTTGTCGTCCACGTCGTTCTTGGTCGCGTCGTCGTCCGCGCCGTACACGCCGTCGCCCATGATGCCGATGCCGCCCACGACGACACCGTTCTTGTACAGCGGCATCGATCCCGGATCGGCGGAGAGGCCGAGCGGCGAGCGCTTCGGCCCGATCGTCCCGTCCGCCATCCGGCGGTTGAGGTCGGAGCAGGGGAGAGAGCTGAACTGCACGCCGAACAGCGGGCCGCTTTCCAGCCCGGTCGTCTTGCCGGGCGCACGAGGGAAATTCTCCTGCACGATGTAGCTGGCGGTGCGGCTGTTGAAGGCGTTGCCCGAACTGGAGAGGTAGGCCGCGGTCACCGCCTTGGCGATCGCGCCTGCCGCCGCCGGGATGCCGGTCAGCCCCTGCGCATCGAAGCTCGGCCCACCGCCCGGCGGGGTGGGGATGCGCAGCGTCGGCGCCGCGCCGTTCATGTTGTACACCGCCAGCACGTTGCCGACGCGATCGACCACCGAGATGATCGAGGGCAGCCCGCGCGCCTGCGCCTCGCCCGCCGCCTGCGCGACGATCTGCGCCACCTCGGCCGCCGTCAGCGCCTCCGGTGCGGGTACGGCGTAGAGGCTTTGCGGGGCGGCCGGCGGCGTGGTGCCGCCGCTGCTGCCGCCACCGGGGGCGGGGGTGCCCGCCGCATTGTCGCCCCCGCCGCCGCCGCCGCACGAGGCGAGGAGGAAGGCTGTGGCCGTGAGGAGCGTGGAGGCGTGTTTGCGGAGCATCAGCGGAGCGCCCTGATTGCGCCGGCCGCGCGGCCGAGCGAGGCCCGGAAGTCGGCGGGGCGATACGCGTTGGGATCACGCACGGCGGCATAAGCGCGGTTCACGTCGCCACGGATCGTCTTGGCCGAACCGCTGCCGACCTGCCCTGCGTTCACCAGCGCGTTGAGGAGGGTATCGACCGCCATCACCGCCTGCACGCTGCCTTCGTAATCGGTGTAGCGCGCCGCGATCGCGTTGCCGGCCACCGTGTCGATGATCGCGAACGTCTCGGCCCGGCCGAAGCTGGCGCGCGAGAAGGTGGCGGCCAGCGCGCCGGCCGTCGACTTCAACTGCGCGGCGGCGCGGATTGCGGACGGACGGTCCACCGCCAGCGCGGCGTGAAACGCCCGGCTGTCGCTCTCCAGCTTGCCGGCGAGCGAAGGTGCGGCGGCGCGGGCGGCGGCGGCGAGCATGATCATGTTCTCGTCGTTGAACGCCGGCATTCCGCTCGGAATCGGCCGGCCCGGGTTGGGCACGGCGGTGGGCCGGTAATCCGCCTCGTCCGTGATCCGGCGATGGCAGGTGTGGCAATCGAAGAAGTAGAATTCGGGGAAGATACCTTCCTGCCCCAGCCGCGCGGTGGAATAGAGCGACAGCGCGCGATCGAGGGCGGTCGCCTGGCCGACCGCCCACATCTTCACGTTGCTCGTCCTGCCCTTGCGACGGACGTAATCCGCATCCTCGTCCCAGTGCTGTTGCAGCGTGGAGAACAGGTCGAGTTCGAACGACACGCGCGGGTGGCCGGCGGCCATGATCCGGTGATCGACGAACTGGCCGGGCCGGTCGCTGCCGAAATGGCAATCGAGGCAGTTATTGGCGCGCACGGTGGCGTTGGTGAGGTCGGTCAGTCCGTTCGCCACGTTGCCCGCGTGCGTCGCGCCCACCGCATAATGGTTGGAGAGCCAGTTGGAGGCGCCGCCGTGACATGCCTCGCAGCCCACCCCGTCGTTCAGCTGGAAGCGGCCACCGCGCGTGCCCGGGTCCGCATGGCAGCCGAGGCACGCCGGGGCCGACGCGGCCGAGCCGAGGCCCAGCCGTTGTGCGATGGCCTGACTGCGTGGATTGGAGAGGATCGCATAGGCGCGACTGTGCGCGCCGGTGGGGCTGGAGGGTTCCTGCCAGCGCATCAGCTCGTCCTGACGGACGACGCGGCCGTCCCCCTCCTGCCGACCATGGCAGGTGGAGCCGGCGCAGGATGCCACGCCGACATGCACGCCGCTGGCGGACGAACCGGAAGTCGCGGCCACGGCGGGTGTTTCACCCGTCATGCCGCCCAGTCCGAACAGGCAGAACAAGGCCAGTGCGAGCAATGCACAGCCCAGCGCGCTGATCGCCCATGGCATTCTG
Organism: Alterirhizorhabdus solaris; assembly: GCF_007785815.1. GTDB lineage: Bacteria > Pseudomonadota > Alphaproteobacteria > Sphingomonadales > Sphingomonadaceae > Alterirhizorhabdus > Alterirhizorhabdus solaris. Next base: position 6,911 of record NZ_VNIM01000120.1, on the reverse strand, counting down.
CCCGCCACTATTCCCCCCGGCATGGCGCTCCCTTGCCCGGTCGTTGCGACCGGATCCAATTCCCCACTGGTGCGACCCATGATTAGACGCATTTATGTTCGCTCTTGTCATCGGAGGCAACCAAGATTTGGTCCGCCCGTGTCTTATTGTTGCGGGTGCGCTCCGATCTCCTCTGGTACGATGACTTCGCCCGGCAAGGTCTCACGCCGGGCGTGAGGAAGCGATCCCCGATGAGCGACGCCCACCAGCAGGCCCGCGCCGCCCTCGCCCGGGGCGATTTCGCCGCCGCCTACGACATCACCGTTTCGGCCATCGCCGCCGGCGACGAGTCGGAGGGTCTGCGCCACCAGCAGGTGCTGGCGCTGGGGCGGATGGGAGATACCGAAACGGCCTTCGCGCTGTTCTCGGTCTACGGCCTCGACCGGTCGAGCGAGCCGGACGAACTGGCCGTGGGGGCGCGTCTGCTCAAGGACCGCGCCTTCGCGCTGCAAGGCCGTGCACGCCCGGTGGCGATGGCGGCGGCGGCCGATGCCTATCGCGCGGTGTTCGATCTCAGCGGCGCGCTGCGGCCGGGGGTGAACGCGGCCAGCCTCTCGCTGCTGGCGGGGCAGGGCGAGGCGGCGCGCGATCTGGCGCGCCGCCTGCTGATGCACCCCGATCTGCCGGCGGCGGGCGATCACCGCGCCGCCACCCGCAAGGCCGAACTGCTGCTGGTGCTCGAACGGTTCGATCAGGCGATCGCGGTGTTGGCCGCCGCCGGACCGCGTCCGTTCGCCGCGGCCGCCGATCGCGCCTCGACCAGCCGTCAGCTCGGCGCGATCGCGGCGGCGGTGGGGCTGGATGCCTCCCGCACGCAGACGCTGCTTGGCCATGTCCGCCCGCCCGCCGCGATCCACTTCACCGGCCGCGCCTGTGCCCCCGATGCCGCGACGGAGGCCGCCATCGCCGCGGCGATCGCCGACTCGCTGGCCACGCGCGACGTGGGCTTTGCCTACGGCACGCTGTCGGCGGGCGGCGAGCTCCTGGCGGCGGAAGCGGTGCTGGCGCGCGGGGGCGAGCTCCACGTCGTACTGCCGTTCGACGAGGCGGACTTCATCGCCCATGCCGTTCGCCCGGCCGGCGAGCCATGGGTCGCCCGATACCGCGCGGCGGTGGCGGCGGCGACCAGCGTGATCCCGGCCAGCGCGATGCCCTGTACCGGCGATCCGGCGCAACATGACTATGCCGACCGGATGGCGATGGGGCTGGCCCGCCTCAAATCTCGCCATCTCGATGCTGACGTGTTCCGGCTCGGCATCGGCGTGGCGGCCGAGGCGATGCCGGGAATGGCGACGTGGCGGGATCGCGCGGGCGAAAACGTGTCGATCGCCATGCCCGGCGCGGGCGGTGGGTTCACGCCGCCGCCGCCAGTGCCCGCCGCCGATACGCGGACGACGGCGGCGATCCTGTTCACCGATTTCCCGGGCTTCTCGAAGCTGAGCGAGCAGGCGTTGCCGGCGTTCTGGAACGGGGTGATGCGCCGCGTCGCCGAAGTGCTCGACGCGCAGGGCGACGCGGTGGAGTGCCGCAACAGCTGGGGTGATGCGCTCTACGCGGTCACTCGCAGCGCCGCCGTGTCGGCCGAAATCGCATTGTCACTGCAAGGCGCGCTCGCCGGGTTCGACTATGCCTCGCTCGGGTTGAAGGCCAGCATGGGGATGCGGATCGGCGCGCACTTCGGCACCGTCTATCGCGCGCGGGATCATATCACCGGCAAGATCAGCTTCTACGGCGGCGAGGTCTCCCGCGCCGCCCGGATCGAGCCGGTCACGCCCCCCGGCGCGGTCTTCGTGACCGAGCCGTTCGCCGCCATGCTGATGCTGGAGGCGCCGGACCGCTTCACGACGCGCTACGTCGGCCGGATCGACCTGGCGAAGGGGGCGGGGAGCGCACCGATGTATCGCCTGACGCGAGCGTGAATTTCACGAACCCTTAGCCAGAGCGAAGTCTAGGGACCGGTCGAGCAAAGCCGAAGCCTGTCGCCGGGCAGTCCGAAGACGTGTCTCGACTTCGCTCGACACAAGAAGGGGCGTAGTTACTCCGGCCGCGGTTTCGGATCGACGCCCGGGCGGCGGCGGATGACGAGGTTGCGGATCTCTGTCATGTCCTCCATCGCGAAGCGCACGCCTTCACGGCCAAGCCCGCTGTCCTTCACGCCGCCATAGGGCATGTTGTCCACCCGGTAGCTCGGCACGTCGTTGATGACGACGCCGCCCACCTCCAGATGATCCCACGCATCGAGCACCTTGAAGATATCGCGCGTGAAGATACCGGCTTGCAGGCCGAACTTCGAGTCGTTCACAAGGTCCATCGCCTCGTTGAAATCGCCGAACTTCATCAGGAAGGCGACCGGGCCGAATGCCTCCTCCACGTTCAGCTTCGTATCGAGCGGCACGCCTTCCAGCAGCGTGGCCTGCAGCATCGCACCCTCGCGCCTGCCGCCGCACAGCAGGGTCGCGCCGCGTGCCTGGGCCTCGTCGATCCAGCTTTCGAGGCGTTGCGCCTCCTTCACGTCGATCATCGGGCCGACGAAGGTGTTCTCGTCGTGCGGGTTGCCGGCGATCAGCGTCTTCGTCTTGGCGACCAGCCTGTCGCGGAACGTGTCGTACACCTTGGCGTGGACGAGGATGCGCTGCACCCCGATGCAGCTCTGCCCGCTCTGGTAGAAGGCGCCGAACACGGTGCGATCGACCGCATCGTCGAGATCGGCGTCCTCGTCGATGATGACGGCCGCGTTACCGCCCAGTTCCAGCACGACCTTCTTCTTGCCGGCGCGCGCCTTCAGATCCCAGCCCACGTCGGGCGAGCCGGTGAACGACAGCAGTTTCAGCCGGTCGTCGGTGGTGAACAGGTCCGCCCCATCCCGGCTGGCGGGCAGGATCGAGAAGGCGCCCTTCGGCAGATCCGTTTCGGCCAGCACCTCGCCCATGATGATCGCGCCCAGCGGCGTGCGGCTGGCCGGCTTCATCACGAACGGGCACCCCACCGCGATCGCGGGCGCGACCTTGTGCGCGGCCAGATTGAGCGGAAAATTGAACGGCGAGATGAAGCTGCACGGGCCGATCGGCACGCGCTTCCAGATGCCCTGATACCCCTTGGCGCGCGCCGATATGTCGAGCGGCTGGACCTCGCCCGTCATCCGCACCGATTCCTCGGCGGCGATGCGGAAGGTGTCGATCAGCCGGCCCACCTCACCGCGTGAATCCTTGATCGGCTTGCCCGCCTCCACACACAGCGCATAGGCCAGTTCGTCCTGCCGCTCCCTGAAGCGATCGACGCAATGCTGGAGCACCGCCTGCCGTTCATAGGCCGCCATCGCCGCCATCGGGGCCGCCGCCTCGGTCGCGGCGGCGATGCCGGCCTCGATCGTAGCGGCGTCGGCCAGCGCGACGCGCGTCGCCACCTCGCCGGTGAACTTGTCGGTCACCGCCAGGTCGGTGTTCGGCTGCTGCGCCTCGTTGGCGAGGTACAGGGGATAGGTTGCTTGCAGTTTCACGTCGGCTTCCTCCTTGCCCGCCCTGTCGGGGGCGGGGGCGGCCCGATCAAAGTGCCGCGCTGAGCTGCTTGAGATCCTTGTTGAGTATCTGATCGTTGTCCGAATAATCAACCGGGCAGTCGATCAGATGCACGCCGGGCGTGTCGAGGCACTGTTTCAGCAGCGCCGGCAGCGATTCGGCGCTCTCCACGCGATGCCCCTGCGCGCCGTAGCTCTGGGCATATTTCACGAAATCCGGGTTGCCGTAGGTCAGCCCCCAGTCCTCGAACCCCATGTTCGCCTGCTTCCAGCGGATCATGCCATAGCTGTTGTCGTTCAGGATCAGCACGGTGATGTTGAGGCCGAGGCGGACCGCCGTCTCCATCTCCTGACTGTTCATCATGAAGCCGCCGTCGCCGCAGATCGCCATCACCTTGCGATCGGGATAGACCATCGCCGAGGCCATCGCCGAGGGCAGCCCCGCGCCCATCGTGGCCAGCGCGTTGTCGAGCAGCACGGTATTCTGCTGGCGCGCGGTGTAGTTGCGCGCGAACCAGATCTTGTACACGCCGTTGTCGAGGCAGATGATCCCGTCGGCCGGCATCGCCTCGCGGATCTTGCGGACCAGATAGGGCGGGTAGATCGGGTGCCGCGCATCGTCGGAGACGCTGTCGGTATGCGCCACTTCGGCGGCGCGCGCGGCCAGCATCCGGTCGAAATTCCAGCTCGGGGAGGGGACGATATCCTCCTTCAGCTGCCAGATCGCGTTGGCGATGTCGCCGATCACCTCGATCTGCGGGAAATAGACCGGGTCGACCTCCGCCGTCCGCACCGAGACGTGGATCACCTCGGTGCCGCCCTGCTTCATGAAGAACGGCGGCTTCTCGATCACGTCATGGCCGATGTTCACGATCAGGTCGGCGCTCTCGATCGCCTTGTGGACGAAATCGCCCGACGAGAGCGCCGCGCAGCCGAGGAACTTGGGGTGGCACTCGTCGATCACGCCCTTGCCCAGCTGGGTCGTCACGAACGGGATGCCGGTCTTCTCGATGAACTGGAGCAGCATCCGGCTCGTCATCGTGCGGTTGGCGCCGGCGCCGATCACCAGCACCGGCGACTTCGCGGCCTCCAGCTTCTTGGCCGCCATGCGGATCGACTTGTCGTCGGCGTGCGGGCGACGGACGTGGCTGCGCTTCAGCGGCACGCTGTCGGTATGCTCGTCAGCGATGTCCTCGGGAAACTCGATGTGCGTCGCCCCCGGCTTCTCCTCCTCGGAGAGACGGAACGCTTCGCGCACTCGGCTGGGAATATTGTCGGCGCTGGCGAGCTGGTGGGTGAACTTGGTGATCGGCCGCATCATGTCGACCACGTCGAGGATCTGGAAGCGACCCTGCTTGGATTTCTTGATCGGCTTCTGCCCGGTCACCATCAGGATCGGCATGCCGCCGAGATAGGCGTAGGCCGCGGCCGTCACGAGGTTGGTCGCCCCCGGCCCGAGCGTGGCGAGGCAGACGCCGGTCTTGCCGGTGTGGCGGCCGTAGGTGGCGGCCATGAACCCCGCGCCCTGTTCGTGCCGTGTCAGGATCAGCCGGATCTTGTCCGACCGGGAAAGGCTGTCGAGGAAGTCCAGATTTTCCTCGCCCGGCACACCGAAGACATATTCGCAGCCTTCCGCCTCGAGGCACTGGATGAACAGATCGGATGCCTTGGTCGCCATGCCGTTTTTCCCCCGCGTGTCGCCCGACCGGTGTCGTGGCGGCAATGTTGAACCTGTGCGACGCGACCCCAGTGCTTGTGCCATCTGACTAGAGTATTTCCCGGGGCGGGCAAAGGTGCATTTCGATCCGACTGGTCAAACCTCGTTACGGCACCAGTCGCCATTCCCAGCCGAGCGGGTCGCCGTCCATGATCTCCACGCCCTGCGCCGCCAGCGTATCGCGGATCGCGTCGGAGCGGGCGAAGTCCTTGTCGGCGCGGGCGGCACGGCGGTCCGCGAGGTGCGCCTCCACCGCCTCGTCGGTCAGCGCCGCATCGGCTGGCCGCAGCCGCAGGTCGCCGACCGTGATCGCCGTCGATCCCGCCAGCCCCAGGCCGAGCACCAGATCCATGCTCGCCAGCATCGCCGCCTTTTCCGTCTTGTCGAGCCGCTTGTCCGCCAGCATCTGGTCGAGCACGGTCAGCGCCACCGGCGTCATCAGGTCGTCGGCGATCGCCGCATCGAACGTCGCCAGATGGGCGCGTGCGCCGTCCCCCAGCCGCCGCTCCAGCGCGGCGCGGGTGAAATCGAGCGCGGCGCCACGGCTGAACCGCACGTCGTCCAGCAACGCGTTTGCCGGGCCGGGGTCCAGCTGCTGTTTGGCGATCGCCAGCAACAGCCGCTTCAACCGGGTGCGGGCGGCCAGCAGCGTGTCGGCCGAAAACTCAAGCTCGCTGCGGTAATGCGACGACAGGCACAGCAGCCGGTACGCCAGCGGATGCACCCCGCGGTCGACCAGCGACTGCACCGTCGCGAAACCGCCCTTCGACTTGGACATCTTGCCGTCGCGATCGATGAGGAAGTTGTTGTGCATCCACACGTTCGCACCGGTGCCGTTGCCGATCCCGCCGCCGGTGAACGCCTGGTTCTGGGCGATCTCGTTGCAGTGGTGGATCTCGCGATGATCGATCCCGCCGGTGTGGATGTCGAACTGCGCGCCCAGATACTTCTGGCTCATCACCGAGCATTCGAGGTGCCAGCCCGGCGCCCCCGTGCCCCACGGCGAGGCCCATTCCATCTGGCGGTGGCCGGGTTCCGCCGATCGCCGCCAGATGGCGAAATCGGCCGGATTGCGCTTGCCTTCCACGCTGTCGATACGACCGACCGTCTCGTCCGGCCGGGTGCCGGCGAGGCGGCCGTACTCCGTGACCGTCGAGGTGTCGAAATAGAGGCCGGACGGAAGCTCGTAGGCCGAGCCGGCATCGACGATCGCCTGTGCGAAGCCGATCATGTCCTGGATATGGTCGGTCGCCACGCTCCACAGCGTCGGCGGGCGTACGTTCAGCCGGTCGAGGTCGCCCTTGAACGCCTCCGTATAGAAGGCTGCGACCTCCCAGATGGTACGCGCCGCCGCCTTCGCTGCCAGTTCCATCTTGTCGTCGCCTTCGTCCGCGTCGGAGGTCAGGTGGCCGACATCGGTGATGTTGATGACGTGGTTGGTGGCATACCCCTTCCAGTTCAGCACCCGCCGCAACGTATCGGTGAAGACATAGGCGCGCAGGTTGCCGAGATGGGCGAAGTTATACACCGTCGGCCCGCAGCTGTAGAGCCGCACCATCGCCGGATCGATCGGGGTGAAGGTCTCGGTCGCGCGTGTCAGGCTGTTGAACAACGTCAGCGGCGGGCCGGCGGGGGCGGGGC
>NZ_VNIM01000011.1 GCF_007785815.1 Alterirhizorhabdus solaris | reverse complement strand
GCATGGCAAATCCCTAGCGCAGCCGGCCGGTGGTCTTCAAGCGCCGGTGTGATGCGATGCGGCAGCGGCGGCGCTCGCGCTGGCCATCACCAGCGCGCGGCGCGAGGGCCGGGAGGGGTGTCGTCGCAGGATCATGGCGGCGATCGTGCCAGCGCAGGCTGAACGGATCGTTGCCGTATCGGGTGAACGCCGCCTTCACCATGCCGGTACGCTGATCCCGGCGACCGGGCGGACGACGCGCTGGACAGGTTCGGCACGATGGTGGTGGGGCGACCCTCCGCACGAGCCGCGCCGCGCCATCTCTCGCTCTCCTGCGCGCTTCGGCCTTTGCATGGCGGCGGGGGCGGGGCTAAGCCGGCGGGATGACCGAAGCAGCGATCAGCATCACCGACCTCACCAAGACCTACAAGGGGGGCAAGCAGGCGCTGGCCGGCGTCAGCTTCGATGTGCCGCGCGGGCAGATCTTCGGGCTGCTCGGGCCGAACGGGGCGGGCAAGTCCACCCTCATCAACATCCTCGCCGGGCTGGTGAACAAGACCTCGGGCAAGGCGGTGATCTGGGGGTTCGACATCGACACCGATCATCGCAACGCCAAGGCCTCGATCGGTATCGTCCCGCAGGAGATCGTGTTCGATCCGTTCTTCACCCCCTTCGAGACGCTGGAGAACCAGGCCGGCTTCTACGGCGTGCCCAAGGGCCAGCGGCGCACCACCGAACTGCTGCGCGCGGTGCATCTGGAGGACAAGGCCAATGCCTACGCCCGCTCGCTCTCCGGCGGCATGAAGCGGCGGCTGCTGGTGGCCAAGGCGATGGTCCACATGCCGCCGGTGCTGGTGCTGGACGAGCCGACCGCCGGCGTGGACGTGGAGCTGCGCCAGCAATTGTGGGCCTATGTCCGCGAGCTCAACCGTCAGGGCGTCACCGTGGTGCTGACGACGCACTATCTGGAGGAGGCCGAGGAGCTGTGCGATCGCATCGCCATCATCAACCACGGCCGCCTGATCGCCAACGAGCCGACCCGCACGCTGGTGGGCCGCGCCAACGAGAAGGCGGTGGAGGTGACGGTGGACCGCGACCTGACCGAGGCGCCCGTCGCCGCCTGCTTCGAGAAGATCGAGCTGAAGGGCGAGCGCACCGTCGTCATCACCTATTCCAAGGACAAGGTGAACGCGGGCGAGGTGCTGGCGGCGTTGCAGGATGCCGGGCTGGGCATCGTCGACGTCTCCACCCGCGAGGCCGATCTGGAGGACGTGTTCCTCAGCCTCACCCGCGCGGGCGCCGGTACGAGCGGCACGCCCGGGCATGGCTGAGCCGCACGCCTACGACGTGATCGTCATCGGTTCGGGCGCCGCCGGGCTGACGGCGGCATTGAACCTGGCCGATCGCTTCCGCGTGGCCGTGCTCGCCAAGGGCGGGCTTTCCGAAGGCTCGACCGCCTGGGCGCAGGGCGGGATCGCCGCCGTGCTGGAACCGGGCGACACCTTCGAGAGCCACGTCGAGGATACGATGGTGGCCGGCGCCGGGCTGAACGACCGCCGCACGGTGGAGTTCGTGGTGGAGAACGCCCCCGCCGCGATCGAGCGGCTGGCCGAACTGGGCGTGCCGTTCAACCCCGGCGCATCGGATCGCTGGCACCTGACGCGCGAGGGCGGCCACAGCCACCGCCGCATCGTCCATGTCGACGACGCGACCGGCATGGCGGTGCAGCAGGCGCTGGAGAAGGCCGCCGCCGCCAACCCGAACATCACGCTGGTGCCCGACATGGCGGTGATCGACCTCGTGACCGGGCGCCACGGCGAGCGTTACTCGGGCGACGGCCACGTCCACGGCGTCTACGCGCTCGATCGCGCCAGCGGGCGGGTGGAGCTGTTCACCGGGCGCGCGACCATATTGGCCACGGGCGGGGCGGGGCGCACCTACCTCTATTCCACCGCCCCGCGCGGCGCGACCGGGGACGGGATCGCGATGGCGTGGCGGGCGGGCGCGCGCATCTCGAACATGGAATTCATGCAGTTCCACCCGACCTGTCTGTACAATCTGGAGGTCAAGAACTTCCTCATCACCGAGGCGGTGCGCGGCGAGGGCGGGCGGCTGGTGAACCCCACCACCGGCCACCGTTTCATGCCCGATTACGACCCCCGCGAGGAACTGGCCCCGCGCGACGTGGTGGCGCGCGCGATCGATGCCGAGATCAAGCGCTACGGGCTGGACTACGTCCACCTCGACATCAGCCACATGCCGGCCGATTTCGTGCGCGGCCACTTCCCCAACATCCACGCCAAACTGCTGACGCTGGGGATCGACATCACCACCCAGCCGATCCCGGTGGTGCCGGCGCAGCATTATACCTGCGGCGGCATCCTGGTGGATCGCAAGGGCCGCACCGACCTGCCCGGCCTGTACGCGGCGGGCGAATGCACCCAGTCCGGCCTGCACGGGGCGAACCGGCTGGCGTCGAACTCGCTGCTCGAATGCTTCGTGTTCGGCGAGGCGGCGGCCGGCCACATCGCCCGCCACTGGGACGAACTGCCCGCCCCGCCGCCGATCCGCGCATGGGACGAGAGCCGCGTCTCCGATTCGGACGAGGAAGTCGTCGTCCAGCACAACTGGCGCGAGATCCGCCGCTTCATGTGGGATTTCGTCGGCATCGTGCGGACCACCAAGCGGCTGGAACGCGCGCAGCACCGCATCGCGCTGCTGCGCAAGGAAACCGCCGACTATTACGGCAACTTCCGCGTGACCGCCGACCTGATTGAGCTGCGCAACCTGGTGGAAGTGGCCGACCTGATCGTCCGCTCGGCCCTCGCCCGCAAGGAAAGCCGGGGACTGCACTACACGCTGGATTACCCGGAGACCCTGGCGGTGGCGAAGGATACGGTGCTGACCCCGTAGGGGGGGAGAGTGTCCGCTTTCGCCCACTTGCCGACATTTCAAACCTCTCGGATTAGCTCGCGCAGCTTGTAAACGAGTGTGCCGGGTGCATCCTGCGACCGCAAACCAAGGGTTGGGATATATTCCGGTTTCCGACCGCCTCGCCGCTCCAATCGGACTCGATTTAGTCCGGCGTCGAAGCTGACCGCTTCTACATCAGACAAGGGCACGCACTTCGTTCCAATGCGCCCCCACTTCAGTTCACTGCCATCGATCCAAACCGCCTTTGGCGATGTGATGAACGACAGGACGACGCCAGCGAGCAGGACCAACCCAACGGAGAGGAGCACGCCGCACGCGAGCAGTCGAACTGTCACCCCGACCGGAGCAGTGTAGAAGAAGGCGGAGCGCGTTAGCCCGTCGCCGAAGCCCGGTAGGTTCGGAGTGATGCCGAGTGCAAGAACAAAGACTGCACCGAGGCCGCACTTCCAGCGACTGATGCTTGCCAAAGTGATGCTGCGTGATCGTGTCGCCGCCTTCATCAGCGGAGCCTAACCGAACCACGGCGCGGCCGCCAGCGTGCCGATACAATCGTCCGGTTCCCACCAATCCCGGCCATCGCCAACGGTCCGATCCGGCCTTTTTGATCCACCCTGCCCGGCCCGCCGCTTTCCGTCTGCCCTAGGCCTCAACCCCCTGCTATGGCGCGGCATGGCAACCAACCACCTCTATCTGGTCGACGGCTCGGGCTATATCTTCCGCGCCTATCACCGCCTGCCGCCGCTCACCAACCGCAACGGTATTCCGGCCGGCGCGGTCTATGGGTTCACCACGATGCTGTGGCGGCTGGTGGACGATCTCCACACCGCCGACGGGCCGACGCATCTGGCGGTGATCTTCGATGCCTCGTCGCACACCTTCCGCAACGACATGTACGACAAGTACAAGGCGCACCGTCCGCCGCCGCCCGAGGATCTGCTGCCGCAGTTCCCGCTGATCCGCGATGCCACGCGCGCGTTCAGCGTGCCGTGCATCGAGACCGAGGGGCTGGAGGCGGACGATATCATCGCCTGCTACGCCAGGGCCGCTCTGGCGGCGGGCTGGCAGGTGACGATCGTGTCGTCCGACAAGGATCTGATGCAGCTGATCGAGCCGCCGTCCGATCGTCATGGCGGCCTCGACATGCTCGACACGATGAACAACCGACGCCTCAACGGCGCCGACGTGATCGAGAAGTTCGGTGTCCCGCCCGAGAAGCTGGGCGACGTACTGGCGCTGATGGGCGACAGCGTGGACAATGTGCCCGGCGTGCCCGGCGTCGGCCCGAAAACCGCCGCGCAGCTCATCAACGAGCATGGCGATCTGGAGACCGTGCTGGCCGCCGCCGGCACCATCAAGAAGCCCAAGCTGCGCCAGTCGCTGATCGACCATGCCGACAACGCCCGCCTGAGCCGCGAACTGGTGCGGCTGGTGTGCGACCGGCCGCTGCCCGAGCCGCTGGAAGACCTCGCGCTCAAGGGCATCCCGCCAAAGCCGCTGCGCGCCTTCCTCGAGGAGCAGGGCTTCCGCACGCTGCTGATGAAGGTGGGCGGCGGGCACGACGTGTCGCCGAAACCCGCCGCCGCGCCGGCCACGCCCGAGGAGGAGCCGGCGTTCGTCCATGCCGACTACGAGACGGTCGTGACCGAGGAGGCGCTCGATCGCTGGATCGCGGAGGCCGTCGCGCGCGGTGCGGTGGCGATCGACACGCAGACCGACGTGGCCGACGTGATGCGTGCGAACCTCGTCGGCATCGCGCTCGCCGTCGCGCCGGGCAAGGCGTGCTACGTGCCCCTCGGCCACAGCGGTGAGGATCTGCTGTCCGATCCGCCGGTGCAGCTGCCGCGCGACGTGGCGCTGGCGAAACTGAAGCCGCTGCTCGAACACCCCGGCGTGATGAAGATCGGGCAGGACGTGAAATATGATCTCGTGCTGCTCGCGCGCAACGACATCGCCCTGGCGCCCGTAGATGACACGATGGTGCTCAGCTACGATCTCGATGCCGGACTGGCGGGCCATGGTGCGGGCGATCTCGGCGTGCGCCACCTCGGCCATCAGGCGATCGATTTCAAGGCGGTGGCGGGCACCGGCCGCAACGCCGTCGGCTTCGACAAGGTGCCGGTCCCCCGCGCCACCGAATATGCCGGCGAGGCCGTGGATATCTGCTTCCGCCTGTGGCGCCGGCTGAAACCGCGCCTCGCACGCGAGGGGGCGACGCGGGTGTACGAGCTGGTCGATCGCCCGCTGATCCCGGTGGTCGGCGCGATGGAGGCGGCCGGCATCGCCGTCGATCGCGCCGGGCTGGTGAGCCTGTCCGCCGAGTTCGCCGGCGAGATCGCGCGGCTGGAGGGCGAGGTGCACGAGCTGGCCGGCGGCCCGTTCACCATCGGCAGCCCCAAGCAGCTGGGCGAGGTCTTGTTCGAGCGGCTGGGGCTGAAGGGCGGCCGCAAGGGCAAGACCGGCGTCTATTCCACCGACATGAACGAGCTTGAGCGGCTGTCGCTGGAGGGTGCGCCGATCGCCGCCAAGGTGCTGGAATGGCGGCAGGTGACGAAGCTGAAATCGACGTACACCGATGCGTTGCAGGCGCAGATCAACCCGGCCACCAGCCGCGTGCACACCACCTTCAGCCTCGCCGTCGCGCAGACCGGGCGGTTGTCGTCGACCGATCCGAACCTCCAGAACATCCCGATCCGCACCGCGCTGGGCCGCCGCATCCGCGAGGCGTTCGTGGCGGCGCCGGGCAAGGTGCTGCTGGCGGCGGATTACTCGCAGATCGAGCTGCGGCTGGCCGCGCACATGGCCGACGTGCCGGCGCTGCGCGATGCCTTCGCCAACGGCGACGACATCCATTCACTCACCGCACAGGAACTGTTCGGCACGGTCGATCGCGATACCCGGGGCAAGGCCAAGACGATCAACTTCGCGATCCTCTACGGTATCTCGTCGTGGGGGCTGGCCGGGCGGCTGGGGGTGGACCGGATCGAGGCGCAGGCGATGATCGACCGCTATTTCGACCGCTTTCCCGGCATCAAGGACTATATCGCCGAGACGCTGACGACGGTGCGCGAGAAGGGCTATGTCTCCACCCTGTTCGGCCGCAAGACGCATCTGCCGGGGATCAAGTCCTCGAAGCAGGGCGATCGCCAGTCGGCCGAGCGGCAGGCGATCAACGCGCCGATCCAGGGCACCAGCGCCGACATCATCAAGCGCGCGATGGTGCGGATGCCGGCCGCGCTGACCGCCGCCGGCCTGTCCGACGTGAAGATGCTGTTGCAGGTGCACGACGAACTGGTGTTCGAGCTTTCGCCCGATCAGGTGGAGGCCGCCTCGGCGGTGATCCGTACCGTGATGGCGGGCGCCGCCGAACCGATGGTAACGCTCAGCGTCCCGCTCGGCGTGGAGATCGGCCATGGCCACAGCTGGGGCGCCGCGCATTGACTGGAGCCGTTGATGCAGTTCTCTGATAATTTGAAAGACTGGGTGGTCGAGGCGTTGTCCACACTTGGAGGCGAGGGGACAATCGTGGAGGTGGCGCGGGAGCTTTGGCTAAAGCACGAAGACGACTTCAAAGCATCAGGTGACCATTTCTATACGTGGCAATACGAGATGCGCTGGGCCGCAGATCGGCTTCGTAAGGTTGGAAAGCTAAAGCTGCGGACGGTGAAGGGCCGTAGCCTGTGGTTGCTCCCGTAGCCCCATCGTCGTCCGGCGATATCGAGGAGCTGGCCAAGGGCGGGCGCACCAATTTTCTCGGCTTCCTGCTGCGGCTGGCCGCGCGCATCCCGTTCCTGTTCATCGCCGGGCGCATCTATGGCGCGGAGGCGCTCGGGCGGTTCGCCTATGCGGTGATCGTGGTGGAGTTCGCAGCCCAGCTCGCCACGCTGGGGCTGCGGCGCGGGCTGGCGGACCAGTTGACCCGGACCGACCGGCCGCACGGGCATGTCGTGGCCGATGCGCTGTTCGTCGGCACGGTCGCCTCGGCGCTGGTGGCCGGGCTGTTGGCGATGGTGCCGGGGATGATGTTCCCCAACAGCCGGATCAATGGGCTGGAATGGCTGCTGCCGCTCACCGTGTTCGCGCTGGTCTGGTCCGATATCGCGCTGGCGGCGCTGGCCTACCGGCTGGATATCGCCGCTATGGTGAAGGCGCGCTCGATCGTGGAGCCGTGGACGATCAGCATCGCGGCCTTCCTGCTTTCCTATTACTCGCTGCGCGACGGGCTGATCCTCAGCTATGTCGCCTCGATGGCGGCGGCGCTGGTCGCCTCGTTATGGCCGTTGTGGCGCAGCTACGGCTGGCCGCACGGCTGGCGATCGCGGCCGTCGTGCCTGATCGAGATGGTCCGCCGCAACCTGCCGCTGGCCGCCGCCGACGCGATCGAATGGGGCTCGCGCCGGCTGGACATCGCCATCCTCGGGCTGCTGTTCTCGCCGGCGATCGTGGGCATCTACTATGTCGCGCAGCAGGTCGCCTCGCTGCCACAGAAGCTGAAGACCAGCTTCGATCCGATCCTCGGCCCCGTCATCACGCAGAAGCTGGGCGAGGGGGACAGGCCGGCGGTGGCGCGGCAGGTGCGCCAGGTGGGGTTCTGGATCATCGCCGCGCAGGCTGGCGTCGCTTTGTGCCTGGGCATTCCGGGCGAGGCGGTGATGGGGCTGGTGGGGCCGAATTTCGTCGGCGGCACAGGCGCGCTCGCCTTCCTGCTGGCGGCCGAGGTTGTGGCGGCCACCGCCGTCGTGTCGGAGGCGGCGCTGATCTACGTGGCGCGCAAGCGCAACCTCGTCATCTCCCTGGCGATGATCGCGGTGCAGGTGGTGCTGAGCTTCGCGATCGTCCACCTGATGCGGCGGTTCGACTGGCCGCTGCTGGTGCAGGCGGCGGGGCCGGCGCTGGCGATGACGCTGGCGCTGGGCTTCGCATCGATCGCCAAGGCCCGGCTGCTGGCGCGGTTGCTGGGGGCGCCGGTGTCCGGCTGGCGCTGGGCGCTGGTGTACGCCACCCTGCCGGCGGTGGCGGTGGGCTGGGTGATGACGCTTCTGCCCGAATGGCTCGAGTTGATCGTCGGCATCCCCGCCATCCTTGCCGTCTATGGCGCGGTGATCTGGTATCGCGGCTTCGGCCCCGAGGATCGCGAGCTGTTCCGCATGAAGCCGCCCGCCACGCCGCGGCTGGCGCAGGAGATCTAGGCCCGGACGACATGAGGCTGCGCCCCGACCGCTCGCGCAGCCATTGAGTCTGCGGCCCGAGACAGGGCAGGAGCGACATTCTCGAGACCATTTCCTGACCCCGCCTGCGACGTTGCCCGGCGGCAGACCGGGGACGATGCCGACGCTCCGTTCGTCGAGAACGACGACCGATCCCGCCGCGTGCGTCTCTGTGTCGAACGCAGCCGACAAACGGAACGACACGCATGTGGCCTGCCCTTCGACGTCGCTCGGGACAGGGAACTGGAGCCCCGAATCCCGATCAGCCTTTCGGGACATTTTTCGCTGGATCTGGTCCCGTCCTCGGAATGAGCGGTCGGTTTCAGGCCATGCAAGGCTGGCGACAGGCGCGCGCGGAAATGCGGGGGCGTCGTGGCTGGAACGTTCAGGCGAGCCTGAAGCAACAGTCGATCCCATCCTCCGGCGAACCGTATCGATAAAAAGGCACAAGCTGTGAAACCGGCGTCCGGATTCCCGCCGTGCGTGAATGTTGACGAATTGCCCGGATTTCCGTGCATTTACAAACTGTCCGCCGCCTGTTCCCGTGGACAAAAGAAGGACATATGGGTAACGCGTCGCGATGACGGCATCCCTGCTTCTTCTCCTCGCGGTATCGCTGGCGCTGTCCGGCGGTAACGGCGCGTGGATCACGGTCGCCTCGGTGATCGCGGCGGGGGCGGCGGGGCTGAGGCTGCCCGATATCGATGCGCCGCTGGGGCTGGATCACCGCAGCGCGCTGACCCATTGCATCCTGCCGTTGCTGATCGCGCTGCTCGACCGGCGGACGTGGCCGGTGGCGGCGGGGCTGGGGTTCGGGATCGGATTCCACCTCGCGGCGGATCTGTTCCCGGCCTCCATGCGGGGATATGCCACGATCAAGCTGCCGTTGTGGGGATCGATCGGGGTGCTCCCGTCTTATCTGTGGATCGCCGCCAATGCCGCCGCGAACC
This sequence comes from Alterirhizorhabdus solaris, assembly GCF_007785815.1. Lineage (GTDB taxonomy): Bacteria > Pseudomonadota > Alphaproteobacteria > Sphingomonadales > Sphingomonadaceae > Alterirhizorhabdus > Alterirhizorhabdus solaris. Next base: position 56,661 of record NZ_VNIM01000011.1, on the reverse strand, counting down.
TCACCGGCGGTGTCCTCCTGCTCGACCGCATCGCGACGAGGCGGACCGCCATCGTCGTTCTGGTGGCGATCGCCGTGCTCGGCGCGGCGTATCTGCTGCGGACACCGGGCGGCTGGTATGCTTTCGTGATGCTCGCCGGGCTGGGCTGGCTGATATTGCGATGAGGCGGCGTGATGTCGCCGCATCGGGCCGCCCCGGATTACCGGACGGGGCGGCCCCTCGCGTCACGCCGCCGTGTTGCTGACCGGCACGATCTTGATCTCCACGCGGCGATTCTCCTGCCGCCCCTCGGCCGTGGCATTGCTGGCGACCGGCTGGTTAGCGCCGAAGCCCTGCGTGCCGATCCGCGCGCGCTGCACGCCGCGCGTGGCGAGGTAGTCCGCCACCGAATTGGCGCGGTCCTGCGACAGCGGCAGGTTGATCCGGTCGCTGCCGGTCGAATCGGTGTGGCCGTACACGTCGAGATAGGTCTGGTTGTACGTGGAAAGCGTCTGCGCCACCTGATCCAGCGTCTGGCGGAACTGCGGCTGGATCGCGGCCGAATTGGTCGCGAAGGTCACACCCGAGGGGATGTTGAGCAGGATGTCGTCCCCCTTGCGCTCCACCTCGATGCCGGTGCCGGCGGTCTTCTGGCGCAGTTCCTGCTCCTGACGGTCCATGTAGGCGCCGATCGCGCCGCCGGCGATCGCACCGATGCCGGCGCCTACCACCTTCTCCGTCCGGTCGCGCCGGCCGCCGACGATATCGCCCGCCAGATAGCCGCCGAGCAGGCCCGCACCCGCGCCGATCGCCGCCTTGGAGAGCCGCTGCTGGCCCGTCTGGGGATCGGTGGTGCAGGCAGCGGTGCCGAGCAGGGCCGCCACGACGGCGGCGGCGGTGAACTTCTGGCGCAGATACATCGTCGTTACCCTTCTTCGATATGCGGCGAAAACCGCCTTTGCCGCCGGCTTGTTCCGCATCCGTGTTGAACCTGCGATGATCGCGCTGTTGTGATGGCGACAGATTCCGGCGATAGCGGCATCACGCTTATGCCAGCCCACCCCCCCCTCAGCCCGTTCCCCTGGATCGACTGCCTCATCATCGTCGCGCTGGTGGCGCTGAACGGGGTGTTCGCGATGTCGGAGCTGGCGATCGTCTCCTCCCGCCGGCCCCGGCTGGAGGCGATGGCCCGCACCGGGAAGCGCGGCGCGCGCGCCGCGCTTGCGCTCGCGGCCGATCCGGGGCGGTTCCTGTCCACCGTGCAGATCGGCATCACGCTGATCGGTATCCTTGCCGGCGCCTATTCGGGCGCCAGCCTCGGCGGGCCGGTGGGCGAGCGGCTGGCGTTGCTCGGCGTGCCGGCGCGGCTGGCCGGGGAAGCCGGGTTCGTCGTCGTGATCGCGCTCACCACATACATCTCGCTCATCATCGGCGAACTGGTGCCCAAGCAGTTCGCGCTGCGCCGGCCGGAGGCGATCGCCTCGATCGTCGCCCTGCCGATGCGCTGGATCGCGCTGGCGACGGCGCCGGTCGGCTGGCTGCTCGACCAGTCCAGCGCGCTGATCTTCCGCCTGCTGCGGCTGGACCGCGAATCGGAACAGCATGTGACGGCCGAGGAGCTGCACCTGATCGTGGCCGAGGCCTCCAGCGCGGGCGTGATCGAGGAGAGCGAACGCGCGATCATCTCTGGCGTGGTGCGGCTGGCGGACCGGCCGGTGCGCGAGGTGATGACGCCGCGCACCGACATCGAGTGGATCGACTGCGGCGCCAGCCCCGAGGCGATCACCGCGCAACTGGCCGAGATGCCGCACAGCCGGATGCCGGTGGCGGACGGCTCGGTCGACGAGATCGTCGGCATCGTGCAGGCGCGCGACGTGGTGGCCGCGCTGATTGCCGGCCAGCCGCTGGACCTGCGCGCGCTGATGCGCGGCGCGCCGGTGGTGCCGGACCAGATGGACGCGATGGACGCATTGCAGACGCTGCGCGACGCCGAGGTGCCGGTGGCGCTGGTGCACGACGAATACGGCCACTTCGAGGGCATCGTGACCCCGGCCGACCTGCTCGCCGCAATCGCGGGCGCCTTCGCCTCCGATCAGGACGAGGGCACCGATCCGCCGCTGGTGCAGCGGGCTGACGGCAGCTGGCTCGTCTCCGGCTCGCTGCCCGCCGACGTGCTGGCCGAGCGGCTTGGCGTGGCGCTGTCCGAAGACCGCGACTTCGCCACCACCGCCGGCTTCGCGCTTTCGGTACTGCGCCACCTGCCGACCGTCGGCGAGCATTTCGACAGCGGCGACTGGCGCTTCGAGATCGTCGACATGGACGGCCGCAAGATCGACAAGCTGCTGGCGACGCGGCGGGCCTGAACGGCACCGCCTGCTCCGGTGCCACCCGTGGCCGAGGCATCGCTTCCCGAACCGTTCGTCGCTCACCGTTCGTCGCCCACCGTCCGTTGCGCGGGATGCTGCCGCTGCTGGCGATCGGCTTGGGGTTCATCGCGCCGGGGCTGTCGCTGGCGGGGGTGATCGACCAGACAGATTTCGATACGGATCCCGGCCGCAGGCTGGACGTGCTGGCCACGGTGACCGGCATGGCGCCGTCCACCGTGGCCGCCGCGATCGGTCGGGTCTGCGTGCTGCTGTCCGGTGGTTCAGGCGCAATGGGCCGGCGTTGTCTGTTCGAGCGTGGGCCGGTGATGCGGATCGACGCGGCGGGCATCCGGTGGAAACTGCGGTCGGACGAAATGCCTCCATGGGATCAGGCGCGCAATCCGCGCGTGCGGTCCGTGCAGCGGCAGTGGTTCGTCGGCTTCGACCCCACGGACCGGCCAGCTTCCACCCGACCACGCTGGGCGGGCGGCTGGCCGGGCCGTGCTGGGTGCCGGGTCAGACGACGTGAGCCTGAGCGTCATCATCGCCGCCGACCGCGGCTTCGATGAGATAGCGGCAGCGGTCTTCGCGTTTCACGAGGCGTCCCGAACGGCAGGCGCAGGCGGGCGTAACCGGCGGATGCAGACCTCTCTTTTTGGGGATGGGCCCGCGACGGGATGTTTCGATATCGCCGATCCTGCTTCCGCCGCCGCTATGAATCAATCCAGCCGCGCCCCCTGTATCGAGCGAAGTTAAGGCATGGCGTATCACGCGTGCGGCCTGCCCTCGACTTCGCTCGGGGTATGAAAAAGAACCCCGGATCCCCGGTCGAACGCCGAGGAGGGTCCGGCGAAACATCGACCGGGCTGACCTAGGTGGCGTGCAAGGCTCCCCTCTCGAAGAGAACTGTCGACGCCTTCGATCCACCACTACGACAGGTTCGCTGGCTTCCCGGGGAAGTCGTCGAGAGCCGCCCGTATGCCGCCTGGCCCTACGTGCCGAGCCGATCGCCGGCGTCGATCGGACGGGACAGTTCCTCGCGCGCCGCCTCCAGCGCGAGCACGCGGGTGCGGGCGTGATGGATGTGGTCCACGTCGGCCGGCTCGCGCGTGGCGCCACCATCCTTGTCCGCTTCCTGTCCGGCGAGCAGGATCACCGCCCGGCGATATTCCGCCCGTGCCGTGGCCAGCGCCGCCTCGAGGCCGTCGGCCAGTCGTCGTGTGTCCGTCATTTCCCGATATTCCCTGTGATCGAACGATACGGTCGATGCCGCAGGGTGTCGCAAACGAGCTATCGCGCCGCGCGATCCCTCACCGGGATGCGATATGATGATCGGGCGGCGCGGGCCGTCCGCGCCGCCCGCGCCCCAAAGGTTCAGCCGCCCAGCTTGCCGAACTTCGCCTCGAACCCGGCGGTGTCACCCTTGGCGAGGTGCCTGGCCTGATCGACCCACTGATCCTTGAGGATGCGGCCCCTGAAGGTGCCCATGCCCGCGTCCACCGTCGCCACCTGAGCCTCGTCCAGCGCGGCGAGCTGATCGTAGCGGTGGATGCCCAGCGTGTTGAGCTGCGCCTGCGCCTTCGGCCCCAGCCCCTTGATCTGGGTGAGCGGATCGGCCGGGCCGGTCGCCTCCGGCAGTGCCGGGTGCGAATCGACGCCGAGGAACTGATCGACCACATCCTCGATCGCCGCCGCCGCGCCATCGACCGCGCCATGCCCCTCCGCATCGCTGCCCAGCGGCGTCGTGTCGGTGGTGCTGCCCGTGTCGCGCCGGCGGAACAGGAACAGGAAGGCGGCCGCCACCACGAGCGTGATGAAGACGATGAGCAGGATCTGGGTCTGGGTCACGAGGTGTCTCTTTGTTGGCCGCGGGGCGGCGGTGTATCAGGGGGCGAACGCCGTTCGGGCACGTGTCGTTCCGGGGGCGGCCTAACCCTCGCGCGCCACTTCGCGCCAGCCGATGTCGCGGCGGCAGAAGCCGGTGGGAAAATCGATCGCATCGACCGCGCGATAGGCCGCGGCCTGCGCCTCGGCGACGCTGCCGCCTTGCGCGGTCACGTTCAGCACGCGGCCGCCGCCGGCCACCAGCGCGCCCTCGCGCAGCGTGGTGCCGGCGTGGAACACCTTGGCGCCCGTCGCCTCGGCCGGCGCGATGCCAGCGATCGCGCCGCCCTTCTCGGGCGTGCCGGGGTAGCCGCGCGCCGCCATCACCACTGTCAGCGCGGTGCGGTCGGCCAGCACCGGCGCGGGCACCTCGGCCAGCCGCCGTTCGGCGACGGCCAGCAGCAGCGCCACCAGATCGCCCTCGTAGCGCAGCATCAGCACCTGCGTTTCGGGGTCGCCGAAGCGCGCGTTATACTCGATCAGCTGGGGGCCGTCCGCCGTCAGCATCAGCCCGGCGTAGAGCACGCCGGCATAGGGCGTGCCCGCCGCCGCCATCGCCCGCACGGTGGGCTCCACGATCTCGGCCATCGCCCGCGCGGTGAGTTCGGGCGTCAGGATGGTGGCCGGGCTGTAGGCGCCCATGCCGCCGGTGTTCGGCCCGCTATCGCCCTCGCCCACGCGTTTGTGATCCTGCGCGGAGCCGAACGGCACCACCGTCTCGCCGTCGCTGAGCGCGAAGAAGCTCGCCTCCTCGCCCTCCAGGAATTCCTCGATCACCACTTCCGCGCCCGCCCCGCCGAAGCCGCCGTCGAACATGTCGGCCAGCGCCGCCGTCGCCTCGATGTCGGTCGTGGCGATCACCACGCCCTTGCCGGCCGCCAGCCCGTCCGCCTTGATGACCACGGGCAGTCCGAAGCGGCCCAGCGCCGCCTCGGCGCTCGCGCGATCGGTGAAGCGGGCGTAGGCGGCGGTGGGGATATTCTCGCGCGCGCACAGATCCTTGGTGAAGCCCTTCGATCCTTCGAGCTGTGCGGCGGCGGCGGTGGGGCCGAACACCGGGATGCCGGCCTGCGCCAGCCGGTCCGCCACGCCGTCCACCAGCGGCTGTTCCGGCCCGACGACGACCAGCCCCACGGCCTTGTCGCGCGCGAAGGCCACGATCGCGTCGATGTCGGCCAGGTTCAGCGCGACGCATTCGGCGCATTCGGCGATACCCGGATTGCCCGGCGCGGCGTAGAGCCGGCCCAGCGTGGGCGATTGCGCGAGCCGCCACGCCAGCGCATGTTCGCGCCCGCCAGACCCCAGCAGCAGGACATTCATGAGTTCACCAGCCTCCCTCGACGCCCGCCTGTTAGCCGAGGCCGCCCCCGGCGACAACGCGCCCGCGCTTTCCGTGTCGGAGCTTTCGGGGGCGCTGAAACGCAGCGTCGAGGATGCGTTCGGCCATGTCCGCGTGCGCGGCGAGATTTCCGGGTTCAAGCGCGTCGCTTCCGGGCACTGCTACCTGACGCTGAAAGACGACCGCGCCGTCATCGACGGGGTGATCTGGAAGGGAAACGCCGGCACGCTCGCCTTCCGCCCGGAGGACGGCGTGGAGGTGATCGCCACCGGCAAGCTGACCACCTATCCCGGCCGGTCGAAGTATCAGATCGTGATCGACCGGATGGAGATCGCCGGGGCGGGCGCGCTGATGGCGCTGCTCGACCAGCGGCGCCGCGCGCTTGCGGCCGAGGGGTTGTTCGATGCGGACGCCAAGCGCGCGCTGCCGTTCCTGCCGCGCGTGATCGGGGTCGTCACCTCGCCCACCGGGGCGGTGATCCGCGACATTCTCCACCGCCTTGCCGATCGCTGCCCGACGCACGTGCTGCTGTGGCCGGTGATCGTGCAGGGCGAGGGCGCGGCGGCGCAGATCGCGGCAGCCGTGCGCGGGTTCGATGCGCTGCCGGCCGATGGTCCGATCCCGCGCCCCGATCTGGTGATCGTGGCGCGCGGCGGCGGCTCGATCGAGGATCTGTGGGCGTTCAACGAGGAGGCGGTGGTGCGCGCCGTCGCCGCCTGCACGATCCCGACGATCTCGGCGGTGGGCCACGAGACGGACACCACCCTGTGCGATTTCGCCGCCGACCGGCGCGCGCCCACCCCCACCGCCGCCGCCGAGATGGCGGTGCCAGTGCGCGCCGAACTGCGCGCCACCCTGCGCGAGCTGGGCGCACGCACCGCCCGCTGCGCCAACCGCTACCGCGACCATGCCGCCGAGCGCCTGGCCGCCACCGCGCGCCGCCTGCCCGCGCCGGACCGGCTGCTGGGCACGCAACGCCAGCGTCTCGACGATCTGGGCGAGCGGCTGCCGCGCGCGCTCTCCCGCCGGCTGGCGCTGGCGCGCGGCGAGCTGGCGCACGCCGCCGGGGCGCTGCGCCCGCGCCTGCTGGGCGACCGGATCGGGCAGGCCGGGCAGCGGCTGGCGGCGGCGCGCTTCCGCCCCGTGCTGATCGAACGATCGCTGGCGGACCGGCGCGCCTTGCTGGCCGATCAGCGCGAGCGGTTGCCGCGCGCCTTCTCGCAGGGGCTGGTGCAGGCGCGCGGCGAGCTGGCGCAGGCCGCCGCCGCGTTGCGCCCGCGCCTGCTGGCCGATCGCCTCGCGCGGGATCGCGCGGCGCTGGCACGCGACGCCGGCCGGCTACCCGAAGCCTTTGGCCGGCGGCTGACGCTGGCGCGGGGGGAACTGGCCCACGTCTCCGCCACGCTGCGCCCCCGCCTGCTGGCGGATCGCGCCGCCCGCAGCGCCACGGCGCTCGGCGCGGTGCGGCTGCGCCCCGCGCTGGTGGAGCGGCCGCTGGCCGAGGCGCGCACCGCGCTCGACCGGCTGTGGCGGCTGGCCGAGAGCCTCGCCCCGGACAAGCCGCTCCAGCGCGGCTATGCCTGGGTGGAGCGGCGGCAGGGCGGGGTGGTCGCCACGGCGGCGGCGGCGAAGGCGGCCGGCGCGCTGGTGCTGCACTTCGCCGACGGCAAGGTGGCCGCGCGCGTTGAGCGGGGCGGCACGACCGCCTATGTTGCCCCCAAGCCCGAGCAGCCGACGCTGCTCTGAAACCGGAAAGGACCAAGGCGATGCTGATGTCGCAGGCCGGCCGCCCCGCGCGGCTGCATTACATGGCGAACAACTTCCGCGTGCTGACGCCGGGCGACCATGTCGTCTGCGCGGTGAGCGGGGAGAAGGTGCCGCTCGACCATCTGCGCTACTGGAGCGTGGCGCGGCAGGAGGGCTATGCCTCGGCCGAGATCGCGGTGAAGGCGGAACTGAAGGGTTGAGCATCGCGGCGTGGGCGGGCCGGCACGGGGCGGCGGTACCTGCCGGCCGGACCATCGCTGGCGTGCCCATCGGCGCGGCGGCGGATGTGCCCCGCCGCCCGCCCGCAACGGCGGCAACCGCTCCGTCCCGGCGAAACAGCCGGACACGGCCTGTCTGCCGGTCGTTCGGGGCGGGCCGCTTCTCCCTCCTGACGATGCCGCTCCTGCTGCTGGCGCTGCCGGGATGCGTCGCCGCGGCGCCGCCGCCGGCTGCCGTACCGCCGCCGATCGGGTTTCAGAGGCCCTCGGTGCCACCCCCGGCGATCGGCTTCGTTCGTAAAGGCCTGGCGCAACAGGGCGGACTGTTGCGCTGGCGCCTCGCCCCGGGCGACCCCGCCACGATCCGGCTGACGCTGGATGGCCGGCCGGTGCCCGTCGCGCCGGACGGCGCGTTCCTGCTCGCCTTCGGCCGTGATGCCGCGCCGCTGGCGACGCTGGAGGCGAGCGCGCCCGGCCGGCCGCCCGTGCAGGAAACGATCGCGGTCCAGCCGCGCGCATGGAAGATCCAGTCTCTGCCCACCCTCTCGCGCGGCACCACGCCGAATGCCGCCTTCCTCGCCCGCCGCGAACCCGAACTGGCGCGGATCGCCGCCGCACGTGCCGCAGGCTCGGCCAGCGAGGGGTGGCGGCAGCGGTTCGTGTGGCCGGCCACGGGGCGGATCAGCGGCGTGTTCGGCTCGCAGCGCATCTATGCCGGGGAGCCGGGGGCGTTCCACGGCGGGGTGGATGTCGCCCGCCCCACCGGCGCGCCGGTGGTGGCCCCTGCCGACGGCGTGGTGGTGCTGGCGGCCGAGGCGCCGTTCACGCTGGAGGGCAACCTGTTGATGATCGATCATGGAATGGGGCTGGTGAGCGCCTTCCTCCATCTCTCCCGCATCGACGTGAAGCCGGGCGATCGTGTGGCGCAGGGCCAGCCGATCGGCGCGGTGGGCGCCACTGGCCGCGCCACTGGCCCGCACCTGCACTGGGGCATGACATGGGGCGACGTGCGGATCGACCCTGCGCTGCTGGCGGGGGCTATGCCGGGATAGAGGCGGGCGCCCCCCGGGACATGAAGTGTTATGCCCGCCGGGCACATCGGTCGTCGCCATGCCATCGAGACCATCACGGCAATACCTCGTTGATCGCCAACGGGATCGGATCAGCGGGGACATCGAAGATGGGGTGAGGTGTCGATTGCGCGAGATCACCCTTCCGGCGATCAACAGTTCCTCAACGAAGTGAGAGAAACTGGAGCGGGCGAAGGGATTCGAACCCTCGACCCCAACCTTGGCAAGGTTGTGCTCTACCCCTGAGCTACGCCCGCTCTGGCGCTACCGGGTAGCGATGCTTCCCGGTGAGGCGCGGCTAATAGCGTGGGGGTCGGGGGGCTGCAAGCGGTAAAATCGGAGGGTGACGAATTCATCCTGCGGGGCTTCGCCTCCAGGCTGTCGGGCGCTATTTTCCCGGCGCGGCGGCGGGTGTCGGCCCGGTCGCGCGGCAACGGTCGGAGCAGTATTTCACCTGATCCCAGTCGCGCGCCCACTTCTTGCGCCACGCGAACGGGCGGTGGCAGCTGACGCAGATCTTTTCCGGCAGGTGGGGCTTGCGATGGGCCACGGCGCCCGGCCTAGACGGCCTCGGCCTGATCGCGCGCCGACCCGGCCACGCGCAGGCGGAAGCCGGTGACGAACGGTTCGCTCACCAGCCGCAGGATCGCCGCCGCCACGTCTTCCGGCTGTTGCAGCGTCGCGGCATCCTCGCCGGGGTAGGCGCGCGCGCGCATCGCCGTGGCGGTGGCGCCGGGATCGACGATGGCGACACGCACCTTGCTGATCGCCTTCATCTCGTCAGCATAGCTCAGCAGCAGCGATTCGAGCGCCGCCTTGGAGGCGCCATAGGCCCCCCAATAGGCGCGCGGGCGCTGGCCGACCGAGGAGGTAAGGCCCACCACCCGCGCATCGTCGCTGGCGCGCAGCATCGGGTCGAACGCGGCGAGCATCGCCTGCTGCGCCGTGACGTTCAGGGTGAACAGCTTGGCGAATTCCTTGCCGTCGATCGCGGGAACGGGCGTGAGCGTGCCGAGCATCGCGGCGTTCAGCACCAGCAGGTCCAGCGCCTTCCAGCGGCCGGCGATGGCGGTGGCCAGGCGGGCGATGCTGTCGTTCTCGGCCAGATCGAGCGGGGCGATGGTGGCGGTGCCGCCGGCGGCGTGGATGCGATCCTCCACCTCCTCCAGCCCGCCCGCCGTGCGCGCGGTGAGCACGACATGCGCGCCAGCCTGCCCCAGCGCCAGCGCGGTGGCCGCGCCGATGCCGCGCGATGCGCCCGTCACGAGGGCGAGGCGGCCTTCCAGCGGTCGATTCGCCATCAGACGACCACGCGCTCGTCGAGCATGGAAAGCTGGTCGGCGGGCGCCACCTCCTCCTGATCGGTCAGGTGGGTGGGATAGTCGCCGGTGAAGCAGGCATCGCAATGCTGCGGCTGCATCTCGTTGCGGCCCTCCCTGGCGCCCAGCGCGCGGTACAGGCCGTCCACCGAGATGAAGGCGAGACTGTCGGCACCGATGTAGGTCGCCATCTCGGCCACCGTCATCTGCGCGGCGAGCAGCTTGGCGCGCTCCGGCGTATCGACGCCGTAGTAGCAGCTGTGCCGCGTCGGCGGGCTGGCGATGCGCAGGTGGACCTCGGCCGCGCCGGCATCGCGCAACATCTGCAGGATCTTCACGCTGGTGGTGCCGCGCACGATCGAATCGTCGATCAGCACCACGCGCTGCCCGTCGATCAATGCGCGGTTGGCATTGTGCTTCAGCTTCACGCCCAGATGGCGCACCTGATCGCCCGGCTGGATGAAGGTGCGGCCGACATAGTGGGAGCGGATGATCCCCAGCTCGAACGGGATGCCGCTGGCCTGCGCATAGCCGATCGCGGCCGGCGTGCCCGAATCGGGCACCGGCACGACGAGATCGGCCTCGACCGGATTCTCAAGCGCCAGCTCCGCGCCGATCGCCTTGCGGACCGAATAGACCGAGGTGCCGCCCGCGATCGAATCGGGCCGCGAGAAATAGACGTGCTCGAAGATGCACGGGCGCGGCCGCACCGGCGCGAACGGCCGGATCGAGCGGATGCCCTTCTCCGACAGAATCACCAGCTCGCCCGGCTCGATCTCGCGCAGGAAGGTGGCGCCCACCACGTCGAGCGCGACCGTCTCCGAGGCGAAGATATAGGCGTCGCCTACCCGGCCCATCACAAGCGGGCGGATGCCGAGCGGATCGCGGCAGGCGATCATCCCCTCGGGGGTGAGGCACACCAGCGAATAGGCGCCCTCCACCCGCTTCAGCGCATCGATGAAGCGGTCGAGCAAAGTGCGATAGCTGCTGGTCGCGACGAGGTGGATGATCGTCTCGGTATCCGAGGTGGACTGGAAGATCGAGCCGCGCCGTACCAGCTCGTGCCGCAGCTTCATCGCGTTCGAGATGTTGCCGTTGTGCGCGACGGCGAACCCGCCCGACGACAGCTCGGCGAACAGGGGCTGCACGTTGCGCAACGCCGTCTCGCCGCTGGTGGAATAGCGCACGTGGCCGCAGGCGACGCGGCCGGGCAGCGCGCGGATGATCTCATCGCGGTCGAAATTGCCGGCGACGTGGCCCATCGCCCGGTGGGTGTGGAACTGGCGGCCGTCCCAGCTGGTGATCCCGGCCGCTTCCTGTCCGCGATGCTGGAGCGCGTGGAGGCCGAGCGCGACCATCGCGGCGGCGGTATCGGCGCCCCAGATGCCGAACACGCCGCACTCCTCGCGCAGCTTGTCATCGTCGAATGGGTGTGTCGTGAGCATCGCGAAATCCCGCCGCGGTGTCTGAATGGAGGGGCATATAGGGGGGTGCCCCGGGTTTGTCGCCCCTTTGTAACGTCCGTCGGGAGCCGGCGGGCGGGCCATGCGTTTGCGTGCCGGAACGAGACCCCGAGAGGAGGCAGGCGATGGCGAAGGATCACGGCCCGCAGATCAAGGACGACGCGCTCTACGAGGAACTGCGCAAGCAGGGCGAGCCCAAGGAGAAAGCGGCGCGCATCGCCAATGCCAGGGCGGCCGGCACGCTCGACCACAAGGGCACCACGCTGGAGGACCGCAGCAAGGCCGAGCTTTACGACGAGGCCAGGGAGATCGGCATCGAGGGCCGGTCGACGATGGACAAGGCGGAGCTCGCCAAGGCGATTCGCAAGCATTGAGCGACCACCACGGCAGATGCCGGTGAAACGACGAAACAGGAGACGATCATGGCGAAACCTCCCCCCAGCGGCCCCCATTCCGATATCAGCGGCGTCAATCGCGACGCCCGGGTAAACAGCCCGACGCGGGACCCGCAGGGCAATGATGCGAGCGATCTCGACGAGGCGGACGAGCAGTCCAAGGGGCAGCCCGACGAGGACAGCGTGCCTTCCAGGGGGAGCTGATCGCATACCCGGTTGATCGGGCGGGCATCGCGGCCTAACCCCGGCGCATGGATCAGGATCGCGAGAACGGCACCGCCCTCCAGCCGAAATTCGATGCCGCCGGGCTGATAACCGGCGTCGTCACCGATGCCGCAACCGGCGAGTTGCTGATGGTGGCGCATCTGGATGCCGAAGCGCTGGAACGAACGATCGCGACGGGCGAGGCGCACTTCTGGTCCCGCTCGCGCGGGTCGCTGTGGAAGAAGGGCGAAACCTCCGGCAACATCCTGCGCGTGGTGGAGCTGCGGATCGACTGCGACCAGGATGCGCTGTGGATCCGCGCCACGCCCGCCGGCCCGGCGTGCCATACCGGCGCGCGCAGCTGCTTCTATCGGCGGGTCGAGGACGGAAAGCTCGTCGACGAAAGGTAAGGCCGGCGTTGACGTTGACGTGAACGTCAACTAGCATCGTCACCATGCCCAAATCGCTCGGTCACGCCGCGATCCACACGCCCGACGCGCAGGATCGCGATCGTTTCTCCATTTCCGATCTGTCCGCCGAGTTCGGCGTCAGTGCCCGCGCGCTGCGCTTCTACGAGGACGAGGGGCTGATCGCGCCGGAACGCGTCGGCCTTTGCCGCATCTATTCCCGGCGGGATCGGGCGCGGCTGGCGTGGATCCTGCGCGGCAAGCGGGTGGGCTTCAGCCTTGCCGACATCCGTGAGATGATCGACCTCTACGACGTGGGCGACCAGCGCCGTACCCAGCGCCATGTGACCATCGAGCGATGCCGCGCGCGAATGGACTTCCTCGCCCGCCAGCGGGTCGACATCGATGCCGCTCTGGCGGAACTGGGCGGCTTCGTCGGCCTGCTCGAACAGGCCGAGCGACAGGCTGCGCCGGTCCCGGCGGGAGACGCCTGATGCCCGTCTATCACGCGCCCGTTCGCGACACGCGCTACATTCTCGACGAGGTGCTGGGGCTGGCGGGCCATGCGAACCTCGCCGGTTTCGCCAACGCCACGCCCGACGTGATCGAGGCGGTGCTGACCGAGGGCGCGCGTTTCTGCGAGGAGCAGTTGTTCCCGCTCAACCAGCCGGGCGACCGCGAGGGCTGCACCCGCCACGCCGATGGATCGGTGACGACGCCGGCCGGCTTCAAAGCGGCCTACGATGCCTTCGTCACAGGCGGCTGGCCGACGCTGGCTGCGGGCGAGGCGCATGGCGGGCAGGGGATGCCGGCCGTCGTCTCCACCGCGTTCGAGGAGTATCTCATCAGCGCCAACATGGGCTTCGCCATGTATCCGGGGCTGACCCACGGGGCGATCGCGGCGATCGTCGCCAAGGGGTCGGCCGAACAGCAGGCGCTGTACCTGCCGAAGATGGTGTCGGGCGAATGGTCCGGCACGATGAACCTCACCGAGCCGCACTGCGGCACCGACCTGGGCCTGATCCGCACCCGCGCCGAACCGAACGGCGACGGCACCCATGCGATCACCGGCACCAAGATCTTCATCTCGTCGGGCGAGCATGACCTCACCGCCAACATCGTCCACCTCGTATTGGCCAAGATCGCGGGCGCGCCGGACAATGTGAAGGGCATCTCGCTGTTCATCGTGCCCAAGTTCCTGCCCGATGCCGATGGCGCGCCGGGGGAGCGCAACGCCGTCTCCTGTGGGTCGATCGAGGAGAAGATGGGCATCCACGCCAATTCCACCTGCGTGATGAACTACGACGGCGCCACCGGCTTCCTCGTGGGGGAGGAGAACAAGGGGCTGGCGGCGATGTTCATCATGATGAACACGGCCCGGCTGGGCGTGGGCCTGCAGGGGCTGGGCGTGGGCGAGGTCGCGTACCAGAACGCCGTCGCCTATGCGAAGGACCGGCGGCAGGGCCGCGCGCTGACCGGCCCGGCCGACCCGGACGAGAAAGCCGACACGCTGTTCGTCCACCCCGATGTGCGACGGATGCTGATGGAGGGCAAGGCGCAGCTTGAGGGCGCGCGTGCGCTCTGCCTGTGGGCGGCGCTGCAATCCGATCTATCGGTCCATGCCGAAACCCCGGAGGAACGACAGGCGGCGGACGATCTCGTCTCCCTGCTGACGCCGGTGGTGAAAGGCCACGTCACCGACATCGGCTATCGCGTGGCGACCGATGCGCAGCAGGTGTACGGCGGCCACGGTTACATCCGCGAATGGGGGATGGAGCAATATGTCCGCGATGCGCGGATCGCCCAGATCTACGAGGGCACCAACGGCGTGCAGGCGATGGATCTGGTCGGCCGCAAGCTGGGGTTGCACGGCGGGCGCGCGGCGATGGCGCTGTTCGGCCTGATCGCGGGGGAGATCGCGGCGGGTAAGGACGATCCGGCGGTGGCGGCGGCGACGGGCGATCTGCCCGCCCGGCTGGAAAAGGCATTGGGCGAGTTGCAGGCGGCGGCGATGTGGTTGATGAAGCGCGGCATGGCCAACCCCGACGATGCCGGCGCCGCCGCCTACCCCATGATGACGCTCACCGGTGTCGTCGCGCTCGGCTGGATGTGGCTGAAGATGGCGCGCGCCAGCACGGCGGCGATCGCGGCGGGGGCGGGGGATCGCGCGTTCCACGAGGCCAAGCAGGTCACCGCCCGCTTCTATGGCGAGCGCATCCTGCCCGATGCCGGCGCGCTGCGACGCAAGATCGAGGGCGGCTCTGACAGCCTGATGGCGCTGCCGGTGGAGGCATTCTGAAACAGTTGGCAATGATGATGGCTGGCCTGATGGCGGCGCCGGCCCTGGCCGCGCCGCCCGTCGAGGCCGTGCGCGCGGTGCAGGCGGCGGCCGGCCTCGCCCCGCTCGACGCCGGGGCGATCCGCTTCACCGCGATCCAGCCCGCCGGGCGCGGCGCGACGGTGTACGAGGCGACGCGGAACGGCGGCGGTGCGCGCAGGACGATCATCGACCTTACCAGCGAGGCGCCGGGCCGGTGGGCCGTGATCGCGCGCGAGACGAAGCCGGTGGCGGGCGAGACGCTCGATTATCTCGCCGGGCGGATCGACGCGGCGCTGGCCGCCCCGCCGGAAGCCGCGCCGTGCGACGACGGCACCGATTATTATGCAGAACATGGCGGCAGCGGCATCGAGGGATGCGCCACCGACCACCCCAACGCCGCGATCGCCCGTGCGCTGGGGCTGGCCGAGCCGGTGGCGCCCTGACGGAACCGGCCCGCGTGCCCGGCCCACGTGAATGGACGGTCGGCGATTTCACCCTGCGCGACGGGCGCATAGTCCTGCGCAAGACGGGCAATTCCGCCGCGATCGACCGGCGGCTGATCGCCGAAGTCGCGACATGGCTCGCCTGCCATCTCGCCGTGCGGCTGTTCGGCACGCTGCGCCATGCCGGGCGACGGCGTGCGGCAATCCGTTTCCTGCCCGATCGCCCGCATCCGCGCTATATGGTGCGCGCCGCCGCCATCTGGGCGGGATTGAGGTTGGTGGAGGACGACGCGACGGCCGATGCCGCCTTCTTCTTCGAGGATGCCACCGTCTCGCCCCCGGCGCACAGCGATTGCCCGCGCCGGCTGAACTTCGCCTGCACCGATATCTCCAAGAGCCATGTCGCCGCCGTGTTCGAGGCCACCTTCGGTTATCCGCTGGCGGTGGACCCGGCGACGTGGCGCGGCCCGGCGGTGGAGAAGGCCGAGGCCAACGGCACGCACGACGGCCGCATCGTGGAATGTCCGCGTCCGCCGCAGCCCGGGCGGGCCTATCAGCGCCTGATCGACACGATCGACACAGATGGCCATGCGATCGACCTGCGGACGCACTGCATCGGGGGCATGCCGGTGATCGTTTGGATCAAGCGCCGCGCGGCCGACGCGCGCTTCCTGCCACCCAATCTGTCGGCGGAAAGCCGCTCGCCGGAGGAGGTCTTCTCCCCCGACGAACGCGCCGCCATCGCCCGGTTCTGCGCGGCGATGGGGGCGGACTGGTGCGGGCTGGATATTTTGCGGGACCGCGACGGGCGGATCTACGTGGTGGACGTGAACAAGACCGACGCAGGCCCGATCACCGCTTTGCCGTTCGCCCAGAAGCTGCGCGCCGTCGCGCTGCTCGCCCGCCACCTGACCGCGCTGGTGGCGGGCGATGCCCCTTATTCCGGCAGGAAATCCGGGACCGACAGGTAACGCTCGCCGGTATCGTAGTTGAAGCCCAGCACGCGCGGGGTGCCGCCCGTCTCCGCCAGTTTCTGCGCGATCGCCGACAGCGTGGCGCCGGACGAGATGCCGACCAGCATCCCCTCCTCGCGCGCGGCGCGGCGGGCGTAGTCCTTGGCGTCGGCCGG
This sequence comes from Alterirhizorhabdus solaris, assembly GCF_007785815.1. GTDB lineage: Bacteria > Pseudomonadota > Alphaproteobacteria > Sphingomonadales > Sphingomonadaceae > Alterirhizorhabdus > Alterirhizorhabdus solaris. Next base: position 40,358 of record NZ_VNIM01000011.1, on the reverse strand, counting down.
ATCGACCTGGATCGTGCCGTCGAGCAGTTGCGTGTGCAGGTTGGCCGGGATGAAACCCGCGCCGATTCCCTGGATGGCGTGCGGCCCCGGCTGCCCGCCCGAGATGACGGGCGAGAGCGTCGGCTCCACCGCGAACACCTTCAGCCCCGGCCATTCGGCCTTCAGCACCTGCGCCACGCCGGTGATGTGCCCGCCCGTGCCGACGCCGGTGATGAGCAGGTCGATCGGCGCATCGGCGAAGTCGGCGAGGATCTCGCGCGCGGTGGTGCGGACGTGGATGTCGATGTTGGCCGGGTTCTCGAACTGCTGGGGAATCCATGCATCCGGGGTCCGCCCGGCCAGTTCGATCGCGCGCTCGATCGCGCCCTTCATGCCCTTTTCGCGGGGCGTAAGATCGAAGCTGGCGCCATAGGCCAGCATCAGCCGCCGCCGCTCGAGCGACATCGATTCGGGCATCACGAGGATGAGTTTGTAGCCCTTCACCGCCGCCACCAGCGCCAGCCCGATGCCCGTGTTGCCGCTGGTCGGCTCGATGATGGTGCCGCCGGGCTTCAGCTTGCCCGAGGCCTCCGCCTCCTCGATCATGGCCAGCGCGATGCGGTCCTTGATCGAGCCGCCGGGGTTCGAGCGTTCGGACTTGATCCACACCTCGGTCTGCGGAAACAGGCGGGCCGCGCGGATGTGCGGGGTGTCGCCGATCGTTTCGAGGATGCTCTGCGCCTTCATGTCGCTTTCTCCTGTCCGGGTGCGTCTTCGAGGGTTTTCGGGGGTGCGAAGGTGCGCGCGTTCTTCAGTTCGGGGAACCAGCGCGACCAGAGGATGGTGACGATGATCGCGCCGATGCCGCCGGCGACCACCGCCGGCACCGGGCCGATCGCGGCGGCGAGGAAGCCCGACTCGGCCTCGCCCAGCTCGTTCGACCCCGATACGAACAGCGTGGAGACGGCGCCGACCCGGCCGCGCATCTCGTTGGGGGTGTAAAGCTGGATCAGCGACTGGCGGACATAGACCGACAGCATGTCCGCCGCGCCCAGCACGACGAGACAGCCCAGCGACAGCGGCAGCCAGCGCGAGAAACCGAAGGCGATCGTGGCAAGGCCGAACACCGCCACCGCCCACAGCATCTTGATCCCCACGTCGCGCTGCAACGGCCGGCGGCTGAACCAGATGGCCATCACGATCGCGCCCACCGCCGGCGCCAGCCGCAGCAGGCCCAGCCCCGCCGGGCCGACGAACAAGATGTCGCGTGCGAAGATCGGCAGCATGGCGGTCGCCCCGCCCAGCAGCACCGCGAACAGATCGAGCGAGATCGCACCCAGCACCAGCCGGTTCTCGCGCACGTAGCGCAGCCCGTCGATCATCTGGCGGAACGGGTTGGCCGCGCGATCGAGGATGGTGCGCGGGATCGGCCCGATCATCATCAGCGACAGGAACGCGCAGAGGAACAGCCCGGTGCTGACCGCATAGGGCATGAAATGGCCGGTGGCGTAGAGGAAACCGCCCAGCGGCGGGCCGACGACCGATCCGCCCTGCCACGCGATCGAACTCATCGCGATGGCGGTGGGCAGCACCTCCTTGGGCACCAGGTTGGGCGCCAGCGCCTGCAACGCCGGCCCGGCGAAGGCGCGCGCCACGCCCAGCAGCGCGGCGACGCCGAACAGCGCGGGCAGCGTGGTGGTATCGTGCCACGCCATCCACGAGAGTGCGGCGGCGCACCCGCATTCCAGCAGCACGGCGGTGCGCGCGATCCAGCGCCGGTCGATCCGGTCCGCCGTCCAGCCGACCACCAGCGTGAGCAGGAGGAGCGGCAGGAATTGGGCGATGCCGATAAGCCCGAGCTGGAATGCCGCCTCTCGCGGGGGCATCGTGCGGCGGGCGATATCGTATACCTGCCAGCCGATGACGACGACCATCGCCATCTGCGCCACCGTGCTGGCGGCGCGCGCGATCCAGTAGGCGCGGAAATCGGGGAAGGAGAAGGGGGAGGGATTGTGCGCCATGACGCTCCGTCTAGGCCGGGTCGACATGGCGCGGCAATGCAGGCTTTTCTATCAGGCGCGTAGGAAATCCAGCAGGTCCTGCGACACGCGATCCTTGTCGGTGGCGAGCAGGCCGTGCGGGCTGCCGTCATACTCGATCAGCGTGGCCTGCGCGATTCCCCGCGCGGCGGCCCTGCCCGTCGCGTCGATCGGCACCGTCTTGTCGGCGGTGCCGTGCAGGATCAGCGTCGGCACGGTGAAGGCGGGCAGGTCGGGGCGGAAATCGGTACGGCCGAACGCATCGACACAGGCGATCGTCGGGCGAAGGCCGCCCTGCATCGCCATCATCAGGCTCCAGTCCAGTACCTCCTGGCTCACCGGGCTGCTGATCCAGCCGACGCCGTAGAAATCCTGCGCAAAGCCGGCGAGGAAGTGCGGGCGATCCTTGCGCAGGCCGTCCTTGATCTGTTCCAGCTGCGCACCCGGCACGCCGTTCGGGTTGCTGTCGTCCTGCAACACATAGGGCACGACCGAGGCGACCAGCCCGGCCTGCACCACGCCCTTGCCGCCGTGGCGGGACATGTAGCGCGCCACCTCGCCGCCGCCCATCGAGAAGCCGACCAGCGCGGCATCGGTGGCGCCGGTGGCGGCGATCACGGCGGCGAGGTCGTCGGCCAGCGTATCGTAGTCATAGCCGTCCCACGGCTGGCTCGACCGGCCGAAGCCGCGCCGGTCGTAAGCGATCACGCGATGCCCCGCTTCCACCAGCGCCAGCGCCTGATCGTCCCACGAGTCGGCGTTCAGCGGCCAGCCGTGCAGCAGGATCACCGGGCGGCCCGCGCCCCAATCCTTCACGTAGAGATCGGTGCCGTCGTCCGTCTTGATATAGGGCATGTGCCGCGCTCCATGGAATCTCCGTGGCTGAACGCCCGGGCGGCGCCGGGTTTCCCTGCCGCATTCGTGCGCGTCGCCATCTCCCACCGCAGGATGTCGTCGACGATCAGGCTCAGGACGGCGAGGCGACGTTCGCAAAGGTCGCCCGAGGCATGCATGCGGGCGAGCTGGGCCTTGCACAGCCGGTCGATCAGGTCGCGGGCTGCATCGTTGCACACCTCGCCCAGCACCGCCGCGCACACGCCGTTCACATAGTCGATGAACTCGGTTTCCGTCATCGTCCGTTCTTCCCCGCCGTGGCCCGTTGCTCGCGGGGCTTCGGCGCGGCCCCGTCTGCCGGGCGATCTCGCGGCGTTCAAGGCCCGGACCGTCGCTGCGGGAGAGAATCCGTTCCGTTCCGGTGATTTACCTTGCGCCTGAACGGCCGCACGACGATGCCGTGGGTGCAACGATCGCGAACGAGACATGAGGAGGATCGGCGGTGACGAGAGAAAGCAGCCTTGTCGCCCGGCTTTCGGGATACATGGACCTGACCGCAGCCGAGCGCGACGCGCTCGACTGGGCGGAACGACGCGAGGTGACGCTCAAGGCGTCCGAGGTGCTGCTGCGTGAGGGCAGCGAGAACGACATGCTGTTCATCGTCCAGAGCGGCTGGCTGTTCTCCTCGACGATGCTGCCCAACGGCAGCCGGCAGATCCTGCGTTTCCATTTTCCCGGCGACGTGATGGGCACGTCCGGCATCGCCTGGCTGCCGGCCGTCCACAGCCTCACGGCGGTATCGGACTGCGTGGTCGCGGAACTGACGCGCGCCAATTTCGCCCGGCTGTTCCGCGAGAAGCCCCGGCTGGCCGGGCTGTTCTACGCGGTGGCCGCCGCCGAGGGCGTGGCGCTGTGCGACCGGCTCACGTCGGTGGCGCGGCTCGATGCGATGCAGCGCGTGGGCACCTTGCTGCTCGATATCCTCGCCCGGCTGCGCGTCACCTCGATCGGGGTGGTGCGATCGTTCGACCTGCCGCTGACCCAGACCGACATCGGCGACGCCGTCGGCCTCACCAAGGTGCACGTCAATCGCGTGCTCGGCCGGCTGGAGGAGCAGGGGTATATCGAGCGGAACGGGCGCCGTGTCACGATCGCCAACGAGGACCGTCTTGTCGAACTCACCGGATTCGTCGATCGTTATGCCGTCGTCGAAACCAACTGGATCATCGAGGCGGACGATAGATCGGCAGCAACGATCCAGCCTTCCTCTGGTAACCTCGATCACAATAGCATCGCTTTTTCATGAGATATTAAGATGGAGCATGGACGCACCGCTCGCTTTTAAGCCACCGCCTGCCGATCGGAACGGTTGGAGGGGATGAATATGGCTGATCGTGTGGGCGTTGCCGTCGTCGGTCTTGGTGGTGCCGTGGCGACCACCGCCGCTGCGGGGATCGAGATGATCCGTGCCGGCTCGAACGACCTTCAGGGGCTGCCGCTGGCCGACCGCGCGGTGCGCGGAATGGTCGACTATCGCGATCTCCACTTCGGCGGCTGGGATCTGGGCGGCGACGATCTCGCCACCGCCGCGCGCCGCCACGGCGTGATCGGCGACCGCGAGCTGGACGACGGCGCGGCCGGCCTCTCGCAGATGATGCCCTGGCCGGCGGTCGGCTCGACCGATTTCTGCGTCAACATCGACGGCGCGAACAAGATCGTCGCCGGCAGCCATCGCGGTGCGGTGGAGCGCATCCAGGCCGACATGCGCCGCTTCCGCGAGGAGAAGTCGCTCGACCGGCTCGTCGTCGTCAACCTCGCCTCCACCGAGCGGCTGCCCGATGCGACGGCCCCCTCGCTCGCCACGCTGGAGGCGTTCGAGCGCGGGCTGGACGCGAACGATCCGGCGATCAGCCCGGCGATGCTCTATGCCTATGCCGCGATCGACGCGGACACGCCCTATGCCAACTTCACCCCCTCGGTCGCCGCCGACGTGGCGCCGCTCGCCGATTTCGCCGCGCGCCGCAACGTGGCCGTCGCGGGCAAGGACGGGAAGACCGGCCAGACCTTCATCAAGACGGTGATCGCGCCCGCCCTGCGCGATCGTGCGCTGCATGTGGACGGCTGGTTCTCCACCAACATCCTCGGCAATTCGGACGGGCTGGCGCTGGACGATCCGCAGTCGCTCGCCTCCAAGCTGGGCACCAAGACGAGCGTGCTGGACCAGATCCTCGGCTATCCGGTCGAGAACCACATCGTGATGATCCATTATTACAAGCCGCGCGGCGACAACAAGGAGGCGTGGGACAACATCGATCTCACCGGCTTCCTCGGCCAGAAGATGCAGCTGAAGCTGAACTTCCTGTGCAAGGATTCGGTGCTGGCGGCCCCGCTGGCGATCGAGATCGCCCGGTGCCTCGATCTGGCGCACCAGCGCGGCGACGGCGGCGTGCAGGAGCAGATGGGCGTGTTCTTCAAGCTGCCGCAGACCAGGGGCGGCGTGCCGGTGCACGGCTTCGGCGAGCAGCAGCTGATCCTCGACCGCTGGCTCGACGGCGACAAGTGACCCTGTCCGCCCCGGTGGGTGCGATGGCGGATGCGGGCGTGGCGGACCTGCCGGTTTCGCCCGAGTGGCTGCCGCTGCTGACCGAACTCGGTGACCTGAAGCGGACCTATTCGGCGAACGCCGCCGGTTCGATCGCCGAGCGGCTGTTCGCGCGTGGCTGGGGGGCGCTGGCCGCCGGGCAGGATGCGGGCGCGGTGATGCGCGCGATCGTGTCGACGGCGCTGGCGGCCGCCCGACTCGGCGACCTGGATCGGGAACGGCTGATGCTGCTAGGCCTGTCGGCGGACGCGGCGGCCACAGTGCTGGCGCGCGCGCTGGACGAGGTGGCCGGTCCGCTCGACCCGGCGCTGTGTGAAATGTTGCGCGCGGCGGTGGGCGAGGGCGCGCCCGATCCCGCACCGCTGCCCGGCTTCGTGGCGAAGCTGGCGCGACAGCCGAGGGCCGGGGTCACCTGTCCGGGTCGGCCGCGGCTGATGCTGCAGCCGGCGGAGAACCACGCCGAGCACAGCGTGGCGGTGGCGATCTATGCCGCGCTGCTCGCCCCCGGTTTCGCCGCCGATCCGGTTGCCGCCTTCCTCGCCGGCATAGCGCACCACCTCTACAGCGCCGACATGCCCGACTCCGGCTTCAGCGGCGAGATGCTGCTGGGCGACGAACTCGACGGCGTGATCGCCCGCTCGCGCGAGATGGCGCTGGCCGATCTTTCCCCGCCCGTCGCCGCGATGGCGCGCGCTGCGGTCGCCCTGATCGTGGACGACGCCACCCCCGAGGCGCGCGCGTTCCACGCCGCCGACGTGCTCGATCGCGTGCTGGAGACGGCGCAGCATCTGCGTGCCCGCGAGGCGACGATGGACGTGGTATTGCACGAGTATGAGCTGGTCCACGCCGGCCCGGTCAAGCCGTTCCACGACGCGGTGTTGCGCCGGGTGGGCCTGCTGTGAACGTGTGGCGCTCGCCCGTCAGCGGGGCCGCATTGGCCGCCGACACGCCATGGTCGCTCGATGACGGCCGGGGCGAGCGGTGGCCGGTGGTGGACGGCATCCCCTATCTCCGCATCGGCCGCGAGGCGTTGGTGGCCGATACCCTACGGCTGCTTGACGCCGGCGAAGCGGACGCCGCCACCGCGCTGCTGCTCGCCGATCAGGACGACTGGTGGACCGGCCCCGCCGCCGACCCCGCCGACCTCGCCCGGCTGGTGCGCGAGCGCGACACGCTGACCCTGCGCGAGGCGATGGCGCTGCTGCGGCTCGGCCCGGTGGCGGATTATTTCGCGCACCGCTGGGTGGATCCCACCTATCTGGCCGGGCTGGCGCTGATCGAGGCGCACTGGCAGGCGCCCGCCCGCGCGTTCGAGCTGGCGTGTGGCATCGGCCATTATCTGCGTGCGCTCACGGGCCGGGGCGTCGCCTGCATGGGCGGCGACGTGGTGTTCGCCAAATGCTGGCTCGCGCGGCACTGGGTCGCCCCGGCGGCCGATTACGTGGTGTTCGACGCCGGGGGCCACTGGCCGCTGGCGGACGACCGCTTCGATCTGGCGATGTGCCACGACGCCTTCTATTTCCTGCCCGAACAAGCGCATGTCGCCGCCTGCCTGCGCGTCACGCTGGCCGAGGGCGGCGTGCTGGCGATCAGCCACCTGCACAACGCGGATTATCGCGATGGCGCGAAGGGACCGGCGCGGTCGGCGACGGCGTGGCGCGCATTGTTCCCCGACGCGGTGGTCTATGACGAGCGCGCGCTGCTCGCCGCGATCCTGCATCCGCGCGCGCCGGCCGCGATCGGCTGGCGCGACGATCCGGCGATCGAGGCGTGGTCCCTGGTGGAGGGTGGCGGCGCGGCGCGGGTGCCCGAGAACGGCGTGGCGATGCCCCCGGCCGATGCGATGCTGCGGCCCAATCCGCTGCTCGATGCACCTGGCGGGGTCCGCTGGCCGTCCGACCGCTGGCGCGACGAATATGGCGCGGGCTGCCGCTGGGCGCTCGCCGACGAGGCGCTGCCATATCCGCCCGATCCGGTGCGCCTGCGCCGCCTCGTCGACCTGCCGGCGCGCTGGTGACGGCGGGCATGAAGGGGCGCTGGGGCATCGCGGGCTATGGCTGGGTGGCGCGCGACCATATGGCGCCGGGCATCCGCGCGGCGGGCGGCACCGTGTCCGCCGTCGCCGATCCCTCGCCCCACGCCCGCGCGCGGGCGGAGGCGGAAGGGATCGCCGCATTCGAGACGGTAGAGGCGATGCTGACGGCAGGCGCTTGCGACCTGCTCTACGTCGCCACCCCCAACGATGCGCATCTCGGCCCTGTCCGCGCCGCCGCCGCCGCCGGGGTGCCGGTGCTGTGCGAGAAGCCGCTGGCCGCGTCGCTCGCCGATGCCGAGGCGATCGGCGCGGCCGCCGCCGGGCTGCTGGCCGGCACCGCGTTCGACCAGCGCCACCACCCCGCCCACCGTGCGATGGCCGACGCGATCGGGAATGGCGCGATCGGCCGGCCGGTGGCGATCCGTATCGTCTATGCCTGCTGGGTCGGGCCGGACTGGTCGCCCGGCGAGGAAGCCCATGACAACTGGCGGGCGGACCCGGCGCGGGCCGGCGGCGGCGCGGTGATCGATCTGGCGCCCCACGGCCTCGATCTCGCGCAGATGCTGCTGGGCGAGCCGCTCGTGTCGCTGCACGTCGATCTGCAACGCCGCGTCCACGCCTATCCGGTGGAGGACGGCGGGATGCTCTCCGCGCGCACCACCTCGGGCGTGCTGCTGAACGCCCACGTCGCCTATAACTGCGCCGAAGCCCTGCCGCGCCGCCGGCTGGAGGTGCTGGGCGACACCGGGCTGCTCGTCGCCACCGACACGATGGGGCAGAGCGCGGGCGGCACGCTGGAGCGTCGCTGCGGGCGCACCGGCGCGCACGCGCCGATCGCCTTCGCCGCCGATGCCTCGCCGTTCGCTGCCCAGGCCGCCGCCTTCATGGCCGCCGCGCGCGGGCACGCGCATGACTTCGACCTTGCCCGCGACGTGGCGCTGATGCGGCTGCTCGACGGTGCCTATCGGGAGGCCCTGCGGTGGCTCTGAACTGGTTCGCCTGCGCCAACTGCGGTTTCTGGCAGCGCCACTTCGCGCCGCCCGACTGCCCGGTCTGCACCGACGTGCGCAACGACCTGCCCGAAGACGGCTGGCGCTTCCTGCCCGAAGCCGACGTGCGCGCAGGCCACGAGGGCGCGGCGCGCGAGGTGGCGCCCGGCCTGTGGGCGTTCACCACCACGCCTGCGCTGGGGCTGGCCGGCACCGGCTGGCTGATCGTGCGCGAGGGCGGCAACATCGCGTTCGAGGTGGCGCCTTACTACTCGGACGACATGCTGGCGACGATCGAGCGGCTGGGCGGCATCGCCTTCCTCTCGGCCAGCCACGCGCACGGCTATGGCGCGATGTTCCAGTTGCAGCGCGCGTTCGATCCGCCGGTCGTGGCGATCCAGCGCGGCGACCTGCAGCTGACCAAGGCGTTCCGCGTCACAGCGCCGTTCGACGACCGGCTCGACCTCGCGCCCGGTTACACGCTGCATCACGTCGGCGGGCATTACGAGGGGCAGGCCTGCCTGCACGATGCGCCCGGCCGCCGGCTGTTCTGCGGCGACATGTTCAAGATCGATCAGGACGCCGCCGGCCGCTCCACCACCATTTCCAGCCACAAGGCGTTTCACAAGGATATCCCGCTGACCCACGCCGAACTGCGCGGCTACCGCGACGCGATCGCCCCGCTCGATTTCACCGCCGTGCTGACCCCGTTCGAATATGCGCCGGAGGTGAGCCGGGACGTGGCGCTCGCCGCGCTGGACGAGGGGCTGTCGCGCGCGCCCGGCGTGCGGCGACTGGCGCTGCCGGGAACGTGGCCGGAGATGGGGGCATGAGCGGCGCGCGGATCGGCCTGCCCGATGGGCTGGGGGCGGCGGCGCACCGCTATCTCGATGCGTTCCCGGCCGGCGACGTGGTGGCGTTCCCGATCGACGGGCTGGACCGCGTCGGCCTGCCGGTGTGGGTGGTGGCGCTGTTCCCGGAAGATCCGGCGCTGGATGGCATCATGCCCTACGGCGTCGGCTACGGCGCAGATGCCGAGCAGGCGGTGCTGGGTGGCCTGGGCGAGATCGCCGAGATGGTGTGGCCCACGCTCACTTTGTCCGCGCGCGCCAAGACGAGGGGCAGCTACGACGATCTGGTGCGCGCGCTGGGAGCGGCGGCGGTCGCCGATCCGCTGACCCTGTGCCTGCCCGCTGGATCGCCGGTCGATCGCGCCACCGTGCTGGAATGGGTGGAGGCGCGGCGCTGGCGCGACGGCGCCGCCGTCCTCGTGCCGATCGACCTCGCGGCCTATTCCGCGCGGGAGCTGTCGCCCGGCTACCGGCCGTTCACGACGATCATTTCGAACGGGATGGGCGCGGGGCCGGACCTCGACTGGGCGATCGGCCACGGATTGTGCGAGATCTTGCAGCGCGACGGCAACGGCCTGCTGTTCCGCGCGCTCGATCGCGGCGTGGCGCTGGACGTGGCGGCGGTGCCGGCGCGGGCGCAGGCGATCCTCGATCGTTATGCGGCGGCCGGCATCCGCGTGCTGCCCAAGTTCGCCACCGACCAGTTCGGCCTGCCCAACCTCTATTGCGTCGGCGCGGACACGGGGCAGGAGCCGGCCGCGCCGATCATGGCGACCGCCTGCGGCGAGGCGTGCCACCCGGATGCGGGCGCGGCGCTGGAAAAGGCGCTGACCGAATATGCCGCCAGCCGCGCGCGCAAGGCCTTCGCCCACGGGCCGGCCGCGCTGGCCGCGAGCGTGGCGCCGGAGGGCTATGTCGCGCGCTTCATGGCGCAGGCCGGTGGCGCGGCGAAATCCAGCGATCCGCGTGCCTTCAAGACCATGCAGGACTGGACTCGCCGTTCCGCTGCCGAACTGCGCGGCTGGCTGGGCGACACGATGCTTTCCGAACGCTCGACCCGCGCCTTTGCCGACCTGCCGTCCGCCCCGGCCCCCGACGGCCACGCCCGCGCCGCTGCGGCGCGGGCCGCTGTGGAGGCGGCGGGGTTCGATATCCTCTATGTCGACATGTCTCCGCCCGACCGCGCCGTCACCGTGGTGAAGGTGATCGTGCCCGGTATGGAGGTGGAGACGATGAGCTACTACCGCATCGGCGCACGCGGCACGGAGAAGCTGCTCGCGCTCGATTCACCGCTGATCCGCTTCGGCGCGGCGACCGAGACGCTGCGCCCGGTGCGGCTCGATCCGGCCACGGCCGAGCGGCTGGGCCATCCGCTGTTCGACACGGCCGAGGCGGACCGCATCGTCGGCCCGCTCTACCCGCTGTACCGCGAGCCGGAGGCGCATCACGTCGCCTTCGCGGAAGGCCGCGCATGAGCCTGCGCTTCGCCTACAACACCAACGGCGCGGCCAACCACCGGCTGGACGACGCGCTGCGGCTGATCGCCGACAACGGTTACGATGGCGTGGCGCTGACGTTGGACCATCACCACCTCGATCCGTTCGCGGACGGGTGGGAGCGCGAGACGGCGCGGGTCCACGCGCTGCTCGACCGGCTGGGTCTGGGCAGCGTGATCGAAACCGGCGCGCGCTATCTGCTCGATCCCGCCGCCAAGCATGAGCCGACGCTGGTGCACCCGGCGGTGGAAGGGCGGGCGCGGCGGGTGGATTTCCTCTGCCGCGCGATCGACATCGCCGCATCGCTCGGGTCGGAAACGGTGTCGTTCTGGGCCGGCGTGCCGCAGCCCGCCGTCGATCGCGCGGTCGCGCTGCGCTGGCTGGACGACGGTCTCGCCCGCGTGCTCGACCATGCCGCGCGATGCGGGGTGGATGCCAGTTTCGAGCCGGAACCGGGGATGCTGATCGAGACGGTGGCCGATTACGACTGGCTCGTCGCGCGCCACCCCGGCCTGCGCCTCGCGCTCGATACCGGCCACTGCCTCGTCACGCAGGATATCGACCCGGCCGAGGCGGTGCGCCGCTACGCCGCCCGGCTGGGCACGGTGGCGATCGAGGACATGCGCCGGGGCGACCACACGCATCTGCCGTTCGGGCAGGGCGACATGGACATCCCCGCCGTGCTGGCCGCGCTGGAGGGGATCGGCTTTACCCGCCTCGTCTGCGTGGAGCTGAGCCGGGAAAGCCCGCGCGCGCATCAGGCCATCCCGGAATCGATCGCGTGGTTGAAGGGGCTGGCGGCATGAGGATCTGCTTCGTCTCGCGGCGCTTCTTCCCGGCGATCTCGGGCATGTCGATCTACGCGATCAACCTGCTGCGCCAGCTCGTCGCGGCCGGGCACGACGTGACGATGGTAAGCCAATATTATGGCGATCCCGCAAAACGCCGCGTCTATGGCGGCGGCCCGCCCCCGGCGGTGGACGGCGTGCGCGTGATCGGGCTGGAGGCATTGGGCGAGCAGGCCGGCGGCGATTTCGAGGCGGATGTGGGCGCCATGATCGCCACCATCGCCGCCGAACATGCCGCCAGGCCCTTCGATGTGCTCCACGCGCAATATGGCTACCCCACCGGCTGGGCCGCGCTGATCGCCGCGCGCCGGCTGGGTGTCCCTTGCGTCGTCTCGATCCAGGGCGGCGACGGGCACTGGGTCGGCTCCTGCTGCGAGACCCACCGTATCGCGATGATGCGCGTGCTGGACGGGGCGGACGCGCTGCTGATCGGCGGGCGCAGCTTTGCGGAGGAAGTGCGCGACCGGCTCGGCACGCCGCTCGATCGCTTCACCATCGTGCCGGGGGCGGTGGATACCGAACGCTTCACGCCCGGGCCAAAAGCGGAGACATGGCGGGGGCAAGGCGATCCGGTGCGCTTGTTCTACCACGGCCGCGTCGATCGCCGGAAGGGCGTGCTCGACATGCTGGCGGCGCTGCCTGCCGTATCGGGGAACTGGCGCTGCACCATCTCCGGCATCGGGCCTGACGTGGTGCCGGCGCAGGCGCTGGCGGCGGAACTGGGGCTGGGCGACCGCGTCACCTTCACCGGCTATGCCGATTACGACGCCGTCCCCGCGCTCTATCGCGATCACGACGTGTTCGTCTCGCCCACCTATGCCGAGGGATTCTCGAACACGATCCTCGAGGCGATGGCGAGCGGGCAGGCGGTGCTGTCGTGCCGGTCGGTCGGCGTGGTCGATTGCCTGCGCGACGACGACAACGGCCTGATGACCGAACCGGGCGACGTCCCCGCGCTCACCGCCGCGCTCGCCCGGCTGGTGAACGATGCGCCTCTCCGGGAACGCCTCGCGGCGACGGCGTTGGCGGAATGCCGGCGGGGGTACAGCTGGCATGCGGTGGGCGCGCAGATCATGGGCGTGTACGAGGCGGTCCGCGCGATGCCGCCGGGCGCGGCGGTGGACGAGGCGATCCCGATCGCCCCCTGCCGCTTCCGCAACGAGCCGCACCTGCTGTGAGCCATCTGCTCGCCATCTCGCCCCATCTGGACGACGCCGCCTTCTCGATCGGCGGCACGCTGGCGGCACACGTGCGGGCGGGTGGGCGCGTCACCGTGCTGACCTGCTTTACCGGCAACGTCGCACGGCCGACCGGGTTCGCGCTCGCCTGCCAGCGCGATAAGGGGCTGGCGGACGATGTGGACTATATGGCGCTGCGTCGCGCGGAGGACGAGGCCGCCTGCGCGGTGATCGGGGCCGAGGCCATCCACCTCCCGTTCCTCGAAGCGCCGCACCGTGGCTATGCCTGCGCGGTGGCCTTGTTCGGCGCGCGGCGGGGTGACGATGCGATCGTCGCGCCGCTGGCGGAGGCGCTGGCCGATGCCATCGCCCGCCTCGCGCCCGATCGCATCGCGGGGCCGCTGGCGATCGGCGGGCATGTCGATCACGTCGTCGTCCGCGAGGCGCTGGCGCGGGCGACCGACACGGCGCTGCTGTGGGAGGACTGGCCCTATGCCGATCGCCATGCCCTTTCCCCATCGGCCGAGCCGGCGCAGCGCACGGTGCTGGACGATGGCCTGCGTGCCGCCCGCCACGCCATGTGCGCGGCCTATGCCACGCAGATCGGTTTCCAGTTCGGCGATGCCGGCCGGCTGGCCGCGCGGCTGGCGGGGATCGGCGAGGAACGACTCTACGGGCAGGGCGTAATGTCGGTTCGCCCGGCCCGATGATGCGGACGGGGCGTTCATCGCATTTGCACGCACCGTGCGACCACCCCACCGGGTTTCCTTCGACGGAGCATGCAGCCTCATGACCCAGGTTTCCGTCGTCACGCTGGCGAAGGGCCGCAGCGACCATCTCGTCAATCTGGTGCGCGGGCTGATGCGGCAGACGCTGCCGCCCGCCGAGCTGATCGTCGCGGTGATGCAGGAGGCGCCCTATGATCTGCCGGACGCGCCGTTCCCGATCCGCCAGATGACGATTCCGGCCGAGGCGCTGCCGCTGGCCGCCGCGCGCAATGCCGCCGCGCGCGTGGCGACGGGCGAGGTGATCGTGTTCCTCGACATCGATTGCATCCCCGCGCCCGCCCTGCTGGCGGACTATGCCGGCTTCGCGACCGGGTTCGACGGGTTGCTGATGGGCGAGGTGCTGTACCTGCCCGGCGGCGCGACCGGGGGCGACTGGGATTACGACCGCTTCGCCGCCGTGGCCGTGAAACATTCGGACCGGCGCGGCCCGCCGCCGCATGGGCTGGAGGTCTGCACCGACTATCGCTGCTTCTGGTCGCTCAATTTCGCGATGCGCCGTGCCACCTTCCTCGCCGTGGGTGGGTTCGACGAGCGGTATGACGGCTATGGTGGCGAGGATACCGACTTCGGCAAGACGCTGGATCATGCCGGCGTGCCGATCGCGTGGATCAGGGGCGGGCTGGCCTATCACCAGTATCATCCGCATCACATGCCGCCGGTGCATCACCTCGACAGCGTGATCCGCAATGCCGAGCTGTTCGAGGCGAAGTGGGGCTATCGCACCATGGGCCACTGGCTCCACGCCTTTGCGCTGATGGGGCTGATCGACAATGCGCCCCACCGCCCGATCCGCATCCTGCGCCGCCCCGACGACGCCGATCTGGCGCTGACCGGGCAACAGAGCCACCAGCCCTATTCAAACACCACCAGCGTGATCCGGCTCCTCGAAGAGCGTGCGGCATCGGCGGCCGGCGAGGCGGCATGAGGATCGCGGTTCTCGCCCATGTCCGTCAGCCGATCGCGCCGCCCTTCGCCGGCGGCATGGAATCGCACTGCTGGCATCTGGTGACGGGGCTGCGCGCGCGCGAACATGATGTGGTGCTGTTCGCGTCCGGTGACAGCGACCCTGCCCTGCCGCTCGATCCGGTGCTGCCCGAGCATTACGAACGCACCTTCCCCGGCGCCGAGCATCGCGGCGACGCGGCGCTGATCGCGCATGTCGACGCCGGCTATGCCGCCGCGTGCGACCGGATCTTGGGCGGCGGGTTCGATGTGGTGCACAACAACAGCCTGCACCGTTTCCCGATCGAGCCGCGCCGTACCGCCGTGGTGCCCACCGTCACCTCGTTGCATGTACCGCCTTACGAGGCACTGCACTGGTTCGTTCGTGCCAGCGTCGTACCGGGGCACCGCCTCACCGTCACCTCCGCGCGGCAACTGGCCGCGTGGTGGCCTGAGGGCGCGCCGCGCGAGGCATCGGTACTGCACAACGGCATCGATCCCGCCGCCTGGCCGTTCGTGGCGGCGGGCGACGGTGGTGCCGTGTGGTGCGGGCGGATCACGCCGGGCAAGGGGCCGCATCTGGCGGCGCTGGCGGCGGCGCTGGCGGGCGTGCCGCTCACGCTGTTCGGCGCGATCGAGGATGCCGGTTACTGGGCGGCCGAGGTGGAACCGCTGCTGGGCGGGACGATCCGCTATGGCGGGCATCTGGACGGTGCGGCGCTGGCGGCGGCGATGGGCCGCGCCTCCGTCTTCCTGTTCACCCCTTGCTGGGACGAGCCGTTCGGGCTGGCGGCGGCAGAGGCGATGGCGTGCGGCCTGCCGGTCGCCGCGTTCGACAATGGCGCTGCGTGCGAGGTGATCGGCGAGGCGGGCTGCTATGCCCCGCCCGGCGACGTGGCGGCGCTGGCCCGCGCGATCCGCGCCGCGATGGCGATACCGCGCACCGTGCCGCGCGATCGCGTGCACCGTGCGTTCACCCACGATCGCTGGCTGGACGGCTGCGAGGCGCTGTACCATGAGGCCATCGCCGCCCGCGCGCCGCTGGCGGCATGACGGGGGCGGGGCGATGACGGCGCGGGCATTGCTGGAGGCGCTGTGCCGCGCGCATGTCGGGCAGGGGACGCCCTATGCGCTGGTCGACTTCCCCGATCACGCCAACGTGGGCGACAGCGCGATCTGGCTCGGCGAGCTGGCGATGCTGCGCGGCGTGACGGGGCGCGACCCGTGCTATGTCTCGACATGGCATGATTTCGACCCCGACGCGTTTCGGCGGGCCTGCCCGGACGGCGTGCTGTTCCTCCACGGCGGTGGCAACCTCGGCGACATCTGGCCGCACCACCAGCATTTCCGCGAGCATCTGCTGGAGACGGTGCGGGATCGGCCGCTGGTGCAGTTGCCGCAATCGATCCACTTCCGCGATCCCGCCAAAGCGCAGCGTTTCGCCACGCTGGCCGCCGGGCACCCCGACTTCACGCTCTACGTGCGGGACGGGCGAAGCCTCGCGTTCGCGCGGGCGCGGTTCGCCTGCCCGTCGCACCTCGCGCCGGATTCCGCGCTCGCGCTGGGGCCGCAGGTGCGGGACGCACCCGACTGCCGGTTGCTAATGCTGTTGCGCAGCGACGACGAACGCCGCGACCACGCAGGCCCGCCGCCGCCCGGCGCGACCGTGGCGGACTGGCTGGAGGACGACGCCATGCCCGCCGACACCGCCACCGACACCACCGTGGCCGCGCGCGAGGCGCAGGCGCGGGCGCGTGTCGGCCGTGGCCTGCGGCTGCTGTCGCGCGGGGAGGTGATCGTCACCGATCGGCTGCACGGCCACATCCTCACCGGGCTGCTCGGCATCCCCCACGTCGTGCTGGACAATGATTACGGCAAGATCGCCGGCTACATGGCGAACTGGCCTTCCCCGCTCGCCTTGCCCGCGACCACGATGGCGCAGGCCGTGGTGCTGGCGGATCGCCTCTCCCCGATCGCATGACGCCGGATGTCAGCCTGCTGATCTGCACGCGGGATCGCAGCGTCTCGCTGGCGGCGACCCTCGCCTCGGTCGCCCGCGCGGCGGCGGGGGCGGGCATCGCCATCGAGGTCGTCGTGGTCGACAACGGATCGGGCGACGACACCGCCAACGTGGCGACGGCGTGGTGCGCCGCCCAACCGTTTTCCGCCAGACTGTTGACGGAGACACGGCCGGGGCTGGCGCGCGCGCGCAACGCCGGGCTGGCGGTCGTGCGCGGGCGGATCGTGGCGATGACCGACGACGACTGCCGCCTCCATCCGGGTTATTTCCCCGCGCTGGTGCGGGCGTTCGCCGGGTCGGGCGGCCCGGCGATCATCGGCGGGCGCATCCTGCCGGGCGATCCCGCCGACCTGCCGGTGACGCTGAAGCTGGAGGATCACCCGATGATCGCCGATCCCGGCCGCTTCCCCGGCGGTTTCGTGATGGGGGCGAACCTGGCCTTCACCGCCGACGTGCCCGCCCGCGTCGGCCCGTTCGACGAGCAGTTCGGTGCGGGGGCGCCGTTCGTGTCGGCCGAAGACACCGATTTCCTGTTCCGTGCGACGCGTCTCGGCATCGCACTGCTGTACGACCCCTGCTTCGTGGTGGATCATCACCACGGTCGCCGCCGGGTGGAGGAGGAAACCC
This sequence comes from Alterirhizorhabdus solaris, assembly GCF_007785815.1. Classification (GTDB taxonomy): domain Bacteria; phylum Pseudomonadota; class Alphaproteobacteria; order Sphingomonadales; family Sphingomonadaceae; genus Alterirhizorhabdus; species Alterirhizorhabdus solaris. Next base: position 23,130 of record NZ_VNIM01000011.1, on the reverse strand, counting down.
GGCTGCTCGCCGGCTACGGCTTCGGCGACGGGGCGCTCTACGCCAAGCACCTGCTGCGCGACCGGCGCGTGCTTGCCGCGATCGGGCAGGATCTGGACGACCTGAAGCGCGATGCCACCGATCCCGTCACCACCCATGCGGGCATCCGCCGCTTCTACGCCTTCCGCCTGCGCCACAAGGCGAGGGGTTTCCTGTCCTATGCTTGGCGCTCGATCAGGGGACGGCGGGAAGCCTGACGACCCGCCCGTTGCGACAGAAGGTCGATCCCCGGCCGCCCATGCCCTTGTGTCGAGCGACGTCGAGACACGGAGCGTCGCGTGCGTGGCCCGCCCCTCGACGTCGCTCGGGGCATGGCGGAGGAAACCCGACTTTCCGGGCTGTCCCTCGGGATGAGCGGGCCAGTCTGCCCCGGCTGAACGCTCGTCCGCCGCCCCGCTACCGTTCAGCGCGCCCAGCCGTCGGCGGCCGGCTCGATCGTGTCGAGGAAGGCGGCGGCGCTCGCGCGGCAGGCGTCGCGTGCCTCGGGTTTCATCCGGTCCCATGTGCCGTACATGTTCGCCATCCGGCGGTTGCGGCGAAAGCGGCGTTCGTGCCGCGCGAGAAAATCCCAGTAGAGCGCGTTGAACGGGCAGGCATCCGGCCCGGTCTTCTGCTTCACGTCGTACCGGCACGGCCCGCAATGATCGGACATGCGGTTGATGTAGGCGCCGCCGCCCGCATAGGGCTTGGTCGCCAGCCGGCCGCCGTCGGCATGCTGGCTCATGCCGATCACGTTGGGCAGCTCCACCCACTCATAGGCATCGGCATAGACGACGAGGAACCAGTCGGCGACCTCCTGCGGGCGCACGCCGGCCAGCATCGCGAAGTTGCCGAGCACCATCAGCCGCTGGATGTGGTGGGCATAGCCGTGGTCGCGCGTGTTGCGCACCGCCTCGGCCATGCACAGCATTTCCGTTTCGCCGGTCCAGTAGAATTCGGGCAGCGGGCGCGTGGCCTCCAGCGCGTTGGCGCCGGCCACGTCGGGCATCTCCATCCAGTAATAGCCGCGCACATATTCGCGCCAGCCGATGATCTGGCGGATGAACCCCTCCGCCGCGTTCAGCGGTACGTCGCCCGCCGCATGGGCATCGGCCGCCGCCTGCGCCACCTCCAGCGGGGTGAGCAGGCCCAGGTTCAGCGCGGGGCTGAGCCAGCTGTGGTAGAGCCAGTCCTGCCCCGTCACCATCGCATCCTGATAGGTGCCGAAATCGGGCAAAGCGGTGCGGATGAAGTGCGTCAGCGCCGCCCGCGCCTGCGTGGCGGTCACGGGTAGCGCGAACTTCTCCAGCCGCCCGAAGTGGCCGGCGAAGCGATCCGCGACGAGCGCCATCACGTTCGCCGTGGTTTCGTCCGGCGCGAAGTGCATCGGTTCGGGATAGTTCAGCCCGCGCCTTGGCGGCGCGCGATTTTCGCTGTCGAGGTTCCACTTGCCGCCCTCGGGCTTGCCGTCGGCGGTCATCAGCAGGCCGGTCTTGCGGCGCATCTCGCGGTAGAAATACTCCATCACCAGATCGTTGCGCGCCTGCGCCCATGTCTGGAATTCGAGGATGCCGCACAGGAAGCGGTCGTCTTCGAGAATATCGACCGGGATGGCGAAGCGGGCGGCCCAGCCGTCCATCATCTCGCGCACCCGCCACTCGCCCGGCTCCACGACGCGCAGGCGGGAGGGCCGGTGTCGCGCCACCGCGCGCGCGACCTCTCCGGTGAAGCTGCCGCTGTTGTCCGGATCGTCCAGCCGGATGTAGTCGACCGTCCAGCCGTCGCCGCGCAATTCGTCGGCGAAGTGGCGCATGGCGGACAGGATCAGCGCGATCTTGCGCTTGTGATGGCGCACGTAGACGGTCTCCGCCGCCACCTCCATCAGCAGCACCACCGCATCGGCCCGATCGACGTCGCGCAGCGAGGCGAGGCCGTGGGAAAGCTGGTCGCCGAGGACGGGGATGAGAATCGTCATGCGGCAGGGCAACGTGCGAAGATGGCGGGAAGTGCCCGCGCCGCGAGGGTTCGGCCGTCACCATGCGTAGAAGACGGGACAGGGGCGGGCCATTCCCGCCGCACCAGCGACGAAAGGCGATCATGCCAGAGGTTAACCGGCGGGACATGCTGCGCGGCGCGGCGCTGGGCGCGGGCGGGCTGACGGCGGCGGGCGCGATGCCGGCGTGGGCGCAACCCGTCTCCACCGGCGTCGTGCGGCCGTTGCCGACCGTGAGCGGCACCGACATCACGCTGGCCATCGCCCACCAGATGATCGCGATCGACGGGAGGCAGACGCACGCGATCGGCATCAACGGCACCGTGCCCGGCCCGCTCGTGCGGCTGAAGGAAGGCCAGACGGTGCGGCTGACGGTGGACAACCGGCTGGACGAGGACAGCTCGATCCACTGGCACGGCCTGCTGGTGCCGCCGCAGATGGATGGCGTGCCGGGCATCAGCTTCCCCGGCATCAAGCCCCGCAGCCGCTTCACCTACGAATTCCCGCTCCTCCAGTCCGGCACCTACTGGTATCACAGCCACTCGGCCATGCAGGAGCCGATGGGCGTCTATGGCCCGCTGGTGATCGACCCGGCCGGCGTCGATCCGATCGAGTCGGATCGCGAGCATGTGATCCTGCTGTCCGATCACAGCCCGATGCACCCGCATGTCGCGTTCAAAAAGCTCAAGCAGCAGGGCGGCTACTTCAACTATCAGAAGCAGACGCTGGGCGGGCTACTGGCGGGGCGCGACCAGAAGGAGCCCGACCGGCTGGAGTGGGGCGCGATGCGGATGGACCCGACCGACGTGTCGGACGTGACCGGCTCCACCTACACCTATCTCGTCAACGGCTATGGCCCGAAGGACAACTGGACCGCGCTGTTCCGGCCGGGCGAGCGGGTGCGCCTGCGCGTCATCAATGCCTCGGCGATGACGACGTTCAACGTGCGGATCCCCGGCCTGAAGCTGACGATCGTGGCCGCCGATGGCCTGCCCGTGCGGCCGGTGCCGGTGGACGAGTTCCAGATCGGCGTGGCCGAGACCTACGACGCGATCGTCACCCCCGCCGACGACCGCGCCTATTCGCTGATCGGCGAGGCGGTGGATCGATCGGGCATGGCGCGCGCCACGCTCGCCCCGCGCGAGGGGATGGTGGCTGAGGTGCCGCCGCTGCGCGCCCGCCCGCTCGCCACCATGAAGGACATGGGAATGGACATGGCCGGCATGGAAGGCATGGAAATGGACATGTCGATGCGCAACCCGAAGAACGCGCCGACCATCAAACTCAACCCCGGCGTGCAGACGATCTCGCCGATGGCGATGGACCGGATGGGGGAGCCAGGGCAGGGGCTGGCCGACACCGGCCACACCGTGCTGACGTACAGGGATCTGGTGGCGACGACCCGCAATCCTGATCCACGAACGCCGGATCGCGCGCTGACCATCCACCTGACCGGCAACATGGAACGCTACATGTGGGCGTTCGACGGCGAGAAATACAGCGACGTGACCGCGCCCATCCCGTTCCTGAAGGACGAGCGGGTCCGCGTGACGCTGGTGAACGACACGATGATGGGCCACCCGATCCACCTGCACGGTCATTTCTTCGAGCTGGTGACGGGGCATGGTGACCATTCCCCGCGCAAGCATACCGTGATCGTCCAGCCCGGCGGCACCGCCACCTTCGATGTCACGACCGACGCGGTGGGGGACTGGGCGTTCCACTGCCACATGTTCTTCCACATGCACGCGGGGATGATGCGGATGGTGAGCGTGCGCGCGAAGGAGGGCGCGGCATGAAGGCGCTTTTCCTGCTCGCGGCCGCCCCGCTGGCGCTCGCCTCGCCCGCGCTGGCGCAGCACGCTGGCCATGTCGCGCCATCGAAGGCGGATGCCGGACACGACATGGCCGGCATGGACATGGTCGGCGCGCCCGCGCCCGAGGCCGGCCCCGCCATGCCCGGCACGAAACAGGAAGGCGACGGCCCGCCTACCCCTGCCGATCCGCACGCCGGACACGATATGAGCGGCATGACGACGGACGGAGCGGCCTCCGCTGCCGACCCCCACGCGGGGCACGACATGGCCGGCATGAAGATGGACGGCGCCGAGCCACCGGCCGGCGCCGCCACGTCCGACGGCATGGCCGGCATGGATCACGCCGCGATGGGCCATGGCGCTGCCCCCGCCGCCGGCGAGGTGGGCGATGCGTCCGCGCCGCCGCCGCCCGCCGATCGCTGGGCCGACCGCTATTACCCCAGGGCGGAGATGGACGCCGCCCGTGCCATCACCCGCGCCGAGCATGGCGGCGGCCAGTACAGCCAGATCATGTTCAACCTCGCCGAAGTGCAGGTCCGCGAGGGCCGCGAGGGCTATCGCTGGGACGGCGAGGGCTGGTTCGGCGGCGATATCGACCGGCTGACGATCAAGACCGAGGGCGAGGCCAGCTTCGGCCGCACGCCCGGCAGCAACGTGGAGGCGGCCGAGGCGCAGGCGCTGTGGAGCCATGCGATCGACCCCTATTGGAACCTGCAATCGGGCGTGCGGGTGGATGTGCAGCCCGGCCCGTCGCGTGCCTATGCCACGCTCGGCTTCGAGGGGCTGGCGCCCTACTGGTTCGAGGTGGAGGGTGCCGTATTCCTCTCGGACCGGGGCGACGTGCTGGCCCGGCTGGAGGCGTATTACGATCAGCGGCTGACCCAGCGGCTGGTGCTGCAACCGCGCGCGGAGCTGAACTTCGCCGCGCAGGACGTGCCGGAGAACGAGATGGGATCGGGCCTCGTCAACGCCGAACTCGGCCTGCGACTGCGCTACGAGATAACGCGCGAATTCGCGCCCTACGTGGGCGTCTCGTGGGACCGCAAGGCCGGCGACACCGCGCGCTACGCTCGCGCGAATGGCGAACGGGCGAGCGAGGCGAGCTTCGTGGCGGGCGTACGCTTCTGGTTCTGAGGAGCGCGGGCCGCTGGAATCGCCTTGCTCCGCGCGACCCCGTCTGCCCCGTCACCCCAGCGAACGCTTGGGTTCCCACGTACTTGCCGGAACGGTTGCGCCTGGAGCGACGGAAGAGCGATCCCGGCGTGCGCCGGGATGACGGGGCGGGGTGGGGCGGAGCATGATGCGGGCGCAAGCGCAGGCAACGCCGCCGTCGCTATCCCCGCCGCGTCTCCAGCCCGCTCTCCCACGCCAGCGCATCGCGCACGATCGTGTCGAGGTCGTCGAGCCGGGGCTGCCAGCCCAGCGTCTCGCGGATCGCGTGGTTGTCCGCCACCAGCGAATCGGGGTCGCCCGCGCGGCGCGGGCCGATGCGGCGCTCGATCGTGCGGTTGGTCAGGCGATCGACCGCATCGAGTACCTCGCGCACCGAAAAACCCCGGCCGTAGCCGCAGTTGAGCCGGTGGCTGCGCGCCGGGTCCGCCTCCAGCGCCGCCAGCGCCATCAGGTGCGCTTCGGCCAGATCGGTGACGTGGATGTAATCGCGCACGCCGGTGCCGTCGGGCGTGGCGTAATCGGTGCCGAAGATCGAGACATGGTCGCGCTTGCCGCACGCCGCTTCGGCCGCGATCTTGATGAGGTGGGTGGCCCCCGCCGTGGACTGGCCCGAGCGACCCTGCGGATCGGCGCCCGCCACGTTGAAGTACCGCAACGCGCAATAATTCATCGAGTGCGCGGCAGCGACGTCGGCCAGCATCGCCTCGGTCATCAGCTTGGACATGCCATAGGGATTGATCGGCCGCTGCGGTGAATCCTCGGCCACCGGCACGACCTCGGGGATGCCATAGGTGGCGGCGGTGGAGGAGAAGATGAAGTGCGGCACGCCCGCCGCCACCGCCGCCTCGATCAGTGCGCGGCTGGCGGCGGTGTTGTTGCGGTAATATTTGAGCGGATCGGCGACCGACTCGGGCACCACCACCGATCCGGCGAAGTGCAGGATCGCGCCCACCTCATGCTCGGCCAGTACCCGGCCGACCAGCGCCATGTCGGCCACGTCACCTTCCACGAACGGTACGTCGGCGGGCACCGCCCAGCGGAAGCCGGTGACGAGGTTGTCAATCACCACCACGCGACGCCCGGCGTCGCGCAACGCCAGCACCGCGTGGCTGCCGATATAGCCCGCGCCGCCCGTCACCAGAACCGTGGGTGCATCCTGCCTGTCGCTCATCGTCGCTCCGTCGTCCGCCGGCATGCGCCGTCTCTGGGCCCGGCCTATGCCAAGGCGCGGATTAACATCGGGTGCGCCTTCGGGACAATGCGGCGTGGCTCACGGCACCTCGCGATTGTCGGCTTCCACCGCGCGGCGCTCGGCGAACCACTGGCGCAGCATCGCCTGGGTGCAGCCGGTCTGGCCGCTGGCGCCCACCGTGGTGCAGCTGTTGGGGCGCTGCGGTCGGCTCGCCTCCTCCAGCACCGGCACGCGGTCGCTCCACGATCGGGCGCCGGTTTCGTCCGGCTTCGTCTTGCGCAGTTTCTTGGGGATGCGGTAGCGTTCACTCTCCGGCTCGCGCGCGCAGACGACGATCTCGTCGCCCTCGCCCTTGGGGCATGGGTCGTTGCCATAGACGATCAGCGCGCTCTGCCGCGCCGGGGTAGCGGCGGCGGTATCGGCGTGCGCCGCCGATGCCGCCGTCAGCAGCAGCAGGGCGGACAACCCCGAAAAGGCGAGTCGTGTCATGGTGCGCTAAATCCCGTTCTGGCGTCGTGAATATCGCCGCGCCGCATTGCCACCGGATGTCACCGGTGCGTCACCGATGTAGCGCATCGCGGCCCCGTTTGGTTGCAGTGGATTTCAGGCGGTGCGGCGGGCAAGCTGGCGGCGATGCCGTCCCGTCTTGCCCGCCACCTGCTCGTCGCGTTTGCCCTGCTGGGGCTTGGCGGGCTGGCGTGGCTGTGGATCGCCACGCGGCCGCCGGCGGTGCCCGGGTTCGCCGCCGCGCGCGCCGCCTGGCGCCCCAGCGAGGCGTGGCTGTACGATCGCGACGGCCGGCTGCTCGATAGCGAGCGCGTGGATTTCTCCGTACGCCGGCTGGGCTGGACCCCGCTCGCCGCCACCGCACCGACGCTGCGCAAGGCGGTAGTCCTGGCCGAAGATCACCGCTTCTACGCCCACGACGGGGTGGACTGGCTGGCGACGGCCTCGGCGTTGCGGACACGGGTAGCGGGCGGGCGATCGCGCGGTGCCTCCACCATCACGATGCAGCTTGCCGGCTTCCTCGGCGGCGATCTCGCCCGCCCGGGCGCGCGAGGCTGGCGCGACAAGCTGCGGCAGATGCGCGCGGCCTGGGCGATCGAGGCGGGGTGGACCAAGCCGCAGATCCTGGAGGCGTATCTCAACCTCGCCGGTTTTCGCGGCGAGGCGCAGGGGGTGGCGGCAGCGGCGCAGACCGCGTTCGCCAAGCCGCCCGCCGCGCTTTCCCGAAACGAGGCGCTGCTGCTGGTGGCGCTGCTGCCCGATCCGCGCGCCGATGCCGCCACGGTTGCCCGCCGCGCGTGCCGGTTGCGCGGGGCCGGCGCGTGCGACGATCTGGTCGCCGGGGCGGAGGGGATGCTGGCATCGGGCCGGCGGCTGGCGCTCGATCCCGGCCTCGCGTCGCATCTGGCCGGCCGGCTGCTGCGCCGACCGGGGATGCGGGTGCGGACGATGATCGACCGCACCGTCCAGCAGGCGGCCACCACGGCGTTGCGCCGGCAGCTGTTGGGGCTGGGGGCGACACGCGCGCGGGATGGCGCGGTGGTGGTGGTGGAGAATGCCACGGGCGCGGTGCTCGCCTATGTCGGCGGGGTGGGCGGTGCCGCCACCGCCGCCGCCGTGGATGGCGCGAACGCCTACCGCCAGGCCGGATCGACGCTGAAGCCGTTTCTCTACGGGCTGGCGATGGAGCACGGCTGGCTCCCCCCCGCCTCGATCCTCGACGATGCGCCGGTGCAGCTCGATACCGCCTCCGGCCTGTACGTGCCGCAGAACTACGATCGCACGTTCCGGGGGGCGGTATCGGCGCGCAGCGCGCTGGCCGGGTCGCTCAACGTGCCGGCGGTCCGCACGCTGATCCTGACCGGGGTGGAGCCGTTCCGCGACCGGCTGTGGGATGCCGGCTATCGCGGGCTGACCGAGGACGGCGCCTATTACGGTTTCAGCCTCGCGCTCGGCTCGGCCGAGGTGACGCTGCTGGAGCAGGCCAACGCCTATCGCACGCTGGCCAACGGCGGCCGCTTCACCCCGCTGCGGCTGACGGCGGGGGCGCCGGTACAGCCCGCGCGGCCGGTGTTCACCCCACAGGCGGCGTGGCTGGCGGCGGACATGATGGCCGATCCGGGCGCGCGCGCCGCCACCTTCGGGCTGGAGAGCGCGCTGCGCCTGCCGTTCTGGGCGGCGGTGAAGACCGGCACCTCAAAGGCGATGCGGGACAACTGGTGCATCGGCTTCACCGATCGCTTCACCGTGGCGGTATGGGTCGGCAACCTGGAGGGCGATTCGATGCGCGCCGTCTCGGGCACCAGCGGTGCCGCCCCGGTATGGCGCGAGGTGATGCTGGCGCTGCACCGCCACCGGCCGGGGCTGCCGCCGCCGCGCCCGCCGGGGATCGAGGCGCGGAGGGTGGCGTTCGCCGGCGAGATCGAGCCGACCCGCCGCGAATGGTTCCTTGCCGGCACCGGGCAGGCGGCGCTGGCGGCGGCCCCGCCCGGCGCGCGCCGCCCCCGCATCACCGCGCCCGTTTCCGGCAGCGTCTATGCGCTGGACCCGGACATTCCACTGCCCCGCCAGCGGCTGCGGATCGCGGTGGCGGGCGGTGCGGCGGGGCATCGGCTGCTGCTGGACGGGCGCGATCTGGGGGCGGCATCGGCCAGCCCGCTGATCCTCGCCGGCCCCGGCCCGCATTGGCTGGTGCTGACCGACACCGGCGGGCGCGCGGTGGACCGGGTGCTGTTCACGATGCGGTAGGGGGCGAGGGCGCACTGTCGGAGTCAAATTGTTGACCAACTCATCCCTAGAGGCTGACCGGGATTTCAGCTTCATCCCCATACCCCGAGCGAAGTCGAGGGGCGGGCCGCGCGCGTGACGCTTCGTGTCTCGACTTCGCTCGACACAAGGGCGTGCGCGGCTGGAGTCCGAATCCCGACAGGATAACCGTCGACATCGAGATCCCGCTCATCCTGAGGAGGGACTGAGTCTGGCGAAAGCCTGTCTCGACGGACTCGACTGCCACCCTCCTTCGAGACGCCATTCCGGCAGGCTCGAAGGCTCCTCGGGATGGGCGGTCGAGGATCGGCCTTATGTCATCCTGCGCCGGCTACAGCGTCTTTTCGTAGATCCGGTACACGCGGTTGATCTTGCCATTCAGCATCTCGGCGATCGAGACCATGCCCTGATTGTCTTCCAGCACCCAGCCGATCTCGCCGCGCGTCGCACCATAGGTGACGATCGCCTCGCGGCGGATGTACTCGATCATCATGAAGGCCAGCTGGCTCGCCAGCCGCGTCGCCTGCAGCCGCTTGACCACGCCCATCAGCGGTACGCGCATGGTGCGGACCTTGGGCTTGCGCAGCCACCACAGCAGCCGCGCCCAGTTGAACGGCAGCAGCGATCCGCCGAATTCGCGGATCTTCTCGTTCAGGTCCGGCAAAGTAACCATGAAGGCGACCGGCTCGCCGTCCACCTCGGCCACCATGATGAGATCCTCGAACACGATCGGCTTCAGCTTCTTGCCGGCATAGTCGATCTCGGCGTCGGTCAGCGGCACGAAGCCCCAGTTGTCCGACCAGGCATCGTTGAGGATACGCAGGATCAGCCCGGCTTCCTCGGCGAATTTCGACTTGTCGACGCGGCGCACGTTGATCCGCGCATTGCGCTCGCCGGAGGTAACGATGCGCTGCACCAGCGGCGGGAACGGCGGCTGGATCGGCAGGTCGTAGGTGTTGAGATCCTTGACGCCGGTATAGCCCGTCGCCTCCACCCATGCCTGGTACTGCGGCTGGTGGTGGCCCATCATCACGGTGGGCGAATGATCGTGGCCGTACACCAGCAGGCCCGGCTCGTCCCAGATCGAGATGCTGATCGGGCCGACCGAGCGGGTCATGCCCTGATCGCGCAGCCAGCCCTCGGCGGCGGCGATCAGCGCGGCGGCGGTCTCCTCGCTGTCCGCCTCCAGCATGCCCCAATGGCCGGTGCCGGGGCCGCCGCCCTGTTCCACCGGCATGGCGAGCGACAGGTCGTCGATCTGGGCGGAGACGCGGCCCGCGCCCTTGCCGTCCCGCTCGGCGATGAAGAAAACGGCGCGACCGTGGCCGAACCACGGGTTGCGGCGCGGGTCGATCAGCCCGTGGACCTCGTCCTTCAGCGGTGGCACCCAGTTCGGATCGGACCCGTTCAGCGCGAACTGGACGTCGACGAACCTGTTACGATCGGTCTTGTCCTTGCCGATCTGCCGAATCACTGTCGCCACGCGTCGCTCCACCTTGGTCGGGCCGCTTTGATCGCGTCGCGCGGCCTCGGCGTCCAGCCGGTTATTTCGGCGTGTTGCCAGCGGCGCGGTGGCGATGGCTCGGCGGGCGCATCTCCACGCCACCCGAAAGGCGGGCGACGTGGGGAAAGCGTTCGGCCACCTCGGGGGTGTAGCCCAGATTGAACACGGTGGCGCTCTTCGCCCGATCGCTCACCTTGTTGTACATCGTGCCGAACAGGCGATCCCAGCCGAAGTTGGTGATGCCGAAATTGCCCGTCTCGTCATGGAAATGGTGGGCCATGTGGCGCTGCTTGATCGCCGCCAGCCAGCGGTTCTTCGGCCGGTACGACAGGTGCTGGATGCAGTGGAAGAACTCGTTCACGCAGGTCGTTATCATGCCGGTGGCGAACGCCGCCGCCGCCCCGCCCATGCCGCCGATCATCCAGCCGACCGGGATCGTCGCCGCCGCCACGGTGGGCACCACGTTGGCGGGCGAGCCGAACAGCACCTCCAGATGATTCGGATCCTGATGGTGATCGTAGTGGATCCGCTTCCACGTCGCGGCCAGCAGGCTGTGCTTCCACATCCACTGCGAGTGCAGCACCCAGCGGTGGAGCAGATACCAGACGAGCGGGAACAGCACGATCGCCGCGCCGATCGCCGCCAGCGAGTTGGGGATCGGGGCAGGGCGCCATGCCCACAGCCCGATGCCCACGGCGGCGAGGCCGAGATAGATCACGATCGCCGGATATTGCAGATAGGCGAACACCAGCTCGCGCAGAGTCATCCGGTCGAGATGATGCGATTTCTTCCAGAAGCCGGGCTTGGCCGTGGTCGCGGGCATCGGTTTCATTCCTGCTTCGTCTCGAACTGCGGGGGCATGCGCCGGATATGGCCCGCCGTCATGGATCCGCAATGAGGCGCTTTTGCGACGCCGTCCGGCTCGCGGCCGCTGCCGGCTATTCCTCGCTGCGGATCAGCACGACCTCGCCGATCAGGAGGAACAGCAGCGGCGGCGCCCAGGCGGCCAGCAGCGGCGGGTAGGCGCCGAGATTGCCCATCGCCAGCGCGAAATTGTCGACCACGAAATAGGTGAAGCCCAGCGCCATGCCGATCACCGCGCGGATGAACAGGTGGCCCGATCGCGCCAGCCCGAACGCGGCCACGCCGGCCAGCAGCGGCATCAGCATGGCGGAGAGCGGGCCGGAGATCTTGTGCCACAGCCCGGCCTCCAGCTCGCCGGTGGGGCGGCCGGCGGCGTGCAGGTCGGCGATGGCGATGCGCAGGGCACCGAAGCTGCGCTCGTCCGCGTCGACGTTGGCCAGCGTGAAGCGATCGGGCGTGATGCCGCGGCCGATCACCAGACCCGGCGCGGGCGCGCGCACGCCGCGCGCCACGTCGAACCGGGTGGCGTTCTCCACCAGCCAGCCGCCGTTCGCCTGCTTGGCGTGGGTGCCGGACACGATCGTCTGCAACGCGCCGCCGCGCCGGTCGTAGAGCGTGACGCCGGTCAGCGTGGTGGCAGCGCCGCGCCCGCCGGCGCTGTCGGCGTGGATCAGGTCGTCGCCGTCGCGCACCCACACGTTGCTGGAGATGCCGCGATCGATCGGCACCGGGCCGTAATTGGCGTTGTCCCACGCGGTCAGCGTGGCGGTGGCGCGGGCGACGATGCGGTCGTTGAACCAGAAGGAGCCGGCCGCGACCAGGATGCTCGCCACGATCAGCGGCGCGAGGATCTGGTGCGCCGAGACGCCTGCCGCCTTCATCGAGATGATCTCGCTGTTCTGGTTCATCGTGGCCAGCGTGATGAGCGAGCCGAGCAGCACCGCGAACGGCAGGAACCGCGCGACGATCTGCGGCGCGCGCAGCGACACGTAGGTCCATAGCTGCGCATCGCCGTTGCCGGGATAGGCCAGGATGTTGCCCGATTCGCCAAGCAGGTCGAGCGTCTGGAGGATCAGCACCAGCCCTGCCAGCACCGCGAAGGAGCGGACGAGGAACAGCCGCGCCATGTACCAGGTGATGGTGGGCGAGGCGAAGAAGCGCACGTTCAGGCTCATGCCGGCTTCTCCTTGCGCAGCAGGCGCAGCCAGCGGCGGAAGACGGCGCCGCTCTGCGCGGCCACCCGTTCCAGCGCGCCGATCGGCTGGCCGCCCGGCACATGCGCCAGCGTGCGGTACATCCACCACGAAAGCCCGGCGAACAGCAGGAACGGCACCCACAGCGCGATGATCGGGTCCACGCTACCACGCCCGCCCAGCGCCTCGGCATATTCGTTGATCTTGTGCTGCGTCACGATCATCACGATCGAGAGGAACACGCCCAGCGCCGAGGTGGATCGCTTGGGCGGCACCGCCAGCGCCAGCGCCAGCAGCGGCAGCAGGAACATCGTCGCCACCTCCACCAGGCGGAAGTGGAAGTTGGCGCGCAGCTCCGCCCGGGTCTGCGCATCGGTGCCGCTCTCGTGCGCGGTGCGCGCCAGTTCGGGCATCGTCATTTCCAGATCGCGCCCGCCGCGCGTGCGGAACGCCTCCATCCGCGGCAGGTCGATCGGCAGGTCGTGGCCGACGAAGGCCAGCACGCGCGGGGTGACGAAGCCCGGCGCATCGTGCACCAGCGTGCCGTTGCTCAGGCGCAGGATGATGGTGTTCGGATCGTCCGTCGCCATGAACCGGCCATGCTCGGCGGTGACGGCGAGCGTCTTGCCGTCCTTGCCGGCGGCCATGACGAAGATCCCGGTCAGCGCCTTGCCGCCGTCGCGGCTCTGCTCCACCCGCAGCGTCATCTTCTTGCCGAGTTTCGTGAACTCGCCGACCTTGATCGAGGCACCCAGCGCGCCCGATCGCAGCTCGAACCGCAGCCCCTCGTAGGCGTAGCGCGCATAGGGCTGGACGAAGCCGACGATCGCCAGGTTCAGCAGCGCCAGCGCGGCGGCATACATGAACGGTACGCGCAGCAGCCGGCCATAGCTCATCCCCACGGCGCGCAGCACGTCCAGCTCGGAGGAGAGCGCCAGCTTGCGGAAGGCGAGCAGGATGCCGAGCATCAGCCCGATCGGGATGCCGAGCGAGAGATATTCCGGCAGCATGTTGGCCAGCATCTTCCACACGACGCTGACCGGCCCGCCCTGCTGCGCCACGAAATCGAACAGCCGGAGCATCTTGTCCAGCACCAGCAGCATCGCCGAGACCACCAGCGTGCCCAGCAGGGGCACGGCGATGAGACGGGCGAGGTAACGGTCGGTGAGGCTGCCGATGTTCAAATTTGGACGCCCCATGACCATGTTTTGGCCGCAAAGGCAGCCGAGTTTGCGTGGCTCGGGGGTAGCCGTACCCGCCGTCCGTTCGCGCACGGCTATAGCTTCCGGGAGTCGAGAGGTCATGTTGAAACTGTCGCATACGATCGCTGTTCTGGTCGCGCTGTCGGCGCCGCTGGCAGGCGCGTCGGCGGCTGCCATCAAGGCCGGCGGCATCACCGGCGTCGCCACCGCCGATCCCGCCGCCTGCCGCCCCGGCAGCCAGCGCCCGGCGGTGCTGGTGAAGGTGGACGGATTCAAGCGGATCGGCGGCAATCTGCGGGTGCAGGTCTATGGCGGCGATCCCGCGCAGTTCGTGAAGGGCGGCGAGCGGCTGGCGCGAATCGACATGCCCGTGCGTACCGCGCCGAGCGAGGTGTGCGTCGCGCTGCCCGGCCCCGGCCGCTACGCCATCGCCGTGCGGCACGACGTGGAGGGCGACGGCAAGAGCGGCCTGAACGACGGCGGCGGCTTCTCGCGCAATCCCGGCATCTCGCTGTCCGACGTACTTGCCCGGCGGATGCCGCGCTACGAGGACGTCGCGATCGCGGTGGGGGCAGGGCCGCGCCCGGTCGATATCGTGCTGAACTACCGCCAGGGCCTGTCGATCAAGCCGCTGGCGATGGCGCACACCCGCGTGGCGGCCTTCTGATCCGATGGCACTGATCGCCCTCCTCTCGAATCCACGTTCCACCGGCAACCGCGCCATGCTGCCGCGCGTCCGCAGCTTCTGCGCGCAACACAGCGAGATCTTCCACTACGAGGTGGAGGATGTCGCCCAGATCGGCGAGGCACTGCGCACCATCGCGCGGGTGAAGCCGCGCGTGCTGGTGGTGAACGGCGGCGACGGGACGGTGCAGACCACGCTGACCGAACTGTATCATGGCGGCCATTTCGAAGGCGCGCCGCCGCCGCTGGCGGTGCTGCCCAACGGCAAGACCAACCTGATCGCGCTCGATCTGGGCGCCACCGGCGATCCGATCGCCGCGCTGGAGCGGGTGCTGGAGATCGCCCGCGGTGGCGTGGAGGAGCATGTCGTCTCGCGCGAGCTGATCTCGCTGACCAACGGCGACAGCGACACGCGGCCGGTGCTGGGCATGTTCCTGGGCGGCGCGGGGCTGGCCGATTCGATCCTGTTCTGCCGCAACAAGGTGTATCCGCTGGGCCTGCCCAACGGCCTGAGCCACGCGCTCACCTTTTTGGCCGTGGTGCTGTCGCTGATGGTGGGCATCCGCGCCGCCTTCCTGCCGCCGCGCCCGCGTCCGCTCACCGTGTCGCTGATCCGGCAGGGCGTGATCCAGGGGAGCTTCGCGCTGCTGATCGTCACCACGCTGCAGAAGATGCTGCTCAACACGCAGACCTTTTCAGGCGACGTGCGGCCGGGCGGGCTGAAGCTGATGATGGTCAACCACAGCCCCGTCAGCCTCGTCCGCGCGATCGCCGCCGGCGTCTCGGGCAAGCTGGGCCACCGCGCGATGGCGGGCGTGCACGTGGAGCGCGGCGACGAGATCCGCATCGAGGGGGACCGCTCCAGCGTGATCCTCGACGGCGAGGTGTTCGAGGCGCGGGCCGGCGGTGCCATCGTGCTGACCCACACCACCCCCATGCCCTTCCTCCGCCTCGCCGCCTGAGGCGGGACCGGCCGGGGACAGTTCGATGGATGTGCTAGCCGGTCTGGTGGCCGAGGAACTCGGCGAGCCCGTCGATCCGCGCGTCGCGGCATTGGCCGCCGCGATCGCCGCGCAGCATGGCGCGGCGGCACGCGCGGTGCTGTTCTACGGATCGTGCCTGCGCGAAAGCCGGCTCGACGGGCTGATGCTCGATTTCTACCTGATCGTGGCGGATTATCGCAGCGCCTATCGCCAGCGCTGGCTCGCCACCGCCAACCGGCTGATACCGCCCAACGTGTTTCCCTTCGCGCATGACGGGCTGACCGCCAAATATGCCGTGCTGAGCGAGGCGGACTTCGCCCGGCTGGCCGGCAGCGCGACGCGTGGCGTGTCGGTGTGGGCGCGGTTCGCCCAGCCGGCGCGGCTGGCGTGGAGCGCCAACGCGGTCGCCCGCCGCCGCGCGATCGACGCGGTGGCCGGCGCCGCCCCCGCGCTGCTCGCCGCCGCGCGGCCGCTGCTGCCCGACCGGCTCGACCGCCTCGATCTGTGGCGCGCCGCCTTCGCGCTCACCTACTCGGCGGAACTACGTGCGGAGCGCACGCAACGCGCCGCCTCGGTGGTGGAGGCGGACCCGGCGCGCTATGCCGCCTTCACCGCGCCCGCGCTGGCGGCGGCCGGCCTCTCCGCGCGTATCGGCCATGACGCACAGGTGGATTTCGCCGAACCGGCCACGCCCGCGATCCGCGCGGCGGGCGAGCGGCTGTGGGCGCGGCGGCGGCGGGAGGGCAAGGCGCTCACTTTGCTGCGGCTCGCCAAGGCCAGCGCGACCTTTGCCGGCGGGATCGATTATCTCGCATGGAAGATCAACCGCCACGCCGGCACCGCCATCGCCATCCGCCCGTGGCAGCGCCGGTTCCCGCTGCTCGGCGCGCTGAGCCTGCTGCCCCGGCTGATCGGCGGCGGCGCGATCCGCTAGGCGGCGGGCGACGGCCTATTCGTTGGCCGCGCGCGACCGGGGCGGGTGCCGGCCGGACAGTGCACCCGCCACGGCGCGGTCGAGCGCGGCGACGGTGAACGGCTTGCGCAACACCTCGTAGCCGGCAAAGCCGGTGGCGTCCGCCGCTTCGCCGACATAGCCGGTCACGTACAGCACCGGCAGCGCGCCGTGGCGGTCCGCGACGGCGGCGATCAGTTCCGGCCCGGTCATGCCCGGCATCACCACGTCGGTGACGATCAGCGCGATTTCGTCGCGCGTGTCGAGCAGGGCGATCGCCTCGGCGCCGCTGGCGCAGGGCAGGGGGACGTAACCCAGCTCGCGCAGGCCGCCCACCGTGGCCTGCCGCACGCGCGGATCGTCCTCCACCACCAGGATCACGGCCCCCGCCGCCGCGCGCGCGAGCGGCACGATGGGGGTGACGACCCCGGACGTCTGCGCGCGCGCCTGCGGTACGAAGCGCGGCAGGTAGAGCGATACGGTGGTGCCCGCGCCCGGCGTGGAATCGATCGCCACCTCACCCTCGGACTGGCGGGCGAAGCCGAAGATCTGGCTGAGGCCCAGGCCGGTGCCCTTTCCTGGCGGCTTGGTGGTGAAGAACGGCTCGAACACGCGCGCCAGCACCTCGGGCGTCATGCCCGTGCCGCTGTCGACCACGGCGACGCGGACGTAGTCGCCGGCCCGCGCCTCGCCGATGTCGCCGTCTCCCAGCGTCACGTTGGTGGTGGCGATCGTCAGCCGGCCCTCTTCGTGCATCGCATCGCGCGCGTTGACCGCGAGGTTGAGGATGGCGTTTTCGAGCTGGTGGGGATCGCACCACACGTGCCAGCCACCGGGGGCGGCGCTGGTCTTCACCGCGATCCGCTCGCCCAGCGTGCGGTCGATCAGATCGGACATGCCGGCGATCAGCGCGCCCGGCTCCACCCCCTCGGGCAGCAGCGGCTCGGCGCGCGCGAAGGCGAGCAGGCGGCGAGTGAGGGCGGCGGCGCGGATGGCGCCCTCCATCGCATTGTCGAGGTGGCGGCCCACCTCGCCCGCCTCATGCTCCAGCCGCCGTCGCGCCAGATCGAGGCCGCCGATCACCACGGCCAGCATATTGTTGAAATCGTGCGCGATGCCGCCGGTGAGCTGGCCGACCGCCTCCATCTTCTGCACCTGCCGCAGCTGCGCCTCGGCCGCCTCGCGCGTTTCCGCCTCGCCGCGCAGCCGGTCGTTGGCCTCGCGCAGTTCCTGCGTGCGGGCGGCGACGGCCTGTTCCAGTGCGCGGGCACGCGCCGACTCGGTCCGCGCGTCGAGCCGCGCGCGGGCGCGCTGGGCGAGCGCCTGTACCGTCGTCCAGCCGAGCGCCGCCGCGCACAGCACCAGCAGCAGGCCGATGCCTGAGAGCAGCGCGGTGAGATAGTTGGCACGATCGACCGACAGCGCCGCGCGGTCCGCCCGCGCATCGAGCAGGTCGCGCTCGTTCGCCGCGATCCGCGCCATCAGCGTATCGATCCGGGCGATGCTCCCGGCCTTGCCCGCCTCGTAGTACATCGACAGCGCCGTCCACCCCTGGCGCGAGAAGGTGCGCGTGGCGGGCCGCGCCAGTTCGACGCCGCGCTCGCGGTAGAGGTGGCGGAGATCGCGCACCAGCGGTGCCTGCGCCGGGTTGTCCCGGGTGAGGTCCGCCAGCCGGTCGAGCTGGCGGCCGGCCTTCTTCCACTCGTCGAAGTAGAGCGCCCCGGTCTGCTTCTCGCCGCTGATGACGAACCGACCGAGTGCCGCCTCCGCGCGGGCGATCGAGGTATCGAGCTGGCGGGGGACGAGCATCACGTCGTAGCTGTGGCGCTCGCGCAGCAGCGCCTTGTCCCGCTCCATGTTGGAGATGGCGACGAGGACGACGAGCGCGATCAGCAGCACCGCCGCGATCAGCGCGGCGATGCTGGCAAGACGGCGCTGCCACGCGCCGGGGGAAGCACCATCGCTCAGGGTATCGGCGGAATCCTGCGACATCGTGGCGCAGCCTAGCCCACCATATGTCGGCGGCAAAGCCCGGGATGGTCTAAGGTCCCGCTCCCGCCGCCCCGAAGCGGGTCCGGGATAGCAGGATCGGGCCGTTCAGGCGATGCAGCCCACCGCGCGGCCCGCCGTGGCGAACATCTCGAGGATCTGCCCGACCTGCTCGTCGGTATGCGCCGCGCACAGCGAGCAGCGCAGCAGGAACATGCCCGCCGGCGTGGCGGGTGGCCGGGCCATGTTGACGTACAGGCCCAGTTCCAGCAGCGCCTGCCACACGCCCACGGCGGTTTCCTGATCGGGAAAGATCACCGCGATGATCGCCGACTGCGCGGTCGGCGTGCCCAGCGTATAGCCCAGATCGCGCAGGCCCTGATGCAGCCGCCGGCTGTTCTTCCACAGGTGCGCGCGCTTCTCGCCCGCGTGCATCAGCTTGCGGATCGAGGCGGCGGCGGTGGCGACGACCGAGGGCGGCAGCGACGCGGTGAACACGTAGGGCCGGCAGACGAGGCGCAACACCTCGAACTTGGGATGGTTCGACACGCAGAAGCCGCCGACCGTGCCGACCGACTTGGAGAAGGTGCCGACGACGAAGTCGATGTCGTCGGAAACGCCCGCTTCCTCGAACACGCCGCGGCCATGCTCGCCGAAGAAGCCCATGCCGTGGGCTTCGTCGCACAGGATCATGCAGCCGTGCTTCTTGGCGACGGCCACCATCTCCTTGAGCGGGGCGATGTCGCCGAGCATCGAATAGACGCCCTCGAGGATCACCAGCTTGCCGGCTTCCCTGGGCAGGCGACCGAGCCGCTTGTCGAGATCCTCGACCGAATTGTGGCGGAAGCGGACGACCTCCGCATTGCCCAGCCAGCAGCCGTCGTAGATCGAGGCGTGGCTGTCGGCATCGAGGATGATGTAGTCCCCCTTGCCGGCGAGCGTGGAGATCACGCCCAGATTGGCCTGATAGCCGGTCGAGAAGACGATCGCCGACGACGTGCCGTAGAATTCCTTGAGGGCATCCTCGCACTCGCGGTGGCCCTGATAGGTGCCGTTCAGCACGCGGCTGCCGGTAGTGCCCGCGCCGAACTCGTCCAGCGCCTGCTTGCCCGCCGCCACCACGTCCGGGTCGAACGTCATGCCCATGTAGTTGTAGGTGCCGAGAAGGATCGTCTCGCGGCCGGAGATGATCGCCGCGGTGGGCGACAGCACCTCCTCCATCACGATCGCATACGGATCGCGCACGCCGGTATCGAGCAGCGCCTGCCGTTCGGCGATCAGCGCGTCGAACTTGGAAAGCAGGTCGCCCGCGGGCGGCGTGCCCTCGTCGCCGAGGCGGACGGCATCGGGGGTGGTGGCGGCGTCGCTCATGCCTTCAGCTTCTCGACCGCGTCGACGAGCTGGCCGACCGTCTCGATCTCGGCCTGCATGTTCATCGTGATGATGATGTCGAACTCGTCCTCGATCGCCGCCACGAAATCCATGACGGTCAGGCTGTCCCATTCCAGATCGCGGGCGAAGCTGGTGTCATCGGTGAGGGCGGCCTGCTTCTTGTTGAAGGGCTCGATCGCCTGCGTCACCTTGGCGAAGGTCTGGTCACGGTCGCTCATCGGGAATCCTTAGTCGGTCGCCCGCGCGCTTGCCAAGCGATTGCGGCGGCATCGGGGCAGGCGGCCCGTCGTGGCCCGATTCGTCACCGGCTGGCAAGCGAGCCGCGACCGTGGCACTGTCTCGCCCACAAAGGGGAGGAACACTTGCCGGACGCGCATAACGATCCCGATCGCCACATCCCCAAGCCCTATACCGCCAATTCGATCGACATGCTGGTGGCGGTGCACCGCGCGCACGTGACGCTGAGCCAGATGGCGGACCAGAAGGCCAGCATCCTGATGGGCGCCACCTTCGTGATCTTCACCATCACCATCGGCCAGGCGCGGGGCGGCACGGGGGCGCCGTTGCCGCTGTTGATTCTCGGCGGCTTCGCCTTCTTCTCGGCGGTGCTGGCGGTGCTGGCGATCCTGCCGCATGTCCACACCATCCGCAGCCCGCGCCCCAACCTGCTGTTCTTCGGCTCGTTCACCCAGCTCGGCGAGGAGGAATATATCGACCGGCTGTGCGAGCAGATGCAGAGCGACGACACGATCTTCGCCACGATGGCGCGCGACATCTACCAGAACGGGCAGGTGCTGGAGCACAAGAAGTACCGGCTGCTCGGCTACGCCTATCGCGTGTTCCTCGTCGGGCTGACGGCCAGCTTTCTCGCCTTCGTGGGCCAGTATCTGCTGCACCGGGACATGCCGGGCGCACCGGGCGCGACGGGCCGGGCCGCCGTTCACGCCGACCACCGCTCACTCTGATCGAGACGTTGCGTTTGCGGATGCGGGTGGTCGTGCCCAGATACGGCGCTCCAGTCACCCACAGGAGCATCCGCATGTCGATCAACGTCATCTACAAGACCAGTGCCACCGCCACCGGCGGGCGTGACGGCGCCGCCCGTTCCGACGACGGTTCGGTCGACGTGAAGCTGGTCGTGCCCAAGGAGATGGGCGGCCCCGGCGGTGATGGCGCCAACCCGGAAAAGCTGTTCGCCGCCGGCTACTCGGCCTGCTTCCTCGGCGCGCTGAAGGCGGTGTCGGGCAAGGAAGGCGTGACGGTGCCCGCCGATGCGACGGTGAAGGCCGAGATCGGCTTCGGCCCGCGATCGGAGGGCGGCTTCGGCATCACCGCCGATCTGGTGGTGACGCTGCCCGGCGTGGAGCGCGAGGCCGGCGAGCGGCTGCTGAAGGCCGCGCACGAGGTATGCCCCTACTCCAACGCCACGCGCGGCAATGTGGACGTTGGCCTGACGCTGGCCTGAGCCGGCCGTGCGAGGGGTGGCGCTAGAGCCGCCCCGCCGCGCGATACCATGCGGCGGTGGCGCGCAGGCCGTCCGCCGTCGCCACCGCCGGTCGCCACAGACCGGCGGCGGGGCGGCGGGCGGCCACCCAGTCCGGATGGCAGAAATAGCGGACGCGATCGGGCGTGAGCTTGGCACGGTCGCGGCGGATCAGCCCGTCCCCCCATGCCACCAGCCGCAGCATCGCGGCCGGCACCGGCAGCGGCAGCACCCGCCGGTCGACCGCCGCGCCGATCGCGCGGGCCAGATCGCGGTGGTCCCAGCCGCCCGGCACGCCGTCGTCCGGCTCGATCGTCTCCCGCAGTGCGCCGTCGCCGGTGGCGAGCAGCAGTAGCAGCCGCGCCAGATCCTCGACGTGGATCAGCGACAGCCGCCCCCCCGGCGGCAGCGGCATGACGCCGCGCTTCGCCATGCGGAACAGTTCCAGCATCTCGCGGTCGCCCGGGCCGTAGACGGCGGGTGGGCGCACGATCGTCCAGTCGAGCGACGCGGCGGCGACCGGCGCCTCCGATTCCGCCTTGGACCAGCCATAGTCGGACAATGCCGGCTCGCGTGCGGCGAGCGAGGAGACGTGGACGAAGCGGCTGACCCCCGCCTGCGTCGTGGCGGTCAGCATCGCCTGCGTGCCGGCGATGTTGCCGGCGGCGAAACCCGCGCGATCGGGCGCGTTGATGACGCCTGCGACGTGGATCACCGCCTCCACGCCCGCCACCAGCGCGGCGAGGCTGTCGGGTCGGTTGAGCGCGCCGGCCACCCACGTCACGCCCGGCTGATCCGGCTGCCCGCGCCGGGCGAGCGCACGGACCTCGTGGCCGGCTTCGGTCGCCAGCCGGATCAGGTGGCGGCCGACGAAGCCGGTGCCGCCGGTGATCGCCAGTTTCATGGCCGGCTCACAGCATCACCAGATGATCGCGGTGGACCATCGCGGCGCGCGGGGCGTAGCCGAGCAGTTCCTCCAGCGCATCGCGCCGACGGCCGGTGATGCGCGCCGCATCGGCCGCGTCATATTCCGCCAGACCGCGCGCGAGCAGTGCCTCGCCCGGACCGATGATGTCGATCACGTCGCCGCGCACGAACCGCCCCTCCACGGTGATGGCGCCGGCGGCGAGCAGGCTGCGTCCTTGCGCCAGCGCCGTCGCGGCACCGGCGTCGACATGGATCCGGCCCTTGGAGGTCAGCCGCCCCGCCAGCCACGCCTTGCGCGCGGAGGCGGCCTTCGGCGCGACGAACACGGTGCCGCGCCCGTCGGCGTCGAACGCGGCGAGCGGATGGTCGCGCTTGCCGGAGACGATCGCCAGATGCGCGCCCGCCGCCATCGCGATGCGCGCGCCCTCCAGCTTCGAGATCATGCCGCCCGATCCCATGCCGGAGGCCGAGCCGCCGTCCGCCATCGCCCGGATGCGCGCGTCCAGCCGGGTCACCTCCGGCACGAAGCGCGCATCGGGGTCGCGCCCCGGGTTGGCGGTGTACAGCCCGTCGATGTCGGAGAGCAGGATCACGCCGTTGGCCAGCGCCGCCTGCCCGATCCGCGCGGCCAGCCGGTCGTTGTCGCCGAAGCGGATCTCCTCGGTGGCGACCGAGTCGTTCTCGTTGATGACCGGCACCACGCCGAGGCTCAACAGCCGGTCGAGCGTGGCGGCGGCGTTGAGGTAGCGGCGGCGGTCTTCCAGATCGTCGAGCGTGACGAGCATCTGCGCGGCGGTCAGCCCCTCGGCATGGAGCAGTTCGGCCCACACGTGGCTCAATGCGATCTGGCCGACGGCGGCGGCGGCCTGCGCGTCCTCCAGCGTGGCGCGGCCGCCTTTGGCCAGCCCCAGCCGGCGCGCGCCCAGTGCGATCGCGCCCGAGGAGACGACGACGATCCGCTGCCCGGCGCGGTGCCGCGCGGCGATATCGGCG
>NZ_VNIM01000119.1 GCF_007785815.1 Alterirhizorhabdus solaris | reverse complement strand
CCGCACCACCCGCCCGCTTCCGCCTAGCGCGTCAGCCCGACGCCCACACGCAGGCGGGTGGTGCGGCGGCGATAGTCGAGCAAGTTCTCGCCGTAACCGGCAAAGCCCGAGCCGAACACGTACAGCCCCAGCCGCTCCACCCCGAGCGCCTCCAGCGGATAGGAGACGTCGGCGGTGATCGATCCCTTGCCCGATCCGGGGTTGAAGCGGGTGTTGGTGGTCAGCCGCAGGCCGTCGTCCTCGCCGATTTCGGCGAACAGGCCTGTGTTGCCGCGATAGCGCCGGATGTCGGGATTGTCCTCGAGGCTGCCGAAATAGGCCCACACGCGCGGCCCCACGCTCAGCCGGTAGCGGCCGAGATCGAACGAGGCGACCGGCTGCACATACAGCATGTTGAGGCTGCGCGATTCCAGCCCGTCGCGCCCGTTCGATTCGTGGCGGATGCCGGCCTGCCCGCCCAGCCACAGGTTGCCCCCCACCTTGTTGGCGGGCACGAGGTAGAACAGCTCGGGCATGTAATCGACATTGCGGAACGGCGTTGATTTCGCCCCCAGATCCCAGAACAGCCGCTGGGTGTAGGCGAAGTGGAGGCCCTCCAGCCCCGGCAGCCCCTGCCCGTCGCTGCCCTTCGCCGGGGAGAACAGGCGATACTTGAAGCTGACCTGGATACGCGCATCTGTATTGGTGCCGAACCCGGTGACGGCATAGATCGGATCGTACACCGAAAGCCGCGTGGCATAGGCGTTGCCCGTATCGGGATCGGCGGACTCGAACGCCGGCCGGGCGGCGACCGGCGCGGCCGTGGCGACCTGGACCGGCGCATCGGCGGCTACCGGCCCGGCGAACGCCAACGCGGTGGCACCGAGCGACGGGGCGGAGAGCGTGAGCGGCTGGTCCGTCGACAGATCGGCCGGCAGCCGCAGTGCATAGCCAAGCTGGACGAAACCGCCTGCCGGGATCGGCGTGGCGGCCGGCGGGGCGACAAGGCTCAGCGCCACCGGCCACGTCCGGGCGCCGGCCGACAACGTCGCGGCGATCTGCCGGGGCGGGTCGGCCCGTTCGGGGATGGCGCCGTCGTTGAGCAGGGTGAGCCGTACCGTCACGGTTTCGCCGTTGCGCGGGGCGCCGTCGATGCCGCTCAACACCGGCTGCACCGCCGCCATGGCAGGCATCGAAAGGCATGCCGCCGTCAGCGACCCCAGCCATGCCAGCCGCGCCGTTGCCCGAAATCCGTTCGTCATGCCGTTTCCTGATCCACTGCCGAGCCCGATGCATCGTCGGGCGCGATGACCCTCCTTAGATTGTGCAGCGCAACAGGGATAGTCGCCCCGGCGCGCGGGGGCACCGGGGCGACATCACGTCATTCGGTGGGAAAGCCGCGCTTCTTCAGCAGCGCCTTCACGTCCGGATCGCGACCGCGGAAGGCGCGATAGGCTTCCGCGCGGTCGGTTTCGTTGCCGGTGGACAGCAGCACCTTGGCGAACCGATCGGCCGTTGCCTTGTCCCACGGGCTGCCCGCCTCGGTGAAGGCCGCCCACGTATCGGCACCCATCGTGTCGGACCACAGGTAGCTGTAGTAGCCGGCCGAATAGGCGTCGCTGGAGAATAGGTGGCCGAACTGCGGCAGCCGATGGCGCATCACGATCTGCTTCGGCATCCCGATCTTCGCCAGCGTCGCCTTCTCGAACGCATCGGGATCGACCACGCCGTCCGGGATCAGATGCAGGTCCATGTCGACGATGGCCGACGCCAGATATTCGACCGTGGAGAAGCCCTGGTTGAACGTGTCGGCCTTCTTCACCTTGTCGATCAGTGCCTGCGGGATCGGCGCGCCCGTCTGGTAATGGCGGGCGAACTTGTCCAGCACGGCGGGCGTCAGCAGCCAGTTTTCGTTCACCTGGCTGGGGAACTCCACGAAATCGCGCGGCACGTTGGCGAGGCCGGGGTAGTTCACCCGCTGGAGCATGTAGTGGATCGCGTGGCCGAACTCGTGGAACAGCGTGCTGGCGTCATCGAGGCTGATGAGCACCGGCTGGCCCGCCGCTGCCTTGGTGAAGTTGTTGTTGTTCGACACGATCGCGGTCTGCGGCGTGGGGAAACCGCGTTGCGCGCGATAGGTGTCCATCCACGCGCCCGAACGCTTGCCGGTGCGGGCGAAATAATCGCCGTAGAACAGCGCGACATGCCTGCCGGCGGGGTCGGTCACGTCCCACACCCGCACGTTCGGCTCGAACACCGGCACCGTGCCGGTGATCTCCTTGAACTGCAGCCCGTAAAGCTGCCCGGCGGCCCAGAAGGACGCCTTTATCATGTTGTTCAGCTCGAAATACGGCTTCAGTTCGGCCTGGTTGATGTCGAACTTCGCCTTGCGGACCTTCTCCATGTAGAAGCGGTAGTCCCACGGCTCGATCACGATCTTCGCTGTGCCCTTCGCCTCGGCGTCGGCCAGCGCCTGCATGTCGGCGACTTCCTCCTTCACGCGGCCCACGGCGGCGGGCCACACGCGCATCATCAGCGCCTGCGCCTTGGCGGGATCGACCGCCATCGTGTCCTGCATCCGGTAGGCGGCGTGGTTGGGGAAGCCGAGCAGCTTCGCCCGGTCCGCCCGCAGCTTCACGATCTTCGCGATGATCGCGTTCGTGTCGTTGGCATCGCCGTTGTCGCCGCGATCGACGAACTTGCGCCACACCGCCTCGCGCAGCGCACGGTCCGTGCCGAAGGTGAGCAGCGGATCGACCGCCGAGCGGGTGTTCTTGATCGCCCAGCCCGGCTGCCTGCGCTCCGCCGCCTCGGCCTTGTACGCCGCCTTCACGCTGTCCGGCACGCCCGCCAGCTTAGCCTCGTCCGTCACCGACACGGCGGTGCTTTCGTCGGCGAGCAGGCGTTGGCCGAATTGCGTGAACAGGCCGGCAAGCTGCTGGTTGATCGTGGAAAGCTGCTGCTTCTGCGCCGGGTTCAGCCGTGCGCCCTCCCGCACGAAACGCTGCCAGGTGCGGGTGAGCAGGCGCTGCTGCCTGGCATCCAGCCCGGCGGACGCGCGCTTCCGGTACACCGCGTCGATGCGGGCGAACAGCTTGGGGTCCAGCGTGATCTCGTCGCGCACCGCGCTCAGCTTCGGGCTCCACTCGGCGTCCAGCGCCTCATAGGCGGGCGTGCTCATGTTCGAGGTCTCGACGCCGAACAGCGTCTCCACCCGATCCAGCGTCTCGCCGGATTTCTCCAGCGCCTCGATCGTGTTGGCGAAGGTGGCGGGTCTGGTGTCGTCGGCGATCGCGCGCACTTCGCGACGCAGGTCGGCGATCGCGGCATCGAACGCGGGCGGGAACTGAGCGGGCGTCACCGTGCTCCACGGCGGCACTCCGTCATAGGGGCCGGTCCACGGCGCGGTGAGATCGGTGGCGCGGGGGGCCGCGGCGGGTGCCGGGGCGGGCTGTGCCTGTGCGGCGGTGCCGAGGGCCAGCAGGCTGGCGGCGATCAGATAGCGATGGTGCAAGGAAAGTCCCCTGACAGGTGGGTGCAGGCCGTTGCCACGCACATGGATCGTGCGACGCCGGCCCGGATGACCCGGCATAGCGCGCCCCGCCACGAATGTCGCGCGGTGTGGAATGTCGGGCGCTTGTAACGACTTGAGGGCGACTGGAGCGGGCCGCAGATCCGCCGGGTGAGGCCCATGGCACTCACCGTCGGCCGACGCCATGCTCGACACCGCTCCGAAATCGGCGCATCCGCACGGCGGGCGACCTCACGGGATAGTGGCTGTGGACCTGCTGGTGGTGGATAACGACGCGGGCTTCGCGGGCAAGCTGGCGGACGATCTGCGCGGCCTCGACCATGGCGTGACGATCGCGGCGGATGCCCCGGCCGCCCTCCACTCCCTCGACCGGCAGGCGCATGACGCGGTGATCCTCGGCTGGGCGTTGCCCGGGCTGGATGGGCTGGCGATGCTGCGCCAGTTGCGCGCGCAGGGGATGACGGTGCCGGTCATCCTGCTCAGCACGCGGGGCCGCACGATCGACAAGGTCGAGGCGCTGCGGGCCGGGGCGGACGATTACATGGTCCGGCCGGCGGAGACGGAGGAGCTTGACGCCCGCCTCCTCGCCGTGGTGCGCGGCCGCCGCTGGCGATCGGATGGGGACACGATCCGCGCCGGCGACATCCTCGTCAGCCCCGGCCGGATGCAGGCGTGGCGCGACGGCGTACCGCTGGACCTCGGCGTCACGGAGTTCGGCCTGCTGGCCGCGTTGGCCCGCGATGCCGGATCGGTGGTGACGCGCATCGCCCTGCTCCGGCGGGTGTGGGGGCATGACGCCGCGCCCGCGACGAACATCCTCGACGCCTACGTCTATCGCCTGCGGGCAAGGCTGGCGATGCCGGGCCGGCCAGACCCGATCGTCACGCGGCGCGGCATCGGCTACCTGCTGCGGACATGAAAAGGGCCGGGGTGCCATGCCCCCCGGCCCTGTCTCATCGCCGTGCGACCCCCGGCATGAGCCGGAGGACACCAGTCATCAGAAGCGGACGGTCGCCTCGATGCCGTAGGTGCGCGGCGCGTTGAAGTTGCCGTAGTCGCCCAGCACGTTGTTGACGCTGCCGGACAGGATGTTGGTCGTCGGCGCGCCCGGCAGGCTGTTCGAGGGATCCCGGCGGAACACATAATCCTTGTCGAGCAGGTTGCGGCCCCACACCGCCACCGTCAGCTTCTCGTCGCCGTTGCCGACGGCGATGTCGGCCAGCGAGATGCGGCCGTTCATGAGGAAGGACGCATCGTTCTTCGTCGCGAACTGGTCGAACGCCTGGGTGGCCTGCGAGTAGTTGGCGTCGAGGTGGAAGCGCAGCTTGGTGTCGCCGCCGCCCACCGGCAGTTCATAGTCGATCGCGCCGCTGGCCGCGTTGCGCGGCGTGTAGACGATGTAGAAGCGCTGGAGCACCGTGGTACGAGACGTTTCCACCCCGGCGGCGTTGCGCTGGATGTTGACGATCGGGACCAGCGGGATGTTGGTGTAGGTGTAGGCATAGGAGGCGTTCAGCGTCAGCCCCTCGACCGGGTTGACCGTGACGTCCGCCTCGATCCCGCGGATCTTGGTGGTGCCGGCGGCATTGATCGTGACGAGGTTGTTGAAGCTGCTGTTGTTCTGGAACTGGATGGTGCTGATGTCGACCTGGCTGTCCTTGCGGTCCATGATGTAGCCGGCCAGGTTGATGCGGACACGACGATCGAACAGGTCGGCCTTGAGCCCCACCTCGTAGGACTTCACGTCCTCCGGATCGAACGCCTGATAGTTGGACGTGCGCGAGCTGGCACCGCCGGCGCGGTAGCCGGTCGCGTATTTGGCATAGCCGTGCAGCGTGTCGCTGAAATCGAACGCCACCGTCGCCATCGGGTTGAAGCGGTTCCATGTCTCGTCGAGCGGGGTGTAGCCGTTCGCCGCCGCCGCCACCGGGTTGGTGACGTAGTTGACGTTGCGCGAGAAGAGCAGCGCGCCCTTCTTCTTGTCGCTGGTGTAGCGGCCACCGGCGGTCAGGTGCAGACGGTCGGTCACGTTCCAGGTCGCCTGGCCGTAGGCGGCGTAGCTCTTGGACTTCACGGCCGAGGCGCGGTCGATCGAACGGCAACCCGGCTGCGAGCCGGCACCGACGCCGGCGATCGTGAGGCAGGGATCGAGCACGACATACTGATAACCCGTGGTCTGCCCGGCGGTGGTGTAGCCCTGGATCGCCAGCGAGTTCGGCGTCGCGGCATCGTCCGACACGCGCTCGTTGAAGTAGAACAGGCCGGCGACGTAATCGACCGTGCCGAGCGAACCGACCGCCTGCAGTTCCTGGCTGAACTGGTCCTGGCTCAGGTTGGCGAGGCTGTAGCGGCTGAAGTTGCAGGCGGTGCCGGTGCAGCCCGGCGATACGATCGGCGGGCGATGCGCGCCGCCGCTGTTGTCCCACTGGGTCGCCGTCACGCCGCGCCATGCGGTGATCGAGCGCAGCTCCAGATCGGGCGTCACCTTCCACTTCAGCGAGTTGGTGAAGCCGTGGGTCTTGTCGACGCTCGGTTGCTGCGGCACGCCGATGTCGGCGACCTTCTGGCGCTTGTCACCCTCGATCACCACGCCCGGCAGCACCGGCTTCACGGTGCCGGTCAGCGCCGTATAGGACGTGCCCGGCAGCGCACAGTTCGGGCTTGCCGCCTGCGTGCCCGCCACGCAGTTGTTCGGGTTGAAGTTCAGCAGCTGGCTGTAGAACGGCGAGTTGGAGTCGCGGCCGTTGTCGTAGGAGAAGTCGTTGGTGATCTCCGGCGTGGGCTGCCAGCGCACGGCGGCGCGGAAGGCCTGCCGGTCGTAATAGCCCCAGCCGGTCTGGCCGGCGAGCGGGTTCTTGGTGATGGCATCCTGATGCTGGATGACGCCGTCCAGCTTCACGCTGAAGCCGTGGAATTCGGGCAGATCGAGATGCGCCTCGGAATTGTACGAGCCGTAGTTGCCGATGCTGCCGGACACGCGCCCGCCGAACTTGCCCGACGGGCCCTTCGTCACGATGCTGAGCGCGCCGCCCTCGGTGTTGCGGCCGAACAGCGTGCCCTGCGGACCTTTTAGCACCTCGATCCGCTCCACGTCGAACAGCGCGGCGTTCAGGCCGTGCTGGCGGCCGAGATAGACGCCGTCGACATAGACGCCGACGCCCTGCTCGCGGGCGGGCTGGTTCGCGTCGAGCGGCACGATGCCGCGGATGCCCAGGGTGAGCGCGCTCTGACGGGCCTCGAACGGGGCGATGCGCAGCGAGGGGATCGCGCCGTCGCCGAGATCGAACAGGCTCTGCACGTGGCGATCCTTGATCGCCTGCGTGTTGAGCACGTTGATGGCGATCGGGGTCCGCTGGAGGTTCGTCTCGCGCTTGGTGGCGGTGACGACGATGTCGGTCAGCCCGACGGCCTCGGTTTCAGCGGCGGGAGCAGCCATGTCGGCGGCGGCATATTGCACCGGCCGCGCGGCATCGACCGCCCGCTGTGCAGCGGCCGGCGGCGTCACGGCATCCTGCGCCACGGCGGGCGCGGCGAGAAGAAGAATGGTCGCGCAGCCGGTCATCAACTGTGCGCGGCGGATAAGCTGGTTCGACATGGACGCCCCCTTTGTTCTGTGGGGCGGCGGCTAGACGAGACGTGGGTCGGGGATATGACGCAGCGATGAAACGTTGTGCGCGCGACTTTCATCTTCGCGTCATGTGTCACAGGGTGAGACGGGTGCTGGACGAAGGATGGCGGTAGCCCCTCCTTCGCCACGCCACGCCCGACAAAGAGGGTCGGCGGCGTGGTGGCTATCCATTTGCCCCGCCCGGGCGGCTGTGAAACCGTCTCGGCGTGGTGATGCAGACCGCCAGTGTCGTCACACCTCCAGCGTGGTGCGGACACTGCGGCGGACGAACTCGGCGGTCCCGCCGAAAATCAGGTGCGAGGCATAGCCATAGAGATTGGTCGGCACGTCCGATTTCCATGGCGCCGGCCCGAGGCCCGCCGCCGGCACGGCCGCCTCGTCGAGCAAGGTGGCGGTCACGATCCCAAAGGCGGCGCCATGGCCGGCGGTGACGGCGGGGCGGAACTCGGCTGCGACGGCGTAGACGATGCCCAGCCCGCTCCCCAGCACATAATGGATCGACTGGCCGCCCAGCGGCTTGTCCGCCTCCGGAACGGGCCTGCCGACGACACGCAGGGCGATGGCGTCGGCCGCCTGTTCCGTCGCAGGCTCCCCGTCGCCGCCCTCATCGTCGGAGGAGAGTGCGGCGACGGCTGCCTGAAAGCGGTCCATCACGAACGATGCCGCGACACCCGCAACGATGCCGGTCAGGACGCCACGCAGGATGCGCGCGGAGTTGCTGTCATCGCTTGGCGTATCGCTCATCTCTCACCTTCATCTGCTTTAAGCTGCGTCAGGACGGCGAGCCGCACGACGGCCGGGTCGCCAGCCGGTCGACGACGCGCCGTCCCGTGCCTCAGGCGCTCGCTGCCTGCTCGGCGTGCCTGCCCTCGGCGAACTCCTCGACGAGCTTGGCGCAGAACGCCGGCAGGTCGTCCGGGTCGCGGCTGGTGACGAGGCCCTTGTCCACCACCACTTCCTGATCCACCCAGGTGCCGCCCGCGTTACGGATGTCGGTTTGCAGCGTGGCGAACGAGGTGAGCGTGCGCCCCTTGAGCACATCGGCTTCCACCAGCGTCCAAGGTGCGTGGCAGATCGCGGCGACCGGCTTTTCCTGCGCAAAGAAATCGTGGACGAAGGCGACGACCTGCTTCGATCCACGCAGCTTGTCCGCCCCCACGCTGCCGCCGGGGATGATGAGTCCGTCGAAATCCGCCGCCGAGACGTCGCCGATCGCCTTGTCGACGGCAAAGCTCTTGCCGGGATCGAGATCGTTGTTGACCGACTGCGCCTCGCCAGCCTCCAGCCCGACGACGGTGACGGTCCCGCCGGCCGCCTCGACGGCGGCCTTGGGTTTGGCGAACTCCGGCTCCTCGGTGCCGCGCGGGGCGATGAGGATGGCGATCTTTTTGCCTTCGAGTGTCATGTTCTTTCCTTTGTAGAATGAGGCGCGTTGCGTCGACGCGTCAGGCGGCCGGCTCGTGATACGGGCAGCCGTTCACCCGCGCGCGGAAGTCGGCGGAGTGGCGATAGGGCTCGTTGCGGGCACGGTTGATGTTGCCGAGCGGCTGGTGCGCGGCGATGCCGGTCCACACGCTGAAGCGTGTTTCCTCATCGATCTGTTGCACCTGCGCCGGATCCCAGCTGTCCTGCGGCGCGGCGCGGAGGGTGCCGACCTTCAGGAAAGGCGCCTCCTCCTCGTCCCACTCCACGGTCGGGTCTTCCACCGGCTGCTTGTCGAGATTGCGGCAGAGCTGAACGCGGAAATCCCATTCCGCACGGAAGTTGCGCATCTCGGCCTGCACATCCTCGCGGATCGCATCCTCGCGCCCGTCGACCTTGATCGTCTCGCCGGTGAGCGCCGTCATCTCCGGCGCGACGGGAGCGAGGCTGAACTTGGCGATATAGTCGCCGTAGCGGAACGGGGTGACGCTGTAATAGGTCTCGCCCAGCGGCTCCACGTTCGGCGCGCCGCCCAGCGAGTTGATCGCCGCGCTCTCGATGCCGACCGTCTCCAGCGCGCTGCTGACGCCGCGCAGGACGGAGGACAACACCTTCTTCGTGCCCTCCAGCCGGTCGGTCGTCTTCGCCAGCATCTTTAGGTTGCCGAGGAACTTGTCCGCCGTCTTCGCCTGGAAGACGGTGCCGTTGACCATGACGAAATCCTGCGCGCTCCCCTCCGATCCCGGCAGGCGCGCGCCCTCCACGTCGAACACCTTCAGCGCCAGCCCGCGCGGCAGGCTGATCGCATCGGGCAGCACGTCGCCGGCATTGGTGGACAGGCGGAGCAGTGCCTTGTGCGTGCCCGGCGTGGCGAACAACCCTTGCGCCAGCTCCGGCGGCAGATCGGCGTCCACGGTCAATTCCCCAACGAGAACGCCGTGCGACTTGGCATGAACCGAGCGTACCGCGTGGCCGTAATCCTCCGCCGTCCGTTCGAGGATGACGTCGAAGGTGGAACACAACTGCTGGATGGTTTCCTGCTCGTCGGGCTGGATGTCCTCGATATCGGGCTGGTAGCGAACGGGGGCGTCGGTCATCTGAATCTCCTGTCGAACGGGATCGGCGGGGGCATCACTGCCGCCCCCGCCGTCCGGGTCAGCGGCGTGCAGGCACCGCGAAGGCCGCCTTCAGCCGGGCGACGGCCAGATCGTTGGCGTCCTTCGCCCCGCGCACCACCTTGGCCATGCCGAAGAACTCGTGCGTGACGCCCGGGAACGTCTTCTGTTCCACCTTTACGCCCGCTGTCCGCATGGCTGCCGCCAGCGTCTCGCCGTCGGACCGGAGCGGATCGATCTGCGCGTTGATGATCGTCGTCGGCGGCAGGCCGCGCAGGTTGGCGGCGACGAGGTTCAGGCGGGGATCCTGCGCATCGGCAGCATTGGCCTGGTAATAATGGCCGAACCACTTGAGCATCGCGCCGTTCAGCGGCTTGGCGTTCGCCGAATCCCTGCGCGACGGCAGCGTCATGCTGCTGTTGGCGATCGGATAGACCGAAACGATGTGGCGCGGCACCGTCAGGCCGTTGTCGCGTGCGTAGATGGCAGTCGCCACCGCGAGGTTTCCGCCGGCGCTTTCGCCCGCGACCGCGATTTTCGCCGGGTCACCGCCCCACTTGGCCGCATTCTGCAGCGTCCAGCGATAGGCGGCCGCCGCGTCGTCGTGCTGCGCCGGGAACTTGAACTCGGGCGCGTGGCGATATTCGACCGAGACGACGATCGCGTTCAGCGCCTTGGCCATCGCACGCGGCGCCGCGTCGTAGGTGGCGACATCGGCGATCACCCAGCCGCCACCGTGATAATAGACGATGACCGGCAGCCTGGCGTCGCCCGCCGGTGCGGCGGCCGGCTTGTAGATGCGGGCGAACTGCTTGGGATCGGACCCGTAGGGAACGTCCTGCGTGGTCACGGCGGCATCCGGCGCGGTCGACATGCCCTTCTGCGCCATCACGGCCTTCGCACCATCGGCGGCGGACGGCTGGACACGCGCCTCGGCGGGGGTCAGCGTCTCGATCGGCTTGCCGCCGAGGCCGGCCAGCGCATCCAGCACCGCCTGCATGTCGGGCGAGGCCTTGGGCGGCTGCACGGCGGTGGCGGGCGG
>NZ_VNIM01000118.1 GCF_007785815.1 Alterirhizorhabdus solaris | reverse complement strand
GCCGTGGCCGGGGCGTCGGCGGGGGTGGCGGCGATCGGCGAGACCATGTTCATGCCGCGCGCCCGCGACGATCGGCACCGATCCGGATGCCGGTGATGCTGACGACCATCATCTCGATCTGCGCCTCGGTGAAGCCGGCGGCGATCACGCGGTCGATCTCGGCCGCCGGCAGCGCGAAGCCACGGTGCCAGGCGTGGATCGCCAGCCGCCGCAGCGCCTCCAGCCGGGGATCGGCCAGCGGCGATGTCTCGCCGAGGCCGAACAGCCCGCCGATCGCGCGCGAGACGCGGCCAGGCCGGTTCAGGCTGCGCAGCGATTCGTTCTTCGCCAGCGCGACGACGCTCCATTCCAGCGGGGAGAGGGCGGCGGGGGCGGGCGGCACGGCGGTGCGCCCGGCGGCGGCGGCGTACAGGGCATCGGCATCGAGATAGGCCATGAAACTTTCCCTCTTGTCGGCGGGCGACCGCCATCGCCCGCCGGAGGGTGTGCCCCCGGCGACCGGCGTGATCGCGATCGGCGACGGCGCTCTCCTGCATCGTCGCATCGCTGGATATGTGTGGACCGGGCGTTCGCCCGTGCCTTGCTAGGTGACGACCCCTGTCATGGGCGTTTCCCCGGTTGCCGCCTCCGATCGGGGAGGAAGCTTCGATACCGATCGGTATATAAACCTGCCGTTCATCTCGTCAACGGCTTTTTTGTACCGGCTGGTATTTATCGTGTCGGCCACAGGCCGAGGCTGATGCGGACGAGCTGGTCGAGCTCCTGGCAGGTGGCGCCGGAGCCGCCCTGCAACGCCAGCCCCTGCATGATCGCCAGCAGGTAGCGGGCCAGCGCGCACGCCTCCATGCCGTCCGGCAGTTCACCGGCCGCCTTGGCCTGCTCGAACCGGCGAACCAGCGCCGCCTGCGACGACAGCCGCCGCTTGAGCACCTCTGCCTTGATGCCTTCCGCCTCCGCCCCGCAGGCATTAACCGCGATCACATTGAGGCAGCCCTTCGGATCGCAGGTGCTCATCTGCATTTCCAGCGCGCCGCGCAGCAGCCGCTCCGCCACGCCACGCGCGGTGGGGGCCTCAAGCGCGGCCATCACATAGGCCAGCTTCTCGCGCTCGTAGAGGTCGAGCGCCTTGTGGAACAGCGCCTCCTTGTTGCCGAACGCGGCGTAGAGGCTCGGCTTGGTGATCCCCATCGCGGCGGTCAGCTCGGCCATCGAGGCGCCCTCGTAGCCGTTGCGCCAGAAGACGCGCAGCGCCGCCGCCAGCGCGTCGTCCAGATCGAACTCGCGTGGGCGGCCCTTGGTGGGGGTGGCTGTGCAACTATTCATACCGATCGGTATATAGGGCGTGGCGGGGCGGCGTCCAGCCCCGCAGCAGGATGACGCGCGCGGATGCTTCTGCTAGGCGCGCCGTCTTTCCGCCACGGGGCGGAGGCGGGAGGCGCGCGCGACATGACCGACGATCTGCCGATCCGCGTCGTGGCGCTCTACCGCTTCACCCCGTTCGAGGAAGTGCAGGCGATCCGCACCGCACTGGCGCAGGTCTGCTGCGTGCGCGGGGTGAAGGGCACCTTGCTGCTGGCGCGCGAGGGGATCAACGGCACCGTCGCCGGCACGCCCGAAGCGATCGAGGCGGTGCTCGCGCACATCCGCGCGCTGCCCGGCTGCGCCGACATCGCGGTGAAGGAGGCGGCGGCGCCCGCCATGCCGTTCCACCGCATGAAGGTGCGGGTGAAGCGCGAGATCGTGACGATGGGGCGGCCCGACGTGGATCCGCTGGCCGATGCCGGTCACTACGTCTGCCCGGCAGACTGGAACGCGCTGATCGACCGGCCCGACACGATCGTGATCGACACGCGCAACGATTATGAGGTGGCGGTGGGCAGCTTCGCCGGGGCGATCGACCCCCGCACGGCCAGCTTCCGCGATTTCCCCGCCTGGTTCGCCGCGCATCGCGAGACGCTGCTGGCCGGTGAGCGCCCGCCGAGGATCGCGATGTTCTGCACCGGCGGCATCCGCTGCGAGAAGGCCACCGCCTTCCTGAAGGGCGAGGGGCTGGACGAGGTGTATCACCTCGAAGGTGGCATCCTGGCCTATCTGGAGCAGGTGCCGCCCGCGGAAAGCCGCTGGCAGGGCGAATGCTTCGTGTTCGACGAGCGGGTGACGGTGACGCACGACCTGTCGCCCGGCAGCCACATGCTGTGCCGCGCGTGCCGAAGGCCGGTCGGCCCGGTGCAGCAGGCCTCCGCGCTGTACGAGGAGGGGGTGAGTTGCCCCGCCTGCCACGCGACCCGCAGCGAGGCGCAGCGGCGCGGCTATGCCGAACGCCACCGCCAGACGCGGCTGGCCGAGGCGCGCGGCACCGTGCATGTCGGCGCCACGCTGCCGCCGCGCGAGGCACGGGATGGCGATGCGCCCGGCGGCGATGGCTGAGGCGCCCGTTCTCTACAGCTTCCGCCGCTGCCCCTATGCGATGCGCGCGCGGCTGGCGCTGCTGGTGAGCGAAACGGCGTGCACGGTGCGCGAGGTGAAGCTGGCCGACAAGCCGCTCGCGCTGATCGCCGCTTCGCCCAAGGCGACCGTGCCGGTGCTGGTGCTGGCCGGCGGGCGGGTGATCGACCAGAGCCTCGACATCATGCGCTGGGCGCTTGCCCGCCACGATCCGGCGGACTGGCTGGCCGGCGACGACACGGCGCTGATCGCGGCCAACGACGGGGCGTTCAAGCATCACCTCGATCGCTACAAATATCCCGAACGCCACGCCGGGGAGGGGGGCGGCGATCCGCCGGCGCATCGCGCGGTCGGGCTGGCGTGGCTGGCGACGCTCGACGAACGGATCGCGGCGGGCGGTTTCCTGTGCGGCGCGCGGCGCACGCTGGCGGATGCGGCGATCATGCCGTTCGTGCGCCAGTTCACGCAGGTGGACCGCGCGTGGTTCGATGCGCAGCCGCTCCCCGCGCTCCACCGCTGGCTCGCCGGGGAGCTTGCCACGCCGCTGTTCGCGCGGGCGATGCGGCCGCGCGCGCCGTGGCGGGAGGGCGATCCACCGGACATGCTTTGACCGCGCAGGTTGTCAGCGGGGCGGAAGTATGACCATGACCGCAGCCGACCGACGCATTCTTCACGGCCAGCCTGGCCGCACCGGCGATCGATCATAATCTGACAGGATCATCATGGGCCAGCTGCGCACCGCCAACAAGCGCCACAAGCGCGCCGTCACTCTGGCCGCGCAGGTGCGCAAGCCGGCGACTCCCGTTCGCGACGACGATGCCGCCACCACCGGGGCGAACGGCTGATCCGCGCGCGATGACGACCGCGCAGGCCGCCGCCACCACCGCCCCCACCCGCAACCCCATCCATCTCGTCGATACGGCGGAGATTCCCGGTGGCGGCCAGCTGCAGTTGCTGCGCTGCCTCGATGAATATTCGATCCAGTACGGCACCGAGGAACTGATGGGCAGCGAGGTGCGCCACAGCGAGCAAGCGCTTGCCACGCTCACCTGCGAGCGGCTGGGCAATCGCGAGGCCACGATCCTGATCGGCGGCCTCGGCATGGGCTTCACCCTCGGCGCGACGCTGGCCGCCTCGCCGCCGGGTGCCACCATCGTGGTGGCCGAACTGGTGCCCAAGGTGCTCGAATGGGCGCAGGGGCCGCTGGCGCACCTGTTCGGCGCGTGTCTGGACGATCCGCGCGTGACGGTGGAGCTGGCCGACGTGCACGACGTGATCGATGCCGCCGATGGCCGCTTCGATGCGATCCTGCTCGATGTGGACAACGGGCCGGACGGGCTGATCCAGCTCGCCAACGACCGGCTGTACTGCAACTGGGGCCTGCGCGCCGCCTTCGCCGCGCTGCGGCCGGGCGGCATCCTGGCGGTATGGTCCGCCTATCCGGACGACGCCTTCGTGCTGCGGCTGGAGAAGGCGGGGTTCGCCGTCGAGGAGGTCCACATCCAGTGCCCGGTGCAGCCGGAACGCGGCATCAACCCGTTGTGGTTCGCGACGCGGCCGGCCTGATCGTGGCGGCGGCAGGTCGCGCCAGCCCGTGTGGCCGGTGCGACCAAAGTATGAAGATCCGCTAAGGTTACATGCTTCGTTAACTGTTTTCGGCGAGAAAGCGTTACCCATTGCATCGGTGCCGACCTTCGGCCCGGCGCGACGGGACGGAGATCGTCGTGGAATACAAGTTCACCCGCTTTGCGCTCGAAGTCTCGCGGGAGGTGACCGCCGAGGTGACCGAGGCCGACCTGCCGCCGCGCTACAACCGGCGCTGGACCTCGGCGATGAAGGCGAGGGTGGTCGCCGCGATCGACAGCGGCCTGCTCAGCGCCGACGAGGCGAGCCGTCGCTACAATCTTGCCCCGGCGGAACTGGCGATATGGCAGGACGGGATGGCCTGCGCGCCAGTCTTCGATCGTATCGATCCCGGCCATGCCAGGTTGCGACGCAGTCTCCATCCTGTCGCTGATGCCTCTCTGGGCAGTCTGATCGACATTCGTCTCTGATCGCAAGAGAGAAGGCTCGATATTTATTAGTTCGACTGAACGATAGATAAGTCGCGTCCGCGTAATACTACAATGCGCCGAACGTAAATCATCTGTTAAATATCTTTTAGCAGACATTGTTAGCGAATTTTGGCGATCCTGCACGCCGATCGATAACGGCACGATGCCATGAGTCTTTAGGAACCGACATGACCGATCCGATGAAACATTATCCCGTCGAAGTCGCCACGCAGCATTGCGGCGAGCTGACCGAGGCCGATCTGCCGCCGCGTTACAATCGTCGCTGGTCGCCGCTGATGAAGGCCCGCGTGGTCGCGGCGATCGAGTGCGGCCTGCTCAGCGCCAACGAGGCGGGCGTCCGCTACAGCCTGAGCCAGGAAGAGCTGCTGAGCTGGCAGCGCGGTCTGGCGCATTCCGGTCTGGAAGGTCTCACGCAGGAAGGTCAGGCCCGCGTCTACAAGAGCGTCTATCAGTCCGAAGCCCGCATCTGATTTCGTTTCCGGCACCGGGGTCTGCCGTCGCGGCCCCGGTCTGCCCTCATGGCCTCAGCAGGAGGCCATGTCGTTGAGCGGCGTTTCCATCAGCAGCGCCATCAGCGCGTCGACCCCCCGATCGGGCACGGTCGTCAGCGCCGGCTGGAACGCCTGGCGCAGGTTGCGGCCCACGGCGTAGAACGCTTCCGGCTTATCCATCCAAACGACCGGCGAGACGTTGATCTTCATCGACATGGTTGCGGACCCCTGCTTTCGTTGGATCCGGAGTGCGCCGGGCGGGTTAACAAAATCTTTCAATCACCGTCGCGGCTCCTGCGTTTCCGACCAAAGTCTGACTAGTGGTATAAGATCGAAACCGCACCGGCCGCTTTTCAGCCCTTCACCAGATAGGGCGGACTGCTGTTGTCGTTGGCCACCCTCCACCGCCCGGCATCCCACAGCATGTCGGCCTCGGCCACCGGGCTGCCATCGAGATAGACGGCGAAACCCATCCCGCAATGACAGGTAACGCGGGGATCGCAGCGCAGGCGGCCATAGGTCGCCGATACCTGCGCGCCGCACCCCGGGCATTGTGCAGTAACGATAAAGTCGTCGAAATGTCCCGGCACGACTCGCCCCCCGACAATGCGTGTAAACTGACTATAGCAACTTCGGTATGTCGCGTGGTGACTGATTCAGGTGAGGCAAAAGGCTAGCGTTCCGAAGGGCTGCGTGGGGCGAGGCCGTGGCTGATGAGATCGCCCGCCACTCCGGTAACGGCATCCAGATCCTCCGCCCCGCCCCACACGCCGTAGCGCAGGCCCAGGAACACGTTCATCCCCATCAGTGCCCACGCGCGCACCTCGGCCGATCCCGCACTGATCTCGCCGCGCGCCGCGCTGGCCTCCAGCCGGGCGGCGATGCGTGCGGCGGTGCCGGTGTAATGCGCGCGATAGCTGGCGGGATCGACGAATTCGGCCTCGTCGATGATGCGGTAGATCTCCTTGTGGTGGCGGACGAATTCGAGATAGCGGCGCTGGCCCGCGCGTTCCGCGCTCAGCCCGTCGCGCTCGCCCGCCACTGCCG
Source organism: Alterirhizorhabdus solaris (assembly GCF_007785815.1). Classification (GTDB taxonomy): domain Bacteria; phylum Pseudomonadota; class Alphaproteobacteria; order Sphingomonadales; family Sphingomonadaceae; genus Alterirhizorhabdus; species Alterirhizorhabdus solaris. The sequence goes on along the minus strand of NZ_VNIM01000118.1, from coordinate 4,813 downwards.
GACCCACCACCTCGCCCACGCGGTCGCTCAGGTCGCGCACAAGGGCGGTGAACACCTCCTCCTTGCTGTCGAAATAGGTATAGAAGGAGCCGATCGAGACGCCGGCGCGCGCGGTGATGCGGCTGATCGCGGCCTCGTGGAACCCCCGGTCGCCGAACTCCCCGGCCGCCGCGTCCAGCAGTGCGCGCAGCGTGCGCCGGCCGCGGGCGGTCTTCGGCGTCTTGTCAGGGCGCGCGGCCAAGGGACTACGGTCGCCGTCGGCAGCCCCGTCGCTCATGGCATCCCTCCCTTGCTTCCCGTTGAAAGCCGTCTCATGTTTCAGCATGAGCGACCAGATTGAGGCGGGAGTAAAGGCCCGCGGTTCGACGGCGGCACAGCGGTGTCCCGATATGTGCCACCCGGCGGGGCGGCGGCATCTCACGCTCGCGCTGCTGCTCGTGGTCTATACCTTCAATTTCGTCGACCGGCAGATCCTGGGCATCCTCGCCGGGCCGATCAAGCAGGAGCTGGCGCTCAGCGACACGCAGCTCGGCCTGCTCGGCGGGCTGGCCTTCGCCATGCTCTATTCGACGCTGGCGGTGCCGCTGGCATGGCTGGCGGATCGCACCGGCCGCACCTGGGTCATCACCGCATCGCTGATGGTGTGGAGCGGTTTCACCGCGCTGTGCGGGGTTGCCGGCGGCTTCTGGCAGATCTTCCTGTGCAGGCTGGGCGTGGGCGTGGGCGAGGCGGGCGGGGTGGCGCCTTCCTATGCGGTGATCGGCGACATCTATCCCCCGGCGCAGCGGGCGCGGGCGCTGGCGGTCTATTCGCTCGGCATCCCGCTCGGCTCGGCGCTGGGCGTGCTGTTCGGCGGGTATGTCGCCGCCGCGGTGAACTGGCGGGCGGCCTTTGTCGCGGTGGGGCTGGCAGGGCTGCTGTTCGCGCCCGTCTTCCGCCTCGCCGTGCGCGAGCCGACGCGTGAACGGGAGGTGGCGGAACTGGCGCCGCGCTTCGCCGATGTGCTGCGGCTGCTGGCGGGCAAGCGCAGTTTCTGGCTGCTGGCGTTCGGTGCGGCCTCCTGCTCGATGATCGGCTATGGCCTCGGCTTCTGGCTGCCGTCGCTGATGCAGCGGTCTTTCGGCCTCAGCCTGCCCGCCACCGCGCGCTTCTTCGGCGGGTTGCTGCTGGTCGGCGGGGTGGCGGGCGTGCTGGCCGGCGGCTGGCTCGGCGACCGGCTGGGCACGCGCGACCGCGCCGCCTTCGCGCTGGTGCCGGCCTGCGCCTTCGTGGTCGCGACGCCGCTGTTCGCCGCCGGCGTGCTCTCGGGATCGGTGACGGCGGCGTTCGCGCTGTTCCTGCTGCCACAGGCGTTGAGTTTCATGTGGCTGGCACCCGTGCTTACCGCTGTGCAGCATCTGGTGCCGGCACCGATGCGGGCGACCGCCTCGGCCTGCTTCCTGCTCGTCAACAACCTGATCGGTCTCGGCCTCGGCACGCTGACGATCGGCGCGCTCTCCGATGCGCTGGCCGGGCCGTTCGGGGCGGAGGCACTGCGCTATGCGATCCTGATCGCGCTGTCGCTGTACCTCGTGGCGGCGGGGCTGATGGCGCTGGCCGGGCGCCACCTGCGCCGCGAATGGGTCGGGTGAGCCGGGCCGGCAGCGGCGGGCGGCACTACCCGGGCAGGGACGCCGCCAAGGCCCGCACTGCCGGCTGCGGGTGACCGGCCAGCCACCCGCGCGCCTTCTCCAGAAAGGCGGGCGTGGCATTCTCCGGCAATCGCGCGATCCACGCGCCCGCCTGGCGGACATCGCCCGCCGCGATCAGCATCCGCGCATGGTTGAAGCGGCCGCGGAAATCGCCGCCCTCCGCCGCCTCGGCATAGCAGCGGCGGGCGGTGGCCATGTCCACCGGCGTCGCCCAGCCGTCCTCGTGGAAGCTGCCGACGAAATTGATCGCGTTGGCGTTGCCCAGCGCCGCGGCGCGCCGCAGCCAGGCGAGCGCACCGGCCTTGTCTTCCGCCACGCCCTCGCCCAGCGCCAGCAGCGTGGCGTAATTGTACATCGCCCAGTCCAGCCCGCGCCGCGCGGCGGCCAGATAGCAGTCGGCGGCGCGCGCCTTGTCAGGTGCGGTGCCCCAGCCGAGATCGTGGCAGCGGCCGACCATGTTGAGCGCCATCAGGTTGCCGGCCGCCGCCGCCCTGCCGAACCAGCCGAGCGCCGCCGCCGGATCGGCCGCCACGCCGTTCCCGTCGAGCAGCAGCTGGCCGTAGAGCAGTTGCGCCTCGGCGACCCCGGCATGTGCCGCCTCCGCGATGAAGGCGGCGCGCCCGGCCGGCGGCCCCGCGAGCCGCGCTGCGATCGCGTCGGGGGCGAGCGCCGCCAGCGTGTCGGCCGACCCGCTCAATAGCGGAAGGCCAGCGTGGCGTAATAGGTGCGGCCCGGCGCGATCGCGGCGTAGTGCGTGGTGAAGGCCTGCGGGTAGTAGCGCTTGTCCGTCAGGTTCTGCACGTTCACCCGCAGGTCGATCGCGTCGGTGAACTTGTACGAGGCGGTGGCGTCGAACCGCCAGTAGCTCGGCACCGAACGGGCGAGGATCTTCGTCGCCGGGTTCACCGTCACCACCCCGGCCGCATTCTGCGTGGCGGTACGGTTGTCCGAATAGCCGCCGAACACGCGGCTGACGTAATAGGCGCCGCCGCCGATCTGGAAGGCGGGGGTGAAGTTGAAGGTGGTGAAGGTGCTGAACGCGTGCTTGGCCGTCTGCGGAAACTGGCGGCCGGTGTTGACCGAAGGCACCAGCGCCGTCGTGGCGGGCCGCGCGCCGACCGCCGCCACCGTCAGCGCGGGGAAGCCGCCATCGACGATCTTGGCGTCGAGATAGGAATAACCGCCGAAGATCTTCCACGCCTCGGTGATGTTGCCGTTATAGCCGAACTCCACGCCGCGAATGCGCCGTTCGCCGACGAACTGCACGGTATTGTCCGGTCCGGTCACGCGCGCGTTCTTCGTCCTGGTGTCGAACACCGCGACGTTGAGCGCGAGGCCGCCGTCGAACAGCTCGGCCTTGGCGCCGGCCTCGTAGCTCTTCGTCCGCTCGATCTTCAGGCTGTCGAGCAGCGTGAGGTTGGCGGCGGTGATCGTGGTCGGCAGCGCATTGCCCTCCGATCCCTCGCCCAGCAGCGCGTTCGGCGGCGTGGCCGAGGTGCCGTGCTGTACGTAGAGCGTCGTGTTGGCGGTGGGCTTGAAGACGAGGCCGGCCTGATAGTTCCACAGATCGTCCGCACGCTCCAGCCGGATGCGCCCGGTGGTGGCGGTGCTGAGGAGGCCCGGGGACACCGACGAGGTGTAGCGATCGTAGCGCACACCCAGGTTCAATTGCAGCGCCTCGCTGAACTTCACCTGGTCGAACGCGTAGGCGCCCACGTTGGTGGCGCGGTTGATCGTGCGCGTGCCGGGGGCGGAACGCACGACGGGGACGACGACGTTGGAGGCATCGCCCTGCGTGCTGCGCCACGCATCGTCCGGGTTCGGGGTGAACGCGCTGGTGCAGTAGAAGCGGGCGATCGCCGCCGCCGTGCAGCGCGGGGTGATGGTGGCGCCGGTGGAAAGCGTCTCGGTGCCGTTCAGCACGTTGCCCGCGCCCACATAAGTGCCACGCGCGGCATGTTCGTGCGAGGCCTCGGCCCCGGCGGAGAAGCTGTGCTCGATCCCGCCGGTCTTCAGCGTGCCGTAGATGTCGGCCTGATCGATGAAGCTTTCGGTGACGCTGTAGCGCGTGTTCGCGCGGCGCCATACCAGCCCGCCCGCGGTCGCGGGGTTGGCGGCGTTGGTGCCGTACACGTTGCCCTGCGAATCGTCGGGCTGGGTGTAGATGTAGCCCTGATCGGTATGGCCGTAGCGCGCGGTGTTGCGGATGGTGATGTCGCCGAAGCTGTGCTCCGCGCGCATGGTGAACTGGTCGACGTTGGTCTTGCGGAAATCGCGGTCCTTCAGGCCGTAGAAGGTGTCGCGATCGACCTTGCCGGTGACGCCGCCGATGGTGGTGAAGGTCTCGGCCGGCTCGGACCGGCTGTAGCCCAGGTTGGGGGTGTTGCCGATCGTGTAGAGATACGGGATGCCGGCGTCCGGCAACTCGTCGGTATGCAGGTGGTAATAGCTGAGGGTCAGCTTGGTCGGGCTGTCGATGCCGATGGTGACGGACGGGGCGACGCCCCATCGCCTGGAAAAGATCGCGTCGCGCCCGGCCACGTCCTGATCGTGCCACATCGCGTTGATGCGGACGGCGACCATGTCGGAAATCTTGCGGTTCACGTCCAGCGTGGCGCGCTTGTAGTCGGCATTGCCGTAGCTGGCGGTCGCCTCGATCAGGTCGGTGGCGGTAGGCAGCTTGCTGACGATGTTGAGCGAGCCGCCGGCCGAGCCGCGCCCGCCGAGCGTGCCGTCCGGCCCGCGCACCACCTGCACCTGCTCCACCGCGAAGATCTCGCGCGATTGCGCGCCGATGTCGCGCACGCCGTCGAGATAGGTCGACCCCTGGCTGTCGAAGCCGCGGATGAACGGACGGTCGCCGATCGGGTTGCCGCCCTCGGCCGCGCCGAAGGTGATGCCCGGCACGGTGCGCAGCGCCTCCACCAGCGTGGTCGATCCGGTTTCGGCGATCACCTCGCGCGGGATCACCACGATCGAGCGGGGGGTGTCGAGCAGCGGCGCGACATATTTCGGCGTCTGCTTGATCTCGCCCTTGTAGCCCTCGTCGATGATCGCGGTGTCGGTCACCGTCACGCCGCCGAGCACGTTGGCGCGGTCCCCGGTTTCGGGCGGCGTGACGG